>CAYPUQ010000780.1:0-1506 GCA_964413655.1 uncultured Solibacteraceae bacterium | reverse complement strand
GGCGGCCGCGGCCCGCGCCAACAACGGTGCCGGGCGCTCGACCGTGCCCGGCGTGTTCACCAGCCGCGCCAGCGCCAGCGCCTGCTGTTCGCTGTGGTACTCCTCGCGGTGTTCCTGCGAGCAGAAATCCTGGTCCTTCCACTTGCGTAGAAGAGGGAGCCGTTTTCCGCAATGCAGACACTGCATAAGCCCGCTCCTGAACCTCCGTCTTTTATGGTACGGGGCAAACAGAAGGCAAAGGAATCGGGGAAACGCCTGAATCGGCGCCTAAGGAAGATCTGGGTGCTTTGGCTATTTAGCCGAGCGCCGCCGCTTCGCGCGCGGCTAAGTTGCCGTCAGCGGCCTGATGCTGACAAGTATCGACCCGGTGCCGAAAGCGGATCACCTTGCCCTCCCGATCGAGGTGCCAGATATGGGCCTCGTGCTCCTCCCGGATCGCTCTCCCCGTGGCCTTTACCGTCGCCCCGAAGTCGATCGGCGCAACCACAATGTTGCCCTCTTCATCCGCCACGCCGGCCCGGCCGCGCCGGGGCTGTAACCATAAGCGCTAAGTTAAGCTCTGACGGGCATAACTCTTCGAATTCGGGGCAACGTCGGCAGCAAAAACGCAGACTACTCTCAGTTGGCCTCAAGCCGGCCAGAACGAAGCCGCTGGCGCGGCGGACGCTACGCGTGGTGCGTAGGGGAGGCAAAGAGCTTCGACGAGGAGTAAAGGACGGGTCACAAGGAGGTCCCTGTGACCCGATTACGCAAATTGATGCTGGAGGAGCTCCAGCGTCGTAACTTCTCTTCAGACACTATACGCGGTTACCTTGGCGCGGTCGAGCAGTTCGCCCGCTACTGCGGAAAACCGCCGGATCGGCTCGGCCCTGACCACATCCGCCAGTGGCAGGCCTATCTGCTACACGAACGAAAGCTCGCGGTCGGCACGCTTGTGAATCGCGTTGCCGCCCTGCGTTTCTTCTTTCGGCGCGTTTGGAAGCGCCGATTTCCGCCCGACTCCATACCGTACCCCAACTACTCGCACCACCGGACCCCGCGCGTGTTGAGCCCGGAGGAGGTCGCTCGTCTGATCGACGCCGCCGGCAATCTGCAAGCACGTACCATCCTCATGACCTTGTATTCGACCGGCATGCGACGGAGCGAACTGGTTCGCCTGCGGGTCGAGGACATCGACAGTCCACGCATGGTCATCCACATTCACCAGGGCAAAGGAGGCAAAGACCGTGCTGTGCCGCTCTGTCCCAGACTCCTCGAAACGCTCCGCGAATATTGCCGTTGGAAGAAACCCAAGACATGGCTATTTCCTGGTCAGCCACGAGAGAACGGCAATCACCTGACCGACAAAGCCGTCTGGTATGTCTGCAACGATGCGGCCCAGCACGCGGGCATCAACAAGCGCGTGAGCCCTCACATGCGGCGGCACAATTTTGCCACACACCTGCTGGAGGACGGGGCCGATCTGGCCACGATCCAGGTATTGCTCGGCCATGCCGACCTGGAGGC
>CAYPUQ010000779.1:0-1523 GCA_964413655.1 uncultured Solibacteraceae bacterium | reverse complement strand
GTTGGGCCTGCGACTTGAATTCTGATAGGAAAACAAGATGACTCGCAAGACCTTCCTCTTCTCTCTGATGGGCAGCGTGGCCGTGCGGCCGGTGCCCGCCAAGACCCCGGTCCGCATCACCCGGATCGCGCTGACGCCTATCGAGGGCCGCTTCCACCGCTTCGTCGCGATGAATTCGTACGACACCGCGCCGAAGGGGCACACCTACGGGAATACTTTGATCCGGCTGTTTACGGACCAGGGCGTCGAAGGAGTCGGCGTGATGGAGTACGCCGCTCCGGATGATGCCTTTCGTAAGGCCGTCCGCGCCCTGGTGGGAGCGAATCCGCTCGATGTCTATGAGATGGAGGGCGGCCGGATCACAAGACCGGCGGGCGCCTTCCAGCAGTTGTTGACCGGCTACCCCCACCTCGACGGACCGCTGTTCGATCTCATCGGCAAGCTGACGAATAAGCCGTGCTACCGGTTGATCGGCGACTCGGTGCGCGACCGGATCGAAGTCTACGACGGCACGCTCTACTTCAGCGACGTCTGGTTTCGCGACCGCGGTGTCCGGGCCGTGCTGGAGGAAACCGAAGAAGCCGTCCGCAAGGGCTACCTGGGACTGAAGTACAAGGTGGGCCGGGGCTGGAAGTGGATGGAAGAGAAGGCCGGGCTCGAACGGGACATTGAAACGATGCTCGCGGTCCGCAAACTGGTGGGACCGGACGTCAAAGTGCTCGCCGACGCCAACAATGGCTGGCGCGAGAAGCCGGAGGAACTTACCTGGCGGTTCCTCGACCGGACGCAGGAGGCGAACCTCTACTGGATCGAGGAGCCGTTTCCCGAGGACCCGGCGCTTTACGCCAAACTCCTCGACCGGATGCGCGCAGCCAACATGAAAACTCTACTCGCCGACGGTGAGAATATACGGCGCTCCGATCAATTCGCGCCCTACCTCAAGCCCCGCCGGTTGATGGACGTTTTGCAGATGGATATCCGCCGGGGCGGATTTCTCGACAATTTGCGCATGGCCCGCATGGGCGAAGAAGTCGGCGCCACGTCGGTGCCTCATAACTGGGGTTCGCAAGTTGGCCTGTTCATGGGATTGCACTTGGCTAAAGCCGTCCGCAGTGTTACGGCGGCCGAAGACGACCGCTCAACCTGCGATGTCCTGGAAGCGGAAGGCTACGAGTTTCGCGGCGGGCATTACACCGTGAGCGAGGCGCCCGGACTGGGCCTCCGTGTGATCGAGAAGGTCTACGCCGACAAGTATAAGGCTGGCGAATCCGTGATTTCCTGAGCGGATCGGATAGTGCGGACGTACTTCATCCCTTCGCCGGAAGAGACCCGCGGCATGGACCCGGACTCGTTGCGCCGGTCGTTTCTGGTCGAGGAACTGTTCCGGGGCGGCGAACTACGGCTTGCCTATACGGGGCTCGACCGGTTGGTCATTGGCGGCATCGTGCCGGGCTCGGAACCGCTCCGCCTGCCGTCGTGCGTCGAGTTCGGCACGGAACGCTTCACGGCGCGCCGCGAGATCG
>CAYPUQ010000778.1:0-1528 GCA_964413655.1 uncultured Solibacteraceae bacterium | reverse complement strand
CGATCGCGACGCCCGCGCCCGCCCGCAACAGCGCGGCGGCAATGGAGCGCCCGATGCCGCGCGTCGCACCCGTAACAATCGCGTTCTTGCTCTGCAGGAATCGATCCATGAAGTGATGGTACGAAAAAAAGGCCGCCCGGCACGAGACCGGACGGCCTGGTATACGCACGAAGTGAGGCCTTGCACCAACTTCGAGTCTTCAGTTCATCAGGCAAACGTAACGCGGCGATGAATGGCGAACGAATTCTGCGTGAAAGCCGGTTACAGGGTTATCGGGCAGCGGCGAACGCCATCAGCATCGGCTTCACCAGCCGTTGGAAGTCTTTCGTGCTCATCCGGACGGTGTCGCGGTGGGTGCCGGCATTGAACGCAACCATGTCCTCGGCCATCAACAGACCGTCGACGTAGACAGGGATGTCGAAGAGCGTGCCGTTGCCGAAAGGCGGCATCGCCCCCAGATCGCACTCCGGGAAAATCTCATCCAATTCGCGCTCCGTGGCCAGGCGCAAATGGGTGACTCCGAGGGCGTACCGCAGTTCGGCGAGGTCCACCCGCTGGTCGGCGGGCACAAGCACCATCGAGAAGCCGTTCTCGTGATGCACCACCACGGTTTTCGCATAGTTGCGCGGCGCGACATGGTCCACCGCGGCGGTTTCACGGGCGGTATAGGAGACCGGATGATGGTCGTGCTGATACACGCAACCATGCATGTCCAGGAAAGAGAGGAGACGGTACTTCGTATTCATGATCATGCTCCTTCAGCGGCCGGTTGGCCTTTTGATTCCACTTTCACGTTACCCCGAATTGGGGCCGGAGGGAAGGAGAATGGGACCGGGTGAAGTGTGCGCCTTTCACCCAGTACCCTTAGCCGCTACATCGCGGCGCGCGGGATATAATCACTCACAATATGCAGCTGGCGGCGCGAGTACGCTTCGGACCGTACGAGATCCTCGCCCCCTTGACGCCGGCGGCATGGGCGAAGTCTACAAAGCTCGCGACACCCGCCTCGACGGTACCGTCGCAGTGAAAGTGTCGCCGCCGCTCATCGCGTCGCGCGAGGATCGCCGGGCGCGATTCGAGCCCGAAGCGCGCAGACTGCATTCACATGCATGCATCATGGAGCTACGAGAACGACCCTGGAGATGAAGCCGGAACACCGGGCGCGCTTGTTCGAGATCGCCGCCCGCCGCGGCGATAAGGGGTTCTCGTCCGTCGTCGCCGAAGCCATCGAGGCCTATCTCACTGCCGATGCCGCCGCGGCGAAGCTGCGCAAACGCGCGCTGCGCACCGCCAGCAGCTTGTCGGCCAAGGACGCGGAATCGCTCCGCGCTTCCACGGCCGCGATCCGCGCAACATGGCGGTGATCGTCACCGATACTGACGTGCTTATCGATTTCTGGCGGGAGTCGACCCGTCACTGGCTAGGTTAGGCAGCGGGGCTGGGGGTGCGGGGCAAGGGGGCAGCCAGCCCCCTTGCCCATAGGCGTTAAAATAAGCATGCCTTAACGGATATGCCAGTCGTGGGGCTT
>CAYPUQ010000777.1:0-1529 GCA_964413655.1 uncultured Solibacteraceae bacterium | reverse complement strand
GCCGGCAAGGACTTGGCAGACGGCGAACCGGTGAGCGTAGGAAAGTCCCGCTAGGGCGTTCCGCCCGCAGTCGCCGTTGGCGGCCTCGCCTGCGGGCGCGAAGGGCCTCACGCGCGTAGGCGTGTCGTGCGATGTCGCGTGAATGCTCGCACGAGGTCTCGCTCGCCAGCCGGCGAAACGGAGATGGCAAAGGGCTGCGCCGGTCGCACCGCGCCCGCGGGAGGGAAGTCCCGTCGATGGACGGTTCCCGCTGAGCGCTGTCGCGCGGGAACGACAGCACGCGCCGTCCAGCGATTCGCCGCTCCGCTCATTTGGCGCCAGGATCGGCGACGACGGCGGCTGCCGAGGGTTCCTCGCGGCTGGAGGCGTGTCGTGCGATGCCGCACGAAACCTGCATCGCCTGGTGCGGCCTCTCGCACCGCGATTCCCCCGCGCGCGTTTTTTAGATCCATCTTCAAGGTCTAAACCCGGCGGCCATGCCCGATGATGGAATCACGCCGACAAAACGGGCAATGGCGCAGGGATGGCACCGCCCCTGCGCCGGCCCAGTACGCCTGGACGTTGTATTGAGCTGGCGAAAGTGAGATAAACAGAATCGCAGGTTGAGGAGGCGTTAACCATGACCCTCTGGAAATGTGTTGGCATATCCGCGATCGCGTGCGGCACCATCGCATGGTCCGCAATCGGCGCAGACGCTGTGGCCCGCCCGTTTCAGCGCGAAATGTCCATTCCGTTGGGCCCGCGCCAGAATACCGCCAGGTTCCACGTGCCCGAGGGGAGGCAACTCGTCATCGAATACGTCTCGGCCAGCGCCAATCTCCCCTTCGGACAAGATCTTCTGGTATGGATAGAAACCACCGTCAACGGCGAGACGGCCACTCACTCCCTTGTTCCTTCCTGGGCTAACTGGCGGCGCGTGACGGCGCCCGACCACGACATCATCCGGCTCCGGCAACAACTCCGTCTCTACGCCGATGGCGGCACAAAGGTCGCTGTGAGTGCCGAGCGCTCCGGCAATTGGGGCGCCGGCTCGGCGAAAGTCACCGTTTCCGGCGTACTGGTCGAAGACCGATAGCTTCGTTGTTATCTGAACGATAGCTTCGTTGTTATCTGAACGAACGTGGTTCGGTCAGGGAGATCTCGTGGGCGACGCAGCGGCCCAGGTTGTAGCATGCTGGCGGACCGATGTGCCGTCAGAGGAAGCTGCCCGGTACTCCCCGAATCGATGCCCTGGCGACCGTCCCGGGTCCAATTGACCGCGGCAAGTCAAGCTACTGCCAGAGCGACGGGCCGGAAACGGCGTTCGAGAAATTGCCGCCGGATCAGGAACGGCAAGCCGGCTTCCCGACGCTGGCGACTACTCACGGGTAGCGGACACAACGGCCGGGATCCCGTCCGAGGCAGACGACGCTGGAGGTTCACTCCCGAATCGGAGGATTCCGGTACAATTCCGGTATTCCGCGGGTGCAATATGACTCAGGAGATACTTCGAACGGGACGGCTCCGCCTGCGCGCGTACACCTCCGCGG
>CAYPUQ010000776.1:0-1529 GCA_964413655.1 uncultured Solibacteraceae bacterium | reverse complement strand
TTGGCTTGCTGGAAATCGGTCAGCAGTCGTTTCGCGGCAATACGAACTGGGCGCCGCGCGCCGGCTTCGCGTGGTCGCCTGGCGGCGGCCAGAAGACGGTCGTGCGTGGCGGCTATGGCATCGCTTACGACTTCATCTTCTTGAGCCCCATCACCAGCCAGCGGTTCCTGCCGCCGTTCATCGTCGCTGGAACGATCACCGGCCAGGCGAGCTTTGCCGGCGCCAACAGCTTCGAGCAAATCGTCGCCGGGACGTCGCGCATGCAGCAGGAAGCGGCCGTCCAGGCCGGCCGCTTCGATGAGAGCGTCGTCAACTTCGGCCTGATCAGTCCGGCTATCGACCAGGGCCTTCGCAGCCCACAGGTTCAGCAATGGAACTTCGGCGTTCAGCGCGCGCTTGGCGGATTCGTACTGAAGGCCAACTATGTTGGAACGAAGGCCACCTATCTTCCGCGCTCGCGCGATCTAAACCTGATCGCCAATGCAGTGCCGCCGGCCGTCAGCGTGGAGGATGAAAGCAGCCGGTTGTCCAGTTTCCAGGCCGCTTTCGCGGGTCTCAACGGGAATCCGTCGCGGCGGAGTAATCGCATCGATGGCCGCTACAACGGGGTCGTGCTGATCGAGAGTTCAGCAAACTCCATCTATCACGCCGGGCAGTTCGAAGTGCAGCGCCGGTTCAGCGGCGGTTTCCTCCTCAACGCCAACTACACCGCCGGCAAGTCGATCGACGACGGTTCGGACGTGCTGAATGTCCTTGTCAACGACAGCCCCGCCCAGCAGAACCCGCGCGATAACCGCGACAATCGCGGACTCTCTCAATTCGATCTTCGCCAGCGGTTTGTTGCGACCCACGTGTGGCAGATGCCTTGGGGCGTTCGTTCCTCGAACTGGACGGTTCGCACGCTGCTGGCTGGTTGGAGTTTCGCCGGCATTACGAGCTTCCGTTCCGGCTTTCCGGTAACTCTCGATGCCGGCACGCGTCGGGGCATTGCGCCGATACCGGTCCTTGGCGGCGGAGGGCAGGTTCGGCCCAACGCCTCGGGCCCGGTGGATTTCCGCCCACAACCGGCCGGATCGGCCGGGGCGCCCAATGGATTGAACGCCGATCCGGTGCAGCGGATCTCGGCCTATGCCGCCGCGTTGGGGCTGTCGCAGCCGTTGCTTGGCAACTTCGGCAATCTGGGCCGCAACACTCTCCGCCTAAACGGCGAGACGAACTTCAACTGGAATGTCTTCAAGAATTTCGCCGTCTCCGAGCGGGCCAATCTTCAGGTCCGCGCCGAACTGTACAACGTGTTTAACCACACCTCGTTCCTGGATGTGAGCCGCAACATCACGAGTCCGAACTTCGGTCAGTATGTCACCGTTGCGCAGAATGCCCGCGCAATTCAACTCGCCGCGCGGCTGGTTTTTTGAAGCCCGGACAGCTGCTGTTGCCGGTCATCGGAAAGCTTAGATTTCTGAGCTTTCGCCGGCTGTAGGGGCGGCGCCGGCGCCCTCATCTCCGCGGAAGGCGCGCCGCAAATCCTC
>CAYPUQ010000775.1:0-1537 GCA_964413655.1 uncultured Solibacteraceae bacterium | reverse complement strand
CCCCGTTGATGCGCCTCCTGCGGCCAAGCATGATAATGGCGTTGGCAATCTCAAACGTCCAAAGAACCGGCACCACGAATCGAGCACCCGAAGCCACGGCGTCGAGAAGCTGATCGGTGGAGCCACTCGACTGCGAAGGTATCGCCCAGGCAACACCGATCGATGAGTCTGCAACGAAATCGCGGATCACACTCGTCCTTCGCGAACGGCGGATCTGATTTCTTTACGCGTCAGCGGCCGAAAGCCTCCAGCCGCTATCTCCTGTCGAAGAGACCGGAGTTCGTCCACCGCCTTCCGAAGCTCCGCCAGATCGGGCCGGCCTTCAGGGACGATCCGCGCAACGGGCTTCTCGTGGCGTGTAATGATAATTTCCTCGCCGCGTGAAACACGGTCGAGAACCTCTCCAAAACGGGTTTTTGCCTCAAGAGCGGTTATGATAGCCATACATTTGCCAAAATGACTAGTCACCGGCTAGTCTAAGGGATTCGATAGTCCGCCGCAACTGGGTAGAGAGGTGGAGACGAAACCTGCCACCAGAACTTCAGACGGTTCCGGGAAATGCATCGCGGGCAACGCGCATAACGTTGCCGCCGAGAATCCTCTGGATGTCTGTGTCCGATATGCCGCGCTGCACCATGCCCACCGTGAACATCGGCCAGTTCGAGGTAGCCGCACTCAACCGCTTCCTTGCTGGCGGTCCGATTCGCGCGATGATTGTACCCAGGAGGGCCAACTACCATGCATGACGTCATCGCGACTCTATTGAACCGCTACGAATCCGGCCGGATGGGCCGCCGCCAACTCGTGCAGGCGCTCGCGGCGCTTGCCGTCGCGGCTCCCAGTGCCCCAGCGGCGGAATCCACCTTCCGCGGCGTTGGGTTGAATCACATCGCCGTGCGGGTTCAGGACATCCCGCGCACGAAGGCGTTCTACCAGGAACACCTGGGGCTTCCGCTCATCAGCGAATCGGCGAGCAGTCTATTTCTCAAACTGGGCGACGAGTTCCTTACCTTTTTCCGCAACCAACAACCGGGTCTCGATCACTACTGCGTCGCCATCGACGGCTTCCAGCCCAACGAGGTTATGAGCCGGCTCAACGAAAAGGGCCTCAACCCCCGTCGACCAAGCGGCACAAACCGGATCTACTTCCCCGATCCGGACGGGCTCGTCGTACAGCTTTCGGCGGCTGATCACCGCGCCTGAGCTTCGTGGGGCCAGATCGCCCCCACCGTCAGAAGAATAGCCGCAGCGCCAACTGGCCGGCTCGTTCGCCCTGCGCCCCGGTGATCTCGGCAAAGGTCGGGCTCGCCACGTTGCGGACCGGCGTGCTGAATTGTGGCGTGTTGGTCAGGTTGAAGAACTCGCCGCGGACCTCCAGGTTCACCCGTTCGGTGACCGGGAAGCGCTTCTGGACGGAGATGTCGTAGGTCTTCCAGCCCGGACCCCGCTCCGTGCCGGGACCGGCCGTGCCCAGCGTGCCGGCGGGCGCGACCGCGTATGGCGACGTGTCGAACCACTTCGCTCCGGCTCCGACCTG
>CAYPUQ010000774.1:0-1550 GCA_964413655.1 uncultured Solibacteraceae bacterium | reverse complement strand
TCGCATCGGGTTAAAGCTCTATCATGGGGATCGTGATTTCGCGACGATCCCTGCTCGGCCTGCTCGCTCCGGCCGTTGCCCTCGGACAGAGCCACCTGCCCGGCTTGCCCAACGTCGGCTTCAAAGCCGGCAACTTCCCGCGGCGGTCCGAGTGCGGCGTCGGGGCGCTGATGCCGTGGGCGGATGCGCTGTGGGCGGTAACCTACAATTCCCATAAACAACCCACCGGCACCGGCCTCGCGCTCTACCGGATCGACGAACACCTGCAAGTGGAGAAGATCCACGTCCACGACGGCACCCACGCCAACCGGCATGTGCATCGCGCCTCCGTGCAAGCCATTGTCGGGCCGTACGTGATCGATGCCCGCGGCAACTGGCGCGTCGTAGAAGACCTGCTCGATCACCGTCTCACCGCTACGATGGATCATCTCACCGATCCCGGCAATCGTGTCTACATGCTAACCATGGAGGGCCTGCTCTTCGAGATGGACGTAAGCAGTCTCAAGGTCAACCTCGTTGCCGACCTTGTGAAGCAGTTCTCGATCGACCAGCGGCCCCACTTCAAGGGCGGCTTCACCGGCCAGGGCCGCGTGCTGGCCTCTAACAATGGTTTCTACGAATACGGCGACGAGCAGGCCGGCCTGTTCGAGTGGGACGGCAAGACTTGGCGAGCGTTGAGCCGGAAGCCGCACATGGACTGCGCCGGCCGCCGCGACATGGGCGGCGTCGTCTACTGCACCGGTTGGGACGAATCCTCCGTGCTGCTGTGGGCGCTGATCCGCGGCGAGTGGAAGCGCTACCGGCTGCCCAAGGCAAGCCACACCTTCGAACACGCCTGGCAGACCGAGTGGACCCGCATCCGCGAAGTCGAGACCGAGCGATTCCTTATGGACATTCACGGCATGTTCTACGAACTCCAGCCCATTGCTTTCCAGGATGCGGTGTGGGGCGTGAAACCGGTGTGCCAACACCTGCGCATCGTCCCGGACTACTGCGCCTTCCGCGGTCTCCTCGCGCTCGGCGGCAATCAGACCACGCCGAACAACGACAATAACCCCATCGGCGGCCAGCCGCAGTCGGGTATCTGGTTCGGTAAAACCGACGACCTCTGGAGCTGGGGCAAACCGGCCGGTTGGGGCGGTCCGTGGCGGCGTTCTCCGGTTAAGAAGGGCGAAACCTCGGAACCCTACCTGATGACCGGCTTCGACAAGAAAGTGCTGCATCTGAAGTCGAATCCGGCCCGTTCCTTCGATGTCGAGGTCGATTTCCTCGGCGACGGCAGTTGGGAAACGTACGAGACCCTACCCGAGAAGTCGGGCGGCTACGTCCACCATGTATTCCCCGCCGGCTTCTCGGCGCACTGGGTTCGGCTGCGCGCTCAGGGCGACTGCGAAGCCACGGCGCAGTTTATCTACACATGAGTCTGATCGCCGGCGCCATCGCCGCATTGGAAACGGGGGCGCTGGTCCTCACCGTGAATACGCGGCTTGCGCGCACCGTGCGCGAGTCCTGGCACCGCCGCCGCGCCGCCGCCGGAGAGCGGGCCTGGG
>CAYPUQ010000773.1:0-1558 GCA_964413655.1 uncultured Solibacteraceae bacterium | reverse complement strand
CCGCCGATGCGGCGGCGGCACCCAGCATTATGCGGCCGAATGCACGACGATGAAGGTTTGTCATGAGGCACCTGATTCTTTGCTCTTGGAGTTATATCAAAAACAACCCGCCGCCGCGCGGTCTGGAGGGTCATGCCGGAACTGCCCGACATCACCGTCTACCTTGAAGCGCTCGAAGAGCGGATCACCGGCCGGCCTCTGACGGGCGTCCGGCTGGCCAGTCCGTTCCTGTTGCGGACGTTCGATCCACCACTCGCGGCGGTGGCCGGACGCCGGGTTGTAGAACTGCGCCGCATCGGCAAGCGGATCGCCGTTGGCTTGGAGGAGCAATTTTGGCTGGTACTGCACCTGATGATCGCCGGGCGGCTGCACTGGAGGAAGCCCAGCGCGGAGCTGGCCGGACGGAGCGCGCTGTTGGCGTTCGACTTCGAGCACGGCGCTCTATCCCTCACCGAGGCCGGATCGCAGCGCCGGGCGTCGCTGCACTTGGTCCGGGGCGGGGAAGCGCTTCAGGCGCTCGATCCGGGCGGCATCGATGTCATGACCTGCACAACCGCCGAATTCGAGGCCGTCCTCCGGCGCGAGAATCACACGCTCAAGCGTTCGCTCACCGATCCGCGGCTGTTCAGCGCGATCGGCAATGCCTACTCGGACGAGATCCTGCACCGGGCGCGATTATCGCCATTGGCCTTGTCGGGGAAACTGACCGGCGACGAAGTCGCGCGGCTCTTTGCCGCCGTTCGTGGAACGCTCGCCGATTGGACGAACCGGCTGCACGCGGAGCGCGGGGGCGGATTTCCGGAGAAGGTGACCGCGTTCCGCGAGGGCATGGCGGTACATGGCCGTTTCGGGCAGCCGTGTCCCGTGTGTGCAACCAAGGTGCAGCGGATTCGTTACGCGAGCAACGAAACGAACTACTGCCCGCGCTGCCAGACTGGCGGCAGACTGCTGGCCGACCGGGCGCTTTCCCGGCTTCTGCGGGAAGACTGGCCAAGGTCGCTCGACGATTTGGAAAACAGGTAGCCTAATGAAGTTGGATCGAAGGAACAAATGAACGTCGCGATCATTGGCGCTGGTTACGTCGGGCTGACCTCCGGCGTTTGTCTGGCATTTCTCGGGCACGAGGTCACGTGCCTGGATCTGGATGAGGGGAAGCTCGCCATGCTTCGCGACGGGCGGGTGCCGTTCTTCGAACCGTGGCTGCCGGAACTCGTGACAGCGACCGCCGAACGCCTGCGCTTCTCGTCCCGTTACGAGGAGGCGGTGCCCGCTGCCGACGTGGTCTTCATCGCCGTGGGCACGCCGCCTCAGCCGGATGGAACGCCGGACCTCAGTTTTCTGCGGGCCGCCGCGCAGGGGATCGGTGAGAACCTCTCGGAGACGTTCACCGTCGTGGTGAACAAGTCGACGGTTCCGATTGGCAGCGGCAACTGGGTGGAAGCCCTGATTCGGGACGCTTACTTGACGCGGAATGGTGGATCATGCGACGACCGTTACGCCGTGGTCTCGAATCCCGAGTTTCTGCGGGAAGGTTCGGCGCTGCATGACAGCCTGTATC
>CAYPUQ010000772.1:0-1568 GCA_964413655.1 uncultured Solibacteraceae bacterium | reverse complement strand
GATCCCAAGGCGTTCTCGCACTTCCGCTGGTTCTGGGATTACGCCGGCGGCATGATGACGGACTGGGGCGTCCACTGGCTCGATATCGTCCAGATGGCGTTCAACGAAGCGATGCCTACCGCGATTACAACGCTGGGCGGCAAACTATGGTTGACCGATAATCGCGAGACGCCCGATACCATTCAGGTGACCTACGAGTATCCAGGTTTCATCGCGACCTACGAGAACCGCTCGGGAAACGGCCAATCCATGTTCGGCAAGGGCGGCGGCATCCTGTTCCATGGCACGAAGGCGACCTTGTTTGTCGACCGTAGCGGCTTTCGCGTGGTTCCGGAGCGGGAGTCCGACGTTCAGGAAGCGGAAGAGAAGTCCTCGAACCAGTCGAACCGGGACCACTGGCGGAATTTCCTCGATTGCGTGCGGACGCGGGAAAAGCCGATATCCGATATCGAGACCTGCCAGCGGTCCACCACGACGTCGATCCTGGGTAATGTAGCGCTGCGGAGCCGCCTGCGGATCGATTGGGACTCGAACAACTGGACAACGGTTCAGAGAGAGGCGCGGCGCTGGCTTTCGCGGGAGGACCGCAGGCCGTGGCGGGTGACGGTCTAGTGACCGCCGGTTACGACTGAGACTTCCTTGAAATAGAGGATGGACTGCGCGTCGTGGTTCTGTAGTCCGATGTAGCCTACGTCCGGGCGGGGACCGCGCACTGGCTCGAACCACTGCTTCCGCTCGGGAACCGGCATCGACGGGTGGTACTCGTTCACTTTCTCGCCGTTGACGTGGATGATGGTCCTGGCGCCGTCGAGCTTGATCTCCATCGTGTTCCACTCGCCGGGCGGCTTTTGGTGGCCCAACTTGGTCTTGGCGATGGAATAGATGGAGCCAGTGGCGTGCCACTCATCGCCCCGGGCTTCGATCTGTACCTCGAAGCCGTTATGGACGGCGTACCAGGGGTCCTGAGGCTTTTCGGGCAGACGAATGAAGACACCGGAGTTGCCACGCTCGCTGGTGGTCTTGAACACCACGCGGATGGTGCAATTGCCGAAGGGCTTGCGGTCGTAGTACAGCAGCCCCATCCCGCCCTCCGTCTTCAGCATGCCGTTTTCGACGACGAACCGGCCAGGGCCGACCATGGTCCAGCCCGTGAGGTCGCGGCCATTGAAGAGCTGTTCGCGCTCCGAAGCCATCAGAGCAATAGCGGCGATGACAAAGAGGAAAAGGAATCGCATGACGGTGCAGCGGCCGCCCGGACCGGTCAGTTGACGCTGACGGGAGTCTTTTTGCCGCGCTTGGTGGCGGCTTCCGCTTTGGCGCGCTCGTACTTCTTGGTGAAGCGCTCGACGCGGCCCTCGGTGTCAATCAACTTCTGCCGGCCGGTGAAGAACGGATGGCAGTTCGAACAGATTTCAACACGGATCTCGCCCTTGTGGGTGGACCGGGTGGTGAACGAATGCCCGCACGCGCAGACAACGCTCACCGGTTCGTAGGCGGGATGAATTCCAGCTTTCATAGGACGTCCAAGATATTAGTATAACAGCCCACCGGTATCCGGCAGGCTTGTC
>CAYPUQ010000771.1:0-1574 GCA_964413655.1 uncultured Solibacteraceae bacterium | reverse complement strand
GTGGGCGCCATGCCATTCCGAGAACGCCCGGCCGGCTTCGCCGCGCGGCGGCTACCACAGGGCCAGGGCGAGTTGTATGTTCGACGTCGCCACTCAGCGTACGCCGACCCCCGGCGGCACGCGAAGGAAGCCTTGCAGAATCGCCACTCGAATACCGCCTCGAGCATCTGGGTCAGCGCATGGTGGACAACACGGTCGCGGAACGGGGCCGCCGAAATCAGCCTTGGCTCAGGCTCCCGCACGAGAAACTCGCGGTAGGGACCGGGCCGATAATCCCCGGAGGCCAGTTCCCGGCGGAGCCGGACCAGTTCCGTCTCCCGGTCCATCAGGAACGCCGCGACATCCGGGCGGCTCTTTTTACCGAGCGCCGCCCGCCGCGCCGCTTCCTCGATGTTCTCGAACGATACCAGCCGTTCCCAGAGTCCGCCCGCCCTCTTCATGCCTTCGCCGAGCTGGCCCTCCGCCATCCGCCGCACATCCGGCCAATCTCTTCCACCCGCTCTGCGGCATACCCTTAGGACTGCACGGTGAACAGCTTCAGATCCTTTGCTACCCGCATCAAATATCGCATCCGGTTCAACATTCCGTTCACTTCGTCCAGGATGGCCGCTTTGTCTCGCGCGTAAGCGGCGTCCACCAGGCGGAGCAGCAGGTCGAGCACACCCGTCACCAACCGGTCGCCTACGGTAAGGCGGTACGACCGGGGAAGGCCCTCGACCTTTTGGATCAGCCACACGCTGAAGTCATAGGCTTTCCCGACTACCGCCGGCAGTTCTGTCTTGGATTTTTCCGATTTGATAATAAAATTTTCCCTGGGGCTTCGCCCCAGACCCCGAAAAAGGGAAAAAAACAAAAAGGGCTAAGGAATAACTTCCCGGACGCACCGGAACCCGATGAAGTCGACCCTGCCCTCAGGTCCGCTCCTGTACCGGTCCGACGCGCGTACGTACCACGGACTGAAGTCCCAGGACCCGCCCCGCGCCACGCGGTACTGACCGGAGTTCGGTCCTTTCGGGTCGATCGCCGGCGACGGCCGAGTCTGGTAATAGTTCTCGTCATACCAATCCGCGACCCACTCCCACACGTTGCCCAGCATATCGTAAAGTCCCCAGGTATTCGGCCGTTTCTGCTTCACTGCCTTCGTTTCGCTACTCGCGTTGGCGGAGTACCACGCGATTGTATCCAGGTCCCCATAGCGTGGCCCGGTGGTCCCCGCCCGCGCCGCGTACTCCCACTCCGCCTCGGCCGGCAGCCGCCCTCCTATGGCCTCGCAGTACTCGCTGGCTTGATTCCATGTCACGCTCTCGACCGGGCGTTGCGCCCCCTGAAAGAACCTGGGGGTCGTGACATCGCCCTCCTTCGCACTCCGCCCCATAACCCTCAAGTAAGCCTCCTGAGTGACTTCCGTCTGCCCCATCCAGAATCCTCTCGTCAGAACCACTTCATGCGCGGGCCTCTCCACGTCGTAACATTGGTCGTCGCCCGGTGAGCAGCCCATCTGGAACCGCCCCGGAGGAATCCACACATACACCAGCCCGTCGCCGGGGTTGATTCGAAAGAAATCCGGGGCAACC
>CAYPUQ010000770.1:0-1576 GCA_964413655.1 uncultured Solibacteraceae bacterium | reverse complement strand
CAGTGGAGAGCTGAAATTATTTAGTTCCAACCAGAAAGCGTCCACATCGAAGAGCTTGGAGATCGTAACGCGACTGGACTGAGCGAGCAACCATGGAAGATTCCGCGCAACGCAGTTGGATGAGGTTCGTACTGTGGGCCGCCGGCGCCTACAACCTGGTCTGGGGCATGGCGGTTGTGCTATTCCCACAGGCCCCGTTCGGATGGCTCGGACTGCCCTATCCCAACTACGTCGAGATTTGGCAGTGCCTCGGAATGGTTGTGGGCGTCTATGGAGTTGGTTACCTGATCGCTTCGTTCGATCCGTTGCGTCACTGGCCGATGGTTCTCGTGGGGCTGCTAGGGAAAGTTCTGGTGCCCATTGGGTTCGCATGGGCGGCCTCGAAAGGTAGCCTGCCCTGGACGGCGGGCTGGACGATCGTGACGAACGATTTGATTTGGTGGGTTCCGTTCGGCCTGATTCTGAACGCCACCTATCGCGATTTCCTCCAACAGCACCGGTCCGCGAGCCGCGAAGTGCTGCAGCTTGCGCTGCGGACAAAGACGAACCAGGAGATGACGCTGCTGGAGATGTCGCGGCGGTGGCCGACGATGGTGGTGTTCTTGCGGCACACCGGATGCACCTTCTGCCGGGAAGCGGCGGCGGACATTGCGCGCCAGCGTCGGCAGATCGAGAAGAACGAAACGCGAATCGTGCTGGTGTATATGGGCGATGAAGCTCACGGAGACCGATTCTTTTCCAAATACGGACTGGACGATCTTCCGCGCGTTAGCGATCCGAGTGCGTTGCTGTACCGGGCTTTCGGCCTTGGAAGGGGTAGCGTAGGACAACTATTCGGACCGGCTGTCTGGGTGCGCGGCTTCCAGGCGGGAATTGTGGAGGGGCACGGTGTCGGGAAGTTGGAGGGCGATGGCTTCCAGATGCCCGGCGTTTTTCTACTGTTCCACGGGGCGGTTTTGCGAAGCTTTGTTCACCAGTCGGCGGCCGACCGGCTGGATTATGTGAAGTTCGCCCACCTGGACGAAGCCGTCGGAGCCTACCAGATCCCGGCATAGCCTTAGGGGCCGCGCGGTCAGTCGCCTTTGGGCAGCGGCATGGCGAAAACGAGGAAGTTGCCGCCAGGATCGAGAACGCAGATTCACGCATGCCAGCAAAAATTAAAGGTGTCGCGGATAGGCATCTCGACGGGATAACCTTCCAGCCATTTCAGCACATCACCGAAGTCAGGTATTTCGATGAAGAGCACCGCTTTCGACTGGCGGGCAATGCGGACGCCGACCTCGGAACCCTTGTCGGCAATACTAAGGCGGCCCCGTCTCTTTGCAGGATCACGAAACCGAGGCCGATGCGGTCGACCCAGAAGGCCAACGACGGCTCGACGGTTTCGGCGGAGAGAACAGTGGTGATCTTCACGTGGTCAGATTAGCGCGGCGGGTGGGTGCCGGGATCGGAAAAATCGGTCATTCGGGCACCGCCGTGGGAGGAGCGCCGGCGAACTCGTGACGAATGGGGTGCGACTGATCGAAGTAAGTAACTGGTCGCGGCGGCGATCGCGGCCCAGCCGGGACTTGCCGGC
>CAYPUQ010000769.1:0-1588 GCA_964413655.1 uncultured Solibacteraceae bacterium | reverse complement strand
CTAGTTAGACGGATATTCGGGCGAGTCGGGCCTGTGACCGCCTGTTTCACGAGAAGGAGAGAAGATCAAAATGTTAAGAACAAGACGATTCAGTTGTCAATTTGTGTTTCTGATCGCCGCGGCGGGCACGGTCTTCGCGCAGGACGCGTCAAATCCCGGTGATTGGAAGACGTGGGTCATCCGGTCCGGCAAGGATCATGGAGTGCCTCCGCCGCCGAGCTCCGGCGAAACGCTTCGAGAGTTGGACTGGCTGCGTGCAGTCTCTACCGAGTCCGACCCGCGGATCGTGGAGCAAGTTCGGTTCTGGGATTCCGGGCCGCCTTCCTATCGCTGGATGGATCTGGTGGCCAAACGGCAGATAAACGGTCAACCGGTAGGCGCCTTCTTCGTTCGAGCCTACACCTACGTCTCGCTGGCCATTTACGATGCGACCGTCGCGGCGTGGAATGCGAAGGAGGCTTACCGGCGCGCACGGCCCTCGGAAGCCGACGACAGCATTCACACGCGTGTCCCGGTTCCACGGAGCCCGTCCTACCCCTCCGATTACGCGGCGACCGCGGCGGCGGCCGCGGCGGTGATGGCCTACCTGGTGCCGGCCGAAGCCACGCACTTTCAGCATCTCGCCGAGGAAGCCGGCAAATCCCGCCTCTATGCCGGCGTTGAGTATCCGTCCGACTATTTCGCCGGTTTGGAACTCGGCCGCCGGGTGGCCGAAGAAGTGATCGCGAAGGCGCGGGCGGACGGTTCGGATATGGTCTGGACTGGCTCCGTTCCCGGCGGCCCGTGCATGTGGACCGGCTCCAATCCCGGCTTTGTCACGGCCGCGGGCTGGCGGCCTTTGCTGTTGACCTCGCCCTCCGAATTCCGTCCCCCGCCTCCGCCATCGTGCGACTCGCCGGAAGCCCGGGCGCAGTTGGCGGCGGTGAAGAACTTCCCTCGCGCCCTCACAACGGCGAACCTAAGCACAAACGCGCGCGCCCTTTACTGGCAGACTCCCGAAGGAGTCTTCCCGTGGGCGTTGGTCCATCTGAATCGCTGGATTCTGGAAGACAAGCTCGATCTGAATCCGCCGGCGGCCGCGCGGGCCTACGCCCTGGTCGGGGCGGCCGGTTACGACGCCTTCATCGCGAGCCAGGATGGCAAGTACGCTTATTGGTATCTCCGGCCCGCCCAGTTGGATCCCTCGCTGGTCCCGTTGTTCCCGGCGCCGAACTTTCCATCCTATCCATCCAACCACTCGACCTTTTCCACAGCCCGCTCGGAGGTGCTCGCCTACCTGTTTCCCGACCGGGCCGATTTCATCCGGGCACTCGGCAAGGAAGCTGGCGATTCCCGCATCTGGGCTGGAATTCATTACGAAATGGACAACCAGGCCGGTGTGACCCTCGGAAAGAGTGTGGCTGAGAGGTTCATTGCCTGGGCGGAGAATGACGGCTCGCGGCGATGAAAGGGGGTCTCGTCAACGCCCGCCAATAGCGCCGTGGTGGCGCAGGATGCCGGTCAGACGGCCGATGGGAATCGCCTCGACGGTGTGACCGTTGCCGGTGACTGTAGTCGCGCGGAGGATCGAGTTCAGGATCGCTTCCTC
>CAYPUQ010000768.1:0-1594 GCA_964413655.1 uncultured Solibacteraceae bacterium | reverse complement strand
CTTCGATGAGGCCCATGGCCCACTTGATCGCTTCCAGCCACATCTTCTGGACATCGGGCCGGTCCCAGGCATCCTCGCGGTGGCCGAGGGTCGAATAGAAGACGCGTCCCGTGCCGTAGTTGCGCATCCAGGTTACAGCGAAATCGCCGTCGGTCCGCTTGACGCCTTTGCGGTCCAGATCGATCTTCGAGGCGTCGAGCCGCATCAGAACGCGGACGCGATCACGCGAGTAGTCCTTGTGCTGGTAGATCTCGTCGTGGATCGTGAAGTTGCGCGGGAAGTGCTTCACGATGGGGTTGTCGGGGTCTTCGACGATCACGGGCGCCTGGAACTGGTTCCACGGGTGAAGGTCGAAATAACCGCCGATCATCTCGCCGTACTCGGGCCACTGATAGAAGGTGTCGGAGGCCGAGTGAACGCCGATAAAGCCCTTACCGTCCTCACGGATAAAGGAGAGGAAGTCGGCTTTTTGGGAATCGTCCATGTCCAGCTCACCAGTGGTGTAGAACAGTACGGCGTCGAAGAAGTCGAGGTTCTTCGCGTTGCCGGCGAGCTTTTTCTTGGTGAGCAGTTGGGTGTCGGTGCGGATGTAGGTGTCGAAGAGGCCGGATTCCTGACCGATCTTCCAGATCGTGGCCAGGCCGTGCGAGGTAGCGTCGTGCTGGAATCCCTTGACGGCGCCGATGGCCAGGAGTTTCTTCTTTCGTTCCTGAGCGCAAGCCGGCGCGGCGGCGAGGCCGGCGGCGAGAATGAGGGCGATGAGAACAGGTAGGCGCATAGTGAACTCCAATTCGCCCTCATCATCTCATTGGGAGGATTGTGGTGCAACATCGAGCGCAAAGGCCAACACGTGGTCGCCGAGCTTCGTGCCAGCCTTTCCGTGGCCGCCGGCGGCGATGACGACGTACTGCCGCCCGGCCGGTTGGAGCCGGTACGTCATCGGCGTCGCCTGAGCGCCGGCCGGCAAACGGGCCTTCCACAATTCCTCGCCGGTATCGATATCGAACGCGCGGAGATAGTTATCCATCGCGGCCGCGATAAAGATCAGGCCCGATGCCGTGACGATGGGGCCGCCCATGCTCGGCGTGCCCGTGTTCACGGCGATTGGGACCGGCGCCAAGTCCCGAGTGGTGCCAAGTGACACTTCCCAGCGAACGTCGCCGGTGTTCATGTCGATGGCGGCCAGCGTGCCCCACGGCGGCGGACTGCAGGGCAGCCCGAGCGGTGAAACCAGCCGGTAGCGCTGCATTCCGTACGGCGTGCCGGCCTGCCGTGCGAACTCGCCCTTTCCGTTCTTACGCTCTTCGTCGAATTGGCTGCGCGGAACCAGCCGGACGTAGAACGGCAGGCGCGATGTGTTGGCGATCAACAGGCCGCGGCTGGGCTCATAGGCCACGCTGCCCCAATTGCTCCCTCCCGCCAGACCGGGGTAGACAAGCGAACCCTTGAGGCTCGGCGGCGTGTAGATGCCTTCGTTGCGCATCGACTCGATCTGGGAGCGGCATGAACGGCGGCCGAGCGGCGTCAGGCCCCAGGCGTCCTCGGGCCGAAGTTCGTGCGGCACCAGCGGACGGGGCAGAACCGGAAACGGCTG
>CAYPUQ010000767.1:0-1610 GCA_964413655.1 uncultured Solibacteraceae bacterium | reverse complement strand
TTGCGGAGATGGGCTTCCAGGCGGGCGATTTCCAGCAGCATTTCGGCGCGGCGGATCATGACGCGGCCGATGAGGATCGTCGTCATGTCGTAGAGGTCGGGGCCTTCCGGGAGGCGGTAGATCTTGAAGACGTTGGCGTCGCGGAGGACGCGGCGGCACTCTTCGCCGAGGAAGCCGGTTTCCATGCGGCGGAGGCGGTCGAGACGCCACTGGTAGGTGGCGATGTCGTTGACGAGGTGGCGTTCGACGGGGCCGCGCGGTTGGAAGTGATCGACGTATTCGGCAGTGTGAAGTTGTCGAGGAGTTGGTCGGGGTCCTCGGGCAACGGCAACGGCCCGATATGGGGTGGAGGGGATCGAACTTCCAGCCGAGGGCGCGCAGAAGAGAGGAAAGTGAATTCGTGGAAGTGGCAGTGTTTTGTTGGAGATAAAATATTTTGAGTTGCTGTGACTCCCCGCCGGCCTTTCTGCTCAGCGGATGAGAGTCCGCACCAAGCGTTTAGGCCGCGCCCGAGCCGGCAAGAAAGCCGCGAATGCCAGCGAACGTATCCTGCCAGCCCCGTTGACACGCGGCATAGAACGCGTCCGCATCGGCGCCAGCCGGGAAGCCATCCTGGGTTACGCGCAAGAGTGATCCCTGGGGAAGCCGCACAACTTCAAATTCAGTTACGAAGTCAGCATCGAAGGGGAGCGGCCCGGTCTTGGCACGATAGCGGTAATCCGACAGAACCATCCGCCGAGGTGGATCGAAAGCTCGAATCGTTGCCGCGGTGATGTACTCCGGATCGTCTTCAGATTCACCCCACGCCGCGGCCCAGACGCCGCCGGATTCAGGGATGACGACCGCGCGTTCCGCTCCCCACCATCGCCGGATCGCACTGGGCGTGTGAAGAAGCGCGAACAACTGTTCCGGAGCGACAGGAAACGTCTCCTCGTGCACGTGCTTTCGCGTCGTCATTCGCTTTACCCTCGCACTTCCGGCAGACCGCACAAGACCGCACCAATACGATTCCGTTGCGCCAGCGACACACGATCGTTCAGCGCGCACCCGGCAGGCATGCCGTCGTCCGGCGTCAAGACCACCTCGGTTGTCAAACCCCGAATTGTTCGCGTCGCCGGCACTTCAGGCGGTGGATAACCTCGTTTCGCGTGAGGACCAGAACTCGCCGCCACGCTTCACCCCGCCTCCTTCCAGCCCTCGCGTCCCACGCAAGCGGCTCCTCGTCCGTCGAAAACTCGCCGGGAGCGGGTGGCGCTGGCCCATAAACAGGCGCGTCAGCGCCCGGCGGCGAGGTAATCAACCGCAGCAGACGAACACGTTCCCGCGGCGTCAGGTACGCGACTAACGGAAGAACATCGCCGGCCGTCAGAGGCTTGGACATCGTGCGCATTCTACCAGGATCACGAGTCACGGGGCGGTCGCCCTCGACCTTTCTCAAGCGCGACACGGCACCGACGTTTGGGTCCGCCCAACGAATCGGGCGCTCAGCCGCCGCCCCATTCTTGGGCGGCGGGCTTCAACGTTGGGCGTGTTTCAGCTTGGCGGCTTCGCGTTGGAACCGCTCGCGGACGCGCGCCTCGGGATGGTTGCGGTATCGCCGCCAGCCGTCG
>CAYPUQ010000766.1:0-1611 GCA_964413655.1 uncultured Solibacteraceae bacterium | reverse complement strand
GGTGGGCGCAGAATCCGGACTACAAACCGGCCGAACACGGCGACGTCTCTGGCGCCGAACTGATGGGGCCGCGCCAGTTGGCATTTCTGGAACGGTGGGCGACAGACTGGGACGGGGTGTTCGTGAAGTGCGCCGTCTCGCAAACGATTTTCTGCAACCTCGCCACGTTGCCGCCGCCGGCGAACAATGACGATGTGACACCGGGTCTGCCGGTGTTGAAGGTGGACGAGCATCCCGATGGAGAAATTCCGGTCGCGGATCACGACTCGAACGGGTGGCCGCAAACGGGCCGCAACCACGTAGTGCGGGCGCTGCGGAAGGCGCAGGCCTTTCACGTCGGCGGCGATCAGCATTTAGGCAGCATGGTCCAGTACGGGCTGGACGACTGGAATGACGCTCCCTTCGCGCTCTGTACGCCGGCGATCTCGAACTTGTGGCCCAGGCGCTGGTATCCGCCGCAGCCGGGCAAGAACCGCCCGGCGGGCAGTCCGCGTTACTGCGGTGAATTCCTGGACGGCTTCGGGAACAGGATGACGGTGCATGCCGTGGCCAACCCGGCGCAGTTCGGAGCCGAGCCGGCAATCCTGTACGATCGCGCGCCGGGTTATGGCATCATCGAGGTGGACCGCGCCACGCGGCGGATTACGCTGACGAACTGGCAGCGCTGGGTAGATCCGTCGCAGCCCGGCGCGAAGCCGTTTCCCGGCTGGCCAAAGACGATCCATCCGTTCGATAACGGCCTGAACGGCGCGAAGTGGACGCTAGGCCGCCTGGACGCGCCGGGGATGCGGAATCCAGTGGCTCAAGTTACCCTCGACGGAACCGGCGAGCTTGTCTATTGCGTCCGCATCGCCGGCAGCGGCTTCGAGGCCTCGGTGTGGCAGGAAGGATCGTACACGGTGACCTTCCGCGACGGCCGCCAGCAGAAGGTTCATCGCGGGTTAAAGGCGCAAAAGCGCGGGTAGGCCCCTCAGGCGGAGCGGCGCTTCGTCTCGCGCTGGATTCCCTCGGCAATCCACATCCGCAGTTGGGTCTGATAGCCAACCGACTTCGCCGCCGCAATCTTTCTCGCCGCCTTGATCTGTTGGGGGTCGAGCCGGAGCGAGATCGGGAGTTTCGTGCGGGCGTGGCGCTCGCGAATCGATCTTTCCAGTGCTGCTGCCGGCTTCGCGGGCCGGCCCGGTGGCAACTGGTCCCAAGCTTCCTCAACGGAGTGGGTGTCGAAATACCGGGCGGCTTCTTCGTCGGAGTGAAATTCCGGAAGAGTCGGCTGGGCTTTTTTCCTCAGAGGACCTCCTATTTACGCCGGAACAGTCGCCGTTCCTTGGCCACCATTTCCCAGGCGGCGATCACGCGGATGAGACCGCCGGGAAGCCGGCGAAAAACGACAAACGCCCGTCGAGAGTTTCGCCCAAGGCTATGTATCGCCCCTGGCCGGCTCGCCTGACCCTGTAGCCACTCACGAAAACCTCCTCGACCTCGTCCGAGGTGAACTGGTGTCTTTCGATATGGCCAACGTTGTCGTCGTCCCACTCGAACCCGGTAACGACCACGTCCTCAAGGGCATACTCGCTCGGCCAGGACAGTAGACTTTGCCAGTCCACTGGCGCG
>CAYPUQ010000765.1:0-1611 GCA_964413655.1 uncultured Solibacteraceae bacterium | reverse complement strand
GCCTAGACAGTATGGCTGTCAGATCTTAGATCGAGAGACCTGCCTCACGTAGTACATCGTGGGTTACGCGACAACCGGTGGGGTGACGCGCAGAGCCACATACAACGGAGGCAGGTCATGGCGAAACGTAGCATGTTCGTGGGGATGGATGTCCACAAAGAATCGATCGACATCTCGCTGGCGGAGGAGGGGCGCGACGGGGAGGTCCGCCACTACGGCCGCATCGCCGGCGACGTGGAGGCGCTGGCGAAGGTGGTGAAAGCCCTGCGTGCGCCGACCCGGCGGTTGCGCTTCGTCTACGAAGCCGGTCCGTGTGGGTTTGGGATCCACCGGTATCTGACGGCGCACGGCGAGGAGTGCGTCGTGGTGAATCCGTCGAGCATGCCGAAACGCAGCGGCGATCGGATCAAGACCGACCGGCGCGACGGCGACGCCCTGGCGCGTTTGCATCGGGCCGGGGAGCTCACCGCGATCTACATTCCCACGGCGGACGATGAAGCGCTCCGCGATCTGGTGCGGGCGCGGGAAGACGCGGTCGGCCTCTCCACCCAGGCCAAGCATCGATTAAAAGCCTTCCTGCTTCGCCAGGGGCGACGCTATCCGGGACGCGCCGGGTGGACGCGCCCCTATCGCCGCTGGCTCGCTGATCTCAGTTTCCCCCTCCCTCCGCAGCACATCGCGCTGCAGGAGTACCGCGACACGATCGACGAAACCGAACGCCGCGTCGAGCGGCTCACCGACCAGCTCCGGCAGCTCACGCCCGCCTGGCGCTGGGCGCCGGTGGTGGAGGCGCTGCAGGCGTTGCGCGGCGTCTCGTTTGTGACCGCGGTGGGCCTCGTCGCCGAAGTCGGCGACATTCGACGGTTCACGCATCCGCGCGAGCTGATGGCGTATCTCGGCCTAGTGCCGTCGGAGTACTCGAGCGGGCCGAGCGTCCGCCGCGGCGGGATCACCAAGGCAGGCAATCCGCACGCGCGACGGTTGCTCGCCGAAGCGGCGTGGGCCTATCAAGGCGTGCCGCGGATCGGACGACAGATGTTGTACCGACAGGAGGCGTTGCCCAAGAGCGTCTGTGACATCGCGTGGAAGGCCCAACTCAGGTTGACCTCAAGGTTCCGGAAACTCGTGGCACGCGGCAAGGCGAAACCGAAAGTGGCCACCGCGATTGCGCGTGAGCTGACCGGCTTCATCTGGGCGATCGCCCGGGAGGTGCCCCCGCCGGCGGCGTAAGAGGCCGGCCCTCAGGTCCGCCAGGTCGGCGGCATCGCGGGCAGGTGGAGAATCCTCGGAGACGTTATGGACATCAGCACGATCGATACGTCCGTGCCTAGGGCGAGGCAGCTCCGCGACGAACCACAGTCTGGGCGGTACCCAACCCGCGGATATCAGCAGCGTCAACCGTCGCTAGAACGCGGTGCCGCCGACCAGACGGACCTGAAGAACGAAGAGCCCGGAAAAGAGCGGGCTCAGAAAGGAACTCACAGACGATGAGGCGGGAGAACTGTGCCCAGTTGACAGAAGACAGCCATATCAACGTCTCCGCTTCAGCCGCGAAAGCGCCGCCGCGGCGCGCGCGTTGGCGACTGGCGCCGATCCGCCTTCGTCGGCTGC
>CAYPUQ010000764.1:0-1614 GCA_964413655.1 uncultured Solibacteraceae bacterium | reverse complement strand
AAGAGGTGAGAAAATGACGACCCTATTGGTTGTTCTGCTCGTGTTGTTTCTGCTCGGTGGTGGGGGGTGGGGATATTCTCGTTGGCGCGCGTAGCGTCTCGTCCATTCGGGGGACTCAGTTGCCCTCCTGTGATCTGGCTGAGAGAAGGTCGAATGTCACTCGCTTGGGGCCGCTTGGTTGAGTCGCCAAAAACCCCTGCAAATCGAAATCAGGAATTACGGTCTCGCTCCGCTCTATCCGGCGGTTCTGAGACTGCAAAGAAGTAGTACGGGAAGTGGAGGCAGATCGTGAGTATCGTGAGTATAACAACGCTAAGCACAACAGAATTGGCCTTGATCATCGCTGTCGTCGTGGTTCTCGTTGCAGCCATCGCCGCGTTTCTTGTGCACCGCAAGCGCCGGACGGAAAGACTGCGCACTCAGTTCGGCGGCGCTGAGTATGCCCGCGCCGTTGAGGAAGGCCGCAGCCGGCGGCAGGCGGAAGCTGGACTCGAAGAGCGCACAAAACGAGTCGAGGGCTTTCACGTCCGGCCGCTCGCTGCAGGCGATCGTGCGCGCTTCGTAGAGTCCTGGCGCGGAATCCAGGCGCGGTTCGTTGACGGCCCTGCCGGTGTGGTGACGGAGGCCGACCAATTGCTGCGCGACGTGATGTCCACGCGCGGCTACCCGGTGAGTGACTTCGAGCAACAGGCGGCGGACATTTCCGTGGATCATCCAGTGGTTCTGCAGGACTATCGAACCGCCCACGAAATCGCGCTTCAGCAGACGCGGGGGAAGGCCAGCACCGAAGACTTGCGCCAGGCAATGGTTCATTACCGGACGCTTTTCGAGGAACTGGTCAGCGAGCCAGAGGTGCCCCTAACGAAGGCTGCTGGATCATGAGACCGAAGGATCGGATAGAAGCAGCAGGCTGAGAGTTGAGGAGCCCAGAAGGATAAACTGGCGACTCAGGTGGCCGTCATTCAGGTCAGATGCCGGGCTTGGCAGTTGCCTGGCGCGGCCAGCGACCGCCGCGGCGTCAATAGACGGCCGCGTGCGGACCGGCGGAGCGGACACTTCGCAGTTTCAATGCCAAGGGACCCACGCGGCGGCATTCCGCCACCGGCGGCGCCCGCGCGCCCCTTATTCCGTAGCTTTGCCAACGAGGATCAGCGAAATCTGCGCCTCGCCGATCTTCGTTTGCAGGACCCAGTCTTCCTCGCCCATTTCGTGGAGGCCGGGATTGAAATCGAACTCTTCGAGCCACATGCTGAGTACCGCCGGATGCGGTGTGCCGGAGGCGGCGCGGCTCATCTTCATCAGGGCGTCGAAGCTTTCGACCGGAGCGGCCTCCTTGTCGTTGGCCGCCGGCGTTAGGACGAGAAAATCGCGCTGCGGCGCCACGCCTTGATGGTCGCCGTTGATGGGAAACATGCTGAAGCGCAGCGTGTAAACGCCGGGCTGGATCGCTTGGGCACGGCGGTCGGCGCCTTCTTCGGGAAAGTGGAGTACCCCGATGATGGAGCCGGGGGGTACGGTCTTCCAGGTGACGTCAACTTCACTGGTTTCGGGGGCCTTGGGCGATTCCTTGACGAACCAGACCTCGCACCAGACCTTGCCGTCGCCGGCCACGAC
>CAYPUQ010000763.1:0-1665 GCA_964413655.1 uncultured Solibacteraceae bacterium | reverse complement strand
GTGGGCTGACTCTCCCACGGCGTTCCATGATCGAGGAACCCGGAAAGTAGAGTAGTTACGCCGCCGCCGCGCCGTTCGCCGGCACGCGCTGCGGCCTCGCGGCCATCGCCGCCACTGCTCTCGCTCCGGGCCACCTCCAACCGCCGTGCTGTGATGACCGAAGGCCGGTTCCCTTCGAATCGGCCCCGCGCGGGAACGGCGTGCGGCTTCGCGATGTCCGCCCTCACCGGCGCGTCTGGTGTGTCGCGTTGTGTCGCGCGGACGACCGTCGCGGTTCGTTCGTGGTCCATCCGCTGATGGCGCCAGGGTCGGCCCGGAGGGGCGCCGCGGCGACTGCTGAGGGTTCGGCCACGGAACGCGCTTCGCCGACTCGTTTCTCGTGGTTGACCCAACTTGAGACCGTGACGCGGCCAGCGGTGGGCGATAGTCGCAGGCACTCACCGCGTACGCCCGCGCAAATGCGGCCGCATCAAATCCGCCACGCTGCAGTCTCACTCCTCGCCTTATCGCCGCCCCGGCGCGGATCGCTCGATGTACATCCGTTCGATCCAGAGATATGGAAGAAAGCGCCGGAACCGCCGAAAACAGGCGCGGCAACGATACACCTTCATCAGAAAAAAGCGGCAGATGATGTCGGTCGCGGAGTGGGTAGAGGACGGTCGAATATGTGCGCCCCGGCAAAACGGGCAACGGCCGAATTGCGGTTCCCGGATGTCGTGGTGCATCCACAGGAAGTATACCGCTGGCATCGGTCCTGCGAGCAGGAGGAAATTCGGAGCCTCGGACGCGCGGAATGTGAATCTTGTCGTCCGCCCGCGATAACACTCCAGGCCAGGGAAAGCGGCACCATTACCGTCCGTCCACCCGTTTGAAATGTTGTGTCGAGACGCTTTCCGGCAATTCGTGCCACTTCGCCGCGCAATGCGTCGAGGGGCACGTCGCGATCGACAAACGCGACTATCCCGGCAGTGCCCCATCGGTAGATCTGATTACCGGCACCGAGTTCCGGCGTTAGAGTCTGGGTGAGATAAAGGACGAGTCTGTCCAGGACGGGAGCGCCATAACGGGCGCGGATCGCCGAAGCCCGCTCCATAACGAAGATTACCAGACGGAACGGCTTGAGGCCGAGAATGTATGTTTGTGGCCGCCTCCGCAAGTTCATCCCGTCCCGGCAGTCCCGTGGAATCCGGTTCGGCCACACCCAAGGAATCGCATTTCTCGTGCACTTTGCGAATACCGGCCGTGAGACCTTCGACCAGCGACGACGCCTCTTCGTGGCGGCTGTGGCTCTCGTCGCGAATCGTTTCAAGGCAGGACTCCAACTGCCGCTTCAATTTCTGGATGTCCTCGATCATGGCGGCCCGCTCGACTTGCTTCTCGATGGACTGAAGGCGCTCAAGCGATTGGGACTTAGCGGCAGAGATCGAGGCAACCGTATTGGTGAGGTACGTTTCAGTATCGGCACACCGCCGCCCAATGGCAAACTCCCAAGTCTGCACCCGGCCTGCGGGCAGGCTTAGGGATCTAGGGCAGGGCCGTGCCCCATAGGCGCCAACTTAACAGTGAAAATTTCTCAATCTGAATTTGGCTGTCTGTAGCCAAAACGCCCCGAGGCCGTGAAATCAGCAGGTTGCGCTCAGGATGACCCAGCTTCCCAGCGCCCGG
>CAYPUQ010000762.1:0-1667 GCA_964413655.1 uncultured Solibacteraceae bacterium | reverse complement strand
CCGGACGGTGCCGGTGATCGATCGCCCGACCGGCGAAATGCGGGAGGCGTATGTGTTTGTGGCGGTGCTCGGCGCCAGCAACTACACCTACGCCGAGGCGACCTGGACGCGCAATCTGTGGGACTGGATCGGGTCGCACGTCCGCGCTTTCGAGTTTTTCGATGGCTGCCCGCGATTGGTCATCCCCGACAACTGGCGTAGCGGCGTCAAGCAACCGTGTTACTACGAGCCGGAGTTGAACCGCACCTACAACGATCTGGCGATCCACTATGGCGTCGGCATCCTGCCGGCGCGGCCCTACCACGCCCGGGATAAGGCGAAGGCTGAGCAAGGAGTTTTGCTCGTCGAGCGGTGGATTCTGGCGGCGTTGCGCAAGCGGCGGTTCTTCAGCCTGACCGAGGTCAACGAAGCCATCGCCGAGTTGCTGGAGAAGCTCAACCGGCGGCCGTTCCGCAAGCTGCCGGGCACACGGCGGGAACTCTACGAGACGCTCGACCGGCCGGCGCTGCGCCCGCTGCCGCTCACCCCGTACGTCTTCACCGAGTGGAAGAAGGCGCGCGTGAACATCGACTATCACGTCGAACTGGAACGGCACTACTACAGCGTCCCGTATCAACTGGTCGGCAAGCAGGTGGAGATCCGCTACACGGCCGGTCTGGTGGAGGTGCTCTATCACGGCCAGCGGGTGGCCTCGCATCTCCGCAGCCCGCGCGCCGGCCTGCACACCACCCTGACCGAACACATGCCCAAGTCGCATCAGCGATACCTGTCCTGGACGCCGTCGCGCATCGTGGACTGGGCGGCGACGATCGGGCCGTTCACGGCGCGCTTGGCCGAAGCGATCCTGGCCGAGCGGCCGCATCCGGAGCAGGGCTTTCGCTCCTGCATGGGCCTGATCGGGCTGGGGCGGCGTTACGGCAACGACCGGCTGGAAGCCGCCGCGGCGCGCGCCGTCCAACTCCAGGCGCACCGCTATCGAAGCGTGAAGTCGATGCTGGAAAAGGGGCTCGACCGGCAGCCGCTGTCCGAGCCGGCCGCGGCGCCGGCGCCGGTGGAACACGACAACATCCGCGGCGCCGGCTACTATGCCGACCGGCAAGCCAACCTGTTTGGGGAGGTGGCCGGATGATGCGCCAGCAGACGCTCGACAAACTGCACGCGCTGCGGTGGACCGGTCTCGCCGAGGCCTACCGGCAGCAGTTGGAAACCCCCGACATCGCCAGCCTGAGCTTCGAAGAACGATTCGCGCTGTTAGTGGATCAGCACTGGAACTGGCGTGAGAATCAGGCGATGGCGCGGCGGCTGAAGAAATCCCGGCTGGCCGCCGAGCCGTGCGTGGAGGAGATCAACTACCGCTACCCGCGACAAATGGATGCGGCGCAGGTGCGCAGCCTGACGACCTCGCAATGGGTGGCGCAGCATCACTGCATTCTGCTGACCGGCCCCACCGGTATCGGCAAGTCGTGGCTGGCGCAAGCGCTGGCGCAGAAGGCGTGCCGGGACGGCTACAGCGTGCTCTACAAGCCGACGCCGAAACTGTTTCGCGACCTGGCGATCGCGCGGGCCGACGGCAGTCTCGGGCGGCTGCTGGAGACGCTGGCGCGGATCGACGTGCTGGTGGTCGATGACTTCGCCATGGCGCCGCTGGCCGAGCCGGAACGGCGGGA
>CAYPUQ010000761.1:0-1684 GCA_964413655.1 uncultured Solibacteraceae bacterium | reverse complement strand
CCGGATTGAATAACCTGTGACTTCAAACCGGGGGCGGCGTTATCGTACAAGGGAGCACAGCCGCAGCTAAGGCCCTTTCTTCATTCGTGCATATGCCGCGTTGTCAGCATGGCTCCGGGAAGGCAATTGAACATTGGCGAGGCCCTTGTGGTACTCCCCCAGGCTAGATTCCACTAATGGCCAACCCGGGCGGAGGTGCTCGGAAAGGCGGACAGCGAGAAGTGGACAACCGTGATCGGAGGGCAGGCCGAAGCAGACCAGTGGAAGGCCTGCCGGTAATACGACGGGGTGTGGCTGGAATCGATCTGGGGAGCGAACGACACTGGGTATGCGCTCCGACCGTGGATCGAGGCGGACGAGAAATAACCGATTTTGGAGCCACGACGCCGGAACTGATGCGAATGGCGAAGTGGCTCCGGGATCGCGGCGTGGAATCCGTGGCCATGGAGAGCACGGGTGTCTACTGGATTGCTCCCCACGAGTTGCTGGAAGCGGCAGGCTTCGAATTATTGCTGGTGGACACACGGCAACTGGCGCGCGTGCCCGGTCGGGACAAGAAGACCGACCCGACCGATTGTGAGTGGATCCAGCGGCTGCATAGCTGTGGATTACTGAGGGGTTCCTTCCGCCCGCGCGAAGAGATATGTATGTTGCGGACGCTGGTACGGGACAAGGCGACCTGGTAGCCGAATCCGGCGATTGGGTGCGGAGGATGCAAAAGAGCCTGGACCAGATGAATGTGCGCGTGCACCGGGCGGTTTCTGATATCGACGGCCTCACGGGGATGGCGATTCTGCGAGCGATCGTAGACGGCGAGCGAGATGCCCGTAATCTGGCCAAGCTGCGAGATCGGCGCTGCCGCAAGAGTGAGGAAGAAATCGCCGAACAACTGAGCGGGCACTGGCGAGAGGACCACCTGTTCAGTCTGCGGCAGGCGTTGAAGATGTATGATGCCATTCAGCAGCGCCTCGCCGAGTACGATCAGGAGATTTTGCGAAGGTTGGCGGCGATGCAGCAAGATGAGTATCGCGACCAGCCTCCACCCAAAGTAAAGAACCCGCAGAAAGCACAAGCGATCCGAAAACGCGGCGAAGAGCCAATGCGCGAGGCGCTGTACCGTATGAGCGGCGCGGACCTGACGGCCATCGATGCCATCGGGGTGGAAACTGTACAGGTAGTGCTGAGTGAATACGGTCCCGATCTAAGTCGGTTCCCGACCGAGAAAGAGTTCGTGTCCCATATCACGTTGGCACCGCGCAGACCGATGAGCGGAGGCAAACCAATCAGGAAGAAACGACGTAACACCGCGAGCACGCGCGTAGCCGGTGCATTGCGAATGGCAGCTCTGTCGCTGCGCCACAGCCAGACAGCCCTCGGGGCATACTACCGCCGAATTGCGCGCCGCATCGGAGGAGATGTTGCGGTGTTCGCGACCGCCAGGAAACTGGCTACCTTGATTTACCGCCTGCTGCGGTGGGGCCAGCAGTACGTTGACGAAGGCGCGGAAGCGTTCGAAAGGCGCTATGAAGAGATCCGGATCACAGCCCTCAAAGCCAAGGCCAAAGAACTCGGATACCAACTGATTGAAACCACATCACCCGTGACAGCTGCGGAGTAAGTCACAGGCTAGAAGATCTTCCCGGGAAAAAGTCTCCGGTGGTTGGATTCGGCAGCGGCCGGAATT
>CAYPUQ010000760.1:0-1692 GCA_964413655.1 uncultured Solibacteraceae bacterium | reverse complement strand
CGAAGTTGGTATTCTCGGCGCCACCGGCATGGTGGGCCAGCATTTCGTGAACTTTCTGCAGGATCACCAGTGGTTCGCTGTGAAGTGGGTGGGCGCGAGCGACCGCTCAGCGGGCAAGAAGTACCGCGAGGCAACCGCGTGGCGTCTAGACGGCGTGATGCCGGCCGATGTGGCGGAGTTGACCGTCGAGGACTGCAAGCCCGGCGGCGCGCCGAAGCTGGTCTTCTCGGCCATGGACGCCTCCGTTGCCACTGAGATTGAGCAGGCGTTCGCCGCCGCCGGTCACATCGTGGTATCGAACAGCAGGAACCACCGGATGGAGAAGGATGTGCCGTTGCTGGTGCCCGAGGTCAACGCCGACCATCTCGCCCTGATGCCGCTGCAAAAGCAGCGCGGCTGGAAGGGCGCCATCGCGACAAATCCGAATTGTTCCACCATCGTGCTGACGATGGCGCTCGGCGCGCTGCGCCAGTTTGAGATTCAGCGCGTGATCGTCACCACGATGCAGGCAATCTCCGGCGCGGGCTATCCCGGTGTGGCCTCGATGGACATTAACGCCAACGTCATTCCCTTCATTGGCGGCGAGGAAGAGAAGATGGAATGCGAGACGCAAAAGATTCTCGGTTCGTTCGCCGGTGACCGCGTCGAGCCCATGGCGGCGCGCGTCAGCGCGCACTGCAATCGTGTACCGGTCGTCGACGGGCATACCGAGACCATCTCGGTCGAGTTCGGCGCCAAGCCCTCCGAGCAGGACGTGATCGCCGCTTTCGGCGCGTTCCGCGGCGAGCCGCAGCAACGCAGCTTGCCCAGCGCGCCGTGCTGCCCGGTGATGTACATGAACGACCGCGACCGGCCGCAGCCGCGCCGCGACGTCGAACGTGAGCGCGGGATGGCTGTCTTTACCGGACGCCTCCGTCCATGCCCCGTGCTCGATTACAAGTTCGTTGCGCTGGGCCACAACACAATCCGCGGCGCCGCTGGCGCGGCCGTCCTGAACGCCGAGTTGATGAAGACCGAAGGTCTACTAGACTGAACGGAGCGCCGCCGTGATTGTCATGAAGTTCGGCGGGACCTCGGTAGAGTCCCGCGAGGCCATCGAGCGAGTTTGTGAGATCGTCGAGTCCCGGCGCAACGGGAAGCCCATCGTCGTGGTGTCGGCGATCGGCAAGACCACGAACCGGCTGCTCGCCATCGCCAACGACGCGACTGCCGGCCGGCGCGACGAAGCGCTCGCCGAGTTGCGGCAGCTTGAGCAGTACCATCTGACCGAGGGCGGCGAAGTGGACGGCGCCGTGGAGCGGCACTTCCAGGAGTTGTCCGAATTAGTTCGGGGCCTCGCGGTCCTCGGTGAACTCACGCCGCGATCGGTCGACGCCATCTCCGCTTACGGCGAGCGACTGTCGAGCCTCATCCTCGCCGATGCTCTGCGGCAACGAGGCACGCCCGCCGTCCAGGTGGACGCTCGCGAACTGATTGTTACCGACGAACGCCACACGCAGGCCAACCCACTCTATCCCGAGACATACGCACGGCTGCAGGCACGCCTTCCCGATCTGGCGAAGGACCGCGTGGTGGTGATGGGTGGATTTATCGCCGCCACGGCGAAGGGTGTCACATCGACTTTGGGACGCGGTGGATCCGACTTCTCGGCCGCCATCGCCGGGGCCGGCATCGGCGCCCGCGAGATTCAGA
>CAYPUQ010000759.1:0-1713 GCA_964413655.1 uncultured Solibacteraceae bacterium | reverse complement strand
TTCATGAGCCGCGACAGAACAAAATGATCGCCCCTGACAGCCCCAACCCGGGCAGGTCGTGAGGAGGACAGCGAGCGGGGGGCAAAGAAGCAGCGGCCGGCCCCGAACGGCAGGTCCGCTCAGCCCGCGCGATGGCGGCCGAATACCTTTTGGAATGCGCGGTTTGCGCCGTCCGGCGAGAAGGCGGCGGGATCGAACGGCCCGTTCCACTCCAGTACTGCCTTGTGATGGGGATGGCTTGGATCGGCGATCGCTTCGAGAAAACCCACGAAGCCATACGGGCCGCCGCAGTCTTCCGGAGGACAGGCGCCGCGGCCCGCGGTGCAGCGCGGATAGAATGCGCCGTCCTCGGGAGCGGCGATCGACTCGACGACAACCGCGTGAATCCAGTTGTCGCCGAAATCGTACGTGTAGGTGAACTTAGCGCCCGATCTCCGCGCCAACTGGTCCAAGCGGAACTTGGATTCGTCCAACCGGTCGTCCCGGCGGCCCAAGTCAGGGAGAATCTCGCCGTAGTTCCGTTTCGCGATGGTGAACTCGTGCAAGTGGTAGTTCGCCCATCCCATCGCCGTTTGCAGGACCACGTGAAGTTCCGAGAGGTAGGTATCCCCCCACACCTGGATCCGTCGCCAGACCGGCGGGCGGACGCCACGTAGCGTCACCTTCAGTTGGTAAACTCGCCGGGACTTCGCGGTGGCCACTCGTCAGTTCTCCAGCGCCTGATAGCTTAGCACCTTAAATCGCTTGCTGGGCTCGGGCGTGAAGGGCGGGCGTTGCACCAGCCAAAGTCCAACCAATTGGTTTTTCCGGTCGATCCAGAAGTAGCCGCCGGCTGCTCCACCCCAGTTGAACTCGCCCTCGGCGCTCAAGGTCGCCGCCGCAGCGGGATTCATAAGGATCGCGCCGCCCAATCCGAAGCCGTAGCCCTTCCGGCCGTTCGGACCCTCGGACGGGATGACATCCGCCGGAAGATGGTTCCGGAACATGTAGTCGACGGTCACCTTGCCGAGCAGGCGTTTCCCGTCGAGTTGGCCGCCGTTGAGCATCATCTGGCAAAAGCGCAGATAATCCGTCGCGGTGGAGTAGAGCCCGCCGCCACCACTCGGCTGAAGCGGCTTGCGCGACGGATCGCCACGGACCTCCGACGGCGCCACCTGGCCCTCGTCGTTCAGTTGGTAGCTGGCGGCGAACCGATCCAGCTTCGCTTTTGGCACGTGAAAGGCCGTGTCCTTCATATCGAGCGGGCGGAAGATCCGCTCCTCCAGGAAAGCATCGAACGGCTGGCCGGACCAGACCTCCACGAGGTAACCCAATAGGTCGATCGAACTGCCGTATCGCCACGCTTCACCTGGCTGATGCGACAGCGGAACGGACGCCATCCGCTCGGCCATGTCTTTCAGCGTGCCTTCGCGGACACGGGCCTCGCGGTAGCCGCGGGCATTGTTCAAGCCCGACGTGTGGGTGAGCAAATGCTGCACGGTCATGGGCCGCTTGAGCGCCACAAGATGCGCGGGATCGCCGTCCTCGGTAGCGAGCACCTGCACGTTGCCAAAGGCCGGAATGTACTTCGCCACGGGATCGTCGAGGAGGAATTTCCCTTCCTCGTACAGCATCATCACCGCCGCGCTGGTGATCGGCTTGGTCATCGAAAAGATCCGGAAAATCGTGTCCTCGCGCATCGGCTTTTTCGATTCCAGGTTGGCGAAACCGAAC
>CAYPUQ010000758.1:0-1716 GCA_964413655.1 uncultured Solibacteraceae bacterium | reverse complement strand
CTACTTCCGGTTTTCCACCCAGTGGTACTCCCGGTTAGGCTTGAGGCCGGCACGCCGTTCCAGGCGGCCGTTCGGCCAGCGGATCTCGGCATCGAACGCCGCCGCTGCGCCGAGGCCGAAGTGCAGGCGGAGATCGTTGGCGGAGTAGAAGCTGGCTTGGCTGAGAACTTGCTGGGTCTGCACGCGGCCCCCGTATCGGACCGTCACCTTGGCGCCGATGGCGGACCGATTGGACGCCGTGCCCTCCAGGCGAATGCGGGTCCAGTTGGCGCCGGGTTGCAGATCGTTGCGTAGCAGCGACGGGGGCTCGTTGCGGTTCCAGACGACAATGTCGAGATCGCCATCATTATCCAGATCGCCGAAGGCGCAGCCGCGGCTGGAGTGCCGCGAAGAAAGGGCCGGGCCGGCCTCCTCGACAAGCTGCTCGAACTTGCCGCCGCCGAGGTTGCGGAATAGCAGCGGGGACGTCTTGTATGGATACGCCGGCAACTTGGCCTCGGTTTCGGGGTAGACGTTGCCGGTGACGATGAAGATGTCGGGGTGGCCGTCGTTGTCGAGGTCGTGGATGCCGGCGCCCCAGCCGACGTAGCGCGTCTCGACGGCCAGGCCTGCACCGAGGGTGACCTCGCGGAACTGGCCGGCGCCTTCGTTGAAGTAGAGACCGTGCGTGTCGTCGGCGAAATGCGTCTTGAAGAGATCGATGCGGCCGTCGAGGTTGAAGTCGCCCACGCCGAGCCCCATGCCGGCCTGTTCGCGGCCGTCGTCGCTCAACGCGAGGCCGCTTTCGATTCCCTCTTCGCGGAACGTGCCATCGGCGTTGTTGAGTAACAGGAGGCTGGGAGTGGAGTCGCAGGCGACATAGATGTCGGCGCGACCGTCGTCGTCGGCGTCGAAGCTGATGGCGGTCATGCCGTAGCAGTCGCGATGAGCGGCAATGCCCGACTTCGCGCTGACGTCCACGAACCGGCCCTTGCCGTCGTTGCGAAACAGAAAGTGCCGGGCGGTCGGCAGGCCGCGCGGACCGCACGCGACGGGCACGCCTTTCCAGTTGCAGTAGATGTTCTCGCCGGGGCGGGGAACGGCGGCCAGGTTGAAATCGACGTAGTTGGCGACGAATAAGTCGAGATGGCCGTTGCCGTCGAAATCGAGAAACGTCGCGCCGGCGCCCCAATACGGATGACCGGCCGGTCGCCGCTGGAGCAGACCGGCGCGTTCGGTCGCGTCCTCGAACGTGCCGTCGCCGCGGTTGCGAAACAGGATGTTTTGGCCCCAGTAGGTGACAAACAGGTCCGTGTAGCCGTCGTTGTCGTAGTCGCCGATGGCGGCACCCGAGGCCCAGCCGGGCCGGCGAACGCCGGCCCGCTCCGTAACGTCCTCGAACGTGCCATCGCCGCGGTTGCGGTACAGAAAGTTCCCCGCGCCCGGCGGGGCCGGATCGCCGAAGCGGGTTCCACCGGCGAGGAAGATATCGAGGAGGCCGTCGTTGTCGTAGTCGAACAGCGCGACGCCGCCCGACGAAGTTTCCACCAGGTACTGGGTACGGTCCGCGCCCCCGTAGACCACCGGTTTGGTGAGGCCGGCGGCTCGGGCAACGTCGGTGAACTTCGCCGCGAAAGGCTTTCCGGACGCCTTGCCGCGCGCGGCCGGCTTCACGCCCCGCGAGGCGACGCCCTGCGCGAACAGCCACACGGCGCCGGCGGCCAGCAGGAGCGCAAG
>CAYPUQ010000757.1:0-1733 GCA_964413655.1 uncultured Solibacteraceae bacterium | reverse complement strand
GGGAAACTGCTCGCCGGGCCGATTCAGATTCTATTCGATTGGGCGGATGGCAACGGTCCTTCCCCCGATCTACGCGTCCGGTTTGCGGGTGTCGATGTCCGCGATACGATCGCGACGGTGAGGATCGAGATGGAGAACATGACCAGCAAGCTCTCCGGGACTTCGGGCGCCACGTTGACCGACCTGTTTCAGTTGATTAAGGTCGACGGCCGCTGGCTGATCTCGCAGAAGTCGTTCCACTGGCACTGAGTTTGACGATCAATAGAGGAGAAGGCAATATCGCGACAACTGTGATCGGGCACACGCCGGCTTCGGCGCGCGCGTTCATCCAGGAGTACTTCGATGCATGGCAACGGGGAAATGTAGCGGAGATTCTCGCCTACTACTCCCCCGGTGTTCACCTGTGGCTGCCGATCGGCGAATTCCATGGGCGAGAAGAGGTCGGGAATGGATTCGTCAAGCCGTTCTGTTCGGCATTTCCCGGCAATGTCCACGAGATCCAGAACCTGGTTTATCAGGACGGCGTTGTGGCAGTAGAGTGGCGGTTCAAGGGAACACACCAGGGAGACTTCATGCAACTTCCGGCCAGCGGGCGGAGCACCGATGTACCGGGTTGCTCCGTGTATTTCCTCGGCGACAGGACCATCACCCGCGGGAACATCTACGTCAACTTCGCAACTCTGATCGAACAGATTGGCGCGGCGGCTTAGGCGCGGGCGAGCACTACCGGCGCGTGCCGGGGATCTCGACCGGGATTTCGAATAGGGTCTTTCCGGCGGTGACGTACAGCGTTTTCAGTTCGGGACCGCCGAAGGCGCAGTTCGTGAGGGTGTCTTCGTGGATCGGCGTGAACGCGATCAGTTCGCCTTGCGGGGAGATGACGTGGATGCCCGCCTTGGTGTCGAGCGTTTCGCTGGTTCCGCGGGTGCGGTTCAGTCCGGCGGCGGCGTGGATGTTGCCGGCCGAATCGATGGTCATGCCGTCGGCGCTGCGGCCGGGGTAGAAGTTGTAGTGGACGCGCATGTTGCCGACGGAGCCGTCCTCGGCGAGATCGTACGCCCGGATCATCCGCGCTCCGCCTTCGAGTTGATTGGCTTCGACGAGGTATAGCGTCTTGTCGTCGGGCGACACCACGATGCCGTTCGGCTTCTCGATTTCAGGTGGCGCGAGGATGCGCGTCACCTTTCCGTCGAGGTCGATCCGGTAGACGCCGGGGTCGTTGATGTGGCCATCGCGGGGCGCCGGGGCGGGAAAGTCGGTGAAGTACAATCGGCCTTGGCCGTCCATCGTCACGTCATTCGGCGCGTTGAACTTCTTGCCCTCATAGCCGTCGGCCAGGACTTCGACGCGGCCCGTTTTTATGTCCGTGCGCGTGACCCGGGGCTGGTTGCGCTCTTCGTCGCTGCCTTCGCAGGCGACCAGGCGGAACTGTTGGTCGAACAACAGGCCGTTCGCGCGATTCGAATTCTCGCGGAATACGCTGAGCTTCCGGTCCGTTCCGAAGCGCATGATGCGCGCGCTGGTGATATCGGTGAAATAGACGTTGTCCTCGGCGTCGACGGTGGGGCCCTCGGTGAAGGAGATGGTGGTTGCCGCCTTGGCTTCGGGGCCGGGCGGCAACACCCGCGCGGCGGGTTCGGCGGGCGGCGGTGGCGGCGCCGAACAATTGGCGAGAATCAGCAAAGCGGCGAGGAGGAGCAGCAGCGACATGTTCATCGCCGCCGATCCTATCA
>CAYPUQ010000756.1:0-1747 GCA_964413655.1 uncultured Solibacteraceae bacterium | reverse complement strand
AGCTGCCTTCGCGCCGCCACGCGAATGCCACCTGCCCGCCATCCGGCGAGAAGCTGGGGTGGATCTCCCAGCCGGGATAACTGGTGAGCGGCGCCGCGTAAGGAGTGGGTCCCTTGTGGCCAAGCCAGAGCCATGCGGCTGAAACCAGCACCGCGGCTGACGCGGCGACTGCCATCAGGATTGCCGCCGTCCGCCTCGCCGGGCGGCTCTTGCCCAAGCCCTCGACCGGCGCGGTGGCTGGCCCGGAGTTGAGGTCCGCGCGAATCTCCTCCAGCGCCACCTTCAAATCAGCCATCGTCTGGACCCGCCGCTCGGGGTCCTTCCGCAAGCAGCGGTTGATCAGCCGGCTGAGTTCGCGCGGAATATCCGGCGGCAGTGGGGGAGGTTCGCTGTGGAGGATCGCGTTCAGCGTCGAAAGCTTCGAATCGCCGCGGAATGGCCGTTGCCCTATCACCATTTCGAAGAGCACCGCGCCGAAGCTGAAGATGTCGGACCGGTGATCGACGCGCCGCCCTTCGGCCTGTTCCGGTGACATGTAGGCGACGGTGCCGAGGATGGCGCCCTCCTCGGTCTGGGGGCGCAGCGTCCGCGTCTCGTCGTCCTCGCCGGCGCGCGGCTCGATTAGCTTGGCAAGCCCGAAGTCCAGGACTTTGGCTTCCCCCTTGTCGCCGACCATGATGTTGCCGGGCTTAAGGTCGCGATGAACAATGCCCGCTTCGTGAGCGGCGGCAAGCCCGCTCGCGATCTGGATAGCGTATTTCACCACTTCGCCGGGCCGCATCCCGTTCCGGGGAATCAGTTGATCGAGCGTCCGGCCCGGTAGGTACTCCATCACGATGAAATCCATCCCGTCTTGGCTCGCGATGTCGTGGATAGTAACGAGATGGGCATGGTTGAGAGCCGAGGCGGCCTTGGCCTCCTGGACGAACCGCCGCCGGCGCTCGGGATCGCCGGTCTTGTCCGCGGGAAGCACCTTGATCGCCACGAAACGGTCCAGGCGTGAGTCGCGCGCACGGTAGACGATCCCCATCCCACCTTCGCCGACCTTGTCGAGTACTTCGTAGTGGGCAATCCGGGTTGGCAGCGTGCGCCCCTCCATATCCGTGTTCAACCTTTTCCGAGCTTGCCCATATTCTATATGGAAAGCGAGGCTTGCCGGCGCGCGGGCCGTTGCGGCGTGCGCTAAACTGGTACAGGAAAGGGGGGCGTAACGGCTTCGACGGGATTGTGTCGACGTGAGAAGGCGTGTCGGGTTCCGAGCTCCCGTAAAACGATCGGAAAACCAAAACTGCCAATCAGCAGTTTGCATACGCTGCCTAAGTAATTAGGTGGCCGCTCCAGCCAGTTCGCCCGTCGGCTGGTGAGTGAGCGTCATCCTGGCGGGATAGGCCGCAGGCTTCGGTCCGGAGCCGAGGGCCGAGATCAATCGGGCTAGGCAGCCGTCGATCTTGCCGATTCTAACGCGGCCGCCGAACCACTTCGAACCGGCTACACACGTAGGCTTCTCATCTCGAGCTTTCTCGGACGCGGGTTCGACTCCCGCCGCCTCCACCATTATTTCACATTGTTTTTTCAACGGTTTAGGTATCACTAGCGGCCTTTTGTACTTAAGCGTCAGACCATCCGCAGGATTAGTAGGAACGGCGGGACGGACTACGGGTTCCGCGCAGCCCAGGCGCAGGCGTGAGTTCGGCTAGTTTCTGAATGCTCACATCAGGCCAAACCAGGCAGAACGGCACCCAGGTAG
>CAYPUQ010000755.1:0-1752 GCA_964413655.1 uncultured Solibacteraceae bacterium | reverse complement strand
GCGAACTCGGCCTCGCCCAGCTCCACGGCGGAGCGCTCAGCGCGCTCCAGCGCACTGATGGCCAGGAGCAGCGGAATGAGGAGGACGAATCCCATTCCCACCAGGCCCAGCGTCAACCGGCCGCGCAGTGTCATGCGCGGTTGACACCCCCGGAGGGGCGCCCTAGGTTGCGGCGCTCCCGCCGCCCCTCACAAGAGTTCATGCAATCCGAGTCTACGCGGATCGCCGTACTGCGCGATCACGCCGGTGAGAACGTCCGCGTGCGGGGGTGGATAACCCACATCCGCTCGTCCGGGAAAATTGCCTTCGCCGTCGTACGCGACGGAAGTGGCGTCGTGCAAACCGTCGTCAGCCGGAAGGAGGTCGATGACCGGTCCTGGGCGGAGGTGGGCGACGCCGTGCAGGAGACCTGCGTCGAAGTCACTGGCGCCGTTCGGGAGGAAGCCCGGGCTCCCGGCGGAGTGGAAATCACGGCCAGCTCGTTCCGTGTGCTGGGTCCCAGCGCGTCGGACTACCCCATCCAGCCCAAGGAGCACGGGATCGATTTTCTTCTCGATCATCGTCACCTGTGGCTGCGAAGCCCGCGCCAGGCCGCCATCGCCCGGGTCAGGCACGAGGTGTCTCAGGCGATTCGCGACTTCTTCCACGAGCGCGATTTCGTGCTGGTGGACACTCCCATCCTGACCGCGGCCATCGGGGAACGGAGCGGGCTCTTCTCCACTGAGTATTTCGACGAGGGGACGGCATACCTCGCCCAGACGGGGCAGCTCTACGGTGAAGCGGCAGCGGCGGCGCTCGGCAGGATCTACTGCTTCGGTCCCACCTTTCGCGCGGAAAAGTCGAAGACGCGGCGGCACCTCGCCGAATTCTGGATGGTCGAGCCCGAAGTCGCTTTCAACGACAGCGACGACAACATGCGGCTGCAGGAGGAGTTCGTCTCCTACATTGTAAGCCGCTGTCTCGAACGCCGCGCCAGCGAACTGCGCGAGCTCGAGCGCGACACCTCCCGACTGGAATCCGTCGTCCCGCCGTTTCCGAGGATTCATTACTCCGACGCCGTGGAAACCCTTGGACGCAAGGGCAGCACCATCTCCTGGGGAGACGATCTGGGTGCGGAAGACGAAACGCTGCTCGCCGAGGACTACGACCGGCCGGTGTTCGTCATGAACTACCCGAAGGAAGCCAAGGCCTTCTACATGAAGGAGAACCCGGCGGATCCGCGGACGGTGCTGTGCAACGACTGTCTGGCGCCGGAAGGTTACGGCGAGATCATCGGCGGGTCGCAGCGCGAGGACGACTACGACAAGCTCCTCCACCGGATTCGGGCGGAAGGGCTGCCGCTGGACGCCTACGGCTGGTATCTCGACCTCAGGAAGTACGGCACCTTCGTTCACGCTGGGTTCGGACTCGGCCTGGAGCGGACCATCGCCTGGATCTGCGGGCTGCCGCACCTGCGGGAAGCGATTGCGTTCCCGCGGATGATGAACAGGCTGAGGCCGTAAGGGCTGTTGGCTATTGGCTGTTGGCTGTTGGCTATTCGCGCCGCTTGGCTTCCTCCCAGAGCGAGTCCAGTGCCTCGAGTCCAGCCGAGTGCATGTCCATGCCCCGCACGGCGGCGAGTCGCTCCATCTCGCTGAAGCGCCGCTCGAACTTCCGGTTGGCCGCGTCGAGCGCCAGGCCCGCGTGCACCCCCGCCTTGCGGCACAGGTTGACGCAGGCGAAGAGGAGGTCGCCAAGCTCGTCTTCCAGCTC
>CAYPUQ010000754.1:0-1755 GCA_964413655.1 uncultured Solibacteraceae bacterium | reverse complement strand
GCCAGCGCGACGCGATGCGGCCGTCGCTCGAAGCGATCGCCGAGTTCAAGGTGCAGACCAGCAACTTCTCCGCCGAGTATGGCGCCTCGGCCGGTGCCGTCGTCAATGTCGTGACGAAAGGCGGCACGAACGAGTTCCACGGCTCGGCCTTCGAGTTTCTTCGCAACAACGCATTTGACGCGCGCGATTTCTTCCTGCCGGCCGATCGGCCGCAGCCGCTGTATATTCAGCACCAGTTCGGCGGTTCGCTCGGTGGTCCGGTGGTGAAGAACCGCGCGTGGTGGCACGCGGCCTTTCAGCGCACGCACATCAGCGAAGGCGACACGTTCAACGCGACCGTACCGTTGCCGGAGCATCTCAACGGCAATTTCGGCAACACGCGTGTGTACGACCCGTTCACTACTCGGCCCAACCCCGCGGGCGCCGGCTCCATCCGCGACATCTTCCCGAACAACGTGATTCCGGCCTCGCGCTTCGACGCCACCGGCAAGTCCCTCGCCGACCGTTACCCCGCGCCCACGCGCGCCGGAACCGCGCTCAACTTCACGAACAATCCCGTTCACGCTACGCGCGCCAACAATATGACGTCGCGAGGCGACCTTCGCCTCACTGATAGCGACACACTCTTTGGCCGTTTCTCGTTCGACCGCGGCAACTTCATGCGCCTACCGGTCTTGCCAGAGCCAGCGCACACGGGTACCCGGCGCGAGACCCCTTCCTACAGCGTCGGCCTCGGCTACACGCGCATCATCAGCCCCACTGTCATCAACGAACTGCGCTTTGCGTGGAATCGCGTGGCGGTGGATCAGGATGGAACGCTCGCGCTGGACCCCGTTATTCCGGGGTCGCTTGACGAGGGCGTGAACAGCAGCATTCCGACGTTCAATCTCGCGGGTTTCTCCGGTCTCGGCGCGGAGCCACCCGGTTTCGGCAACATTCCGCTCGTCAAGAGTTCCGGTGTCTGGAACGTGTCGAACAATTTCTCCGCCAACCGGGGCAAGCACACTTTGAAGGCCGGCTTCGATTACCAGGCCCTGCGGATTACCACAGCGGCGACGCTGCAGGGGCGCGGCGCATTCACGTTCAACGGCGTTTTCTCGCAGAATCCGCAGGGCCGGCCCGGCACTGGGTCGCCGGTCGCCGACCTGCTGCTGGGCCTGCCGCACCAAGTGATTCTTGGCACGCGAGCGATTTCCGCGGAACGCGCCCACAACATGTATTGGTATTTCCAGGACGACTGGTCCGTGACTCCGGCGCTGACTCTGAATCTCGGCGTGCGGTATGAACTCACCCGGCCCTTCACGGAGGTCAACGACTGGATGTCTAATCTGATCCTGGATGCGGGCGATCCCAATTTCGGCCAGCTTGTCTTTGCCGGTCTCGGGGGCCAATCGCAGCCGCTGCAAACGACCGACTTGAACAACATTGCACCGCGGTTCGGTTTCGCCTGGCGGACGCCCGCGCCGGGATTGGTTCTTCGCGGCGGCTACGGAATCTTCTACGGCCAGGACGAAGGCTTCGGCGTTTCGCAGCGCATGACGAACAACCCGCCATTCGTCGGCTTCGGCGGGGTGACCAGCATCAGCGATCAATTGAGCCCTTCGAGCACGATTCCGCTCGCCGGCCCGTTGCCGCAGCGCGCGCCGGCGCCCACTCCCCAGGAGTTTACGTTGGACCCGCTGGCGACAGCCCAATTGCGGAGTTGGGATCAGCGCTTCACGTTGCCCTACGTGCAGCAGTGGAACCTCAGCGTGC
>CAYPUQ010000753.1:0-1763 GCA_964413655.1 uncultured Solibacteraceae bacterium | reverse complement strand
CCCAGCGAGTATCCCAGTAGTTTGTGGGACAGTGTCTTGAGAATCTGATTCTCCTGGGCCTTCATGTAATCGAGAAGCCCATCCAGTCCCGCCACCGGTGTCTTGTCCGAAAGCTCGCCCCAGTCTTCGATCGGCTTCCCGTCGTGATATTGGTCCCGCCAACGGCCTACCGCGTCATAGTGCTCCAGCGAAAAACCGAGCGGATCGATCCGCGTGTGACAGGCCGCGCAAGTCGGATTCCGCTTGTGCGACTCGAGCTTCTCGCGCAGCGTCATCTCCCCGAAATTCTTGTCGTCCGCCGGAAGCGATCCGGCATCCGCCGGTGGCGGTGGAACCGGAGTCCCCAATATCCGGCGCAGAATCCAGTCTCCGCGCTTGACGGGGCTGGTGCGCAGCGGCGCCGAGGTTGCCGTCAACACCGCACCGAAACGCAACAGGCCGCCGCGCTTAAACTCATTGGCGCCCTGCACCAGCTCCACCCGGCCGTTGGAGGCGATCTCCTTGTTCACGCCGTAGTACTTCGCCAGCGCCTGGTTGAGAAACGTGTAGTCCGCGTGCAGCATCTCGCGTACTGGCCGGCCGCTCCTCAATATGTACTCGAAGAACGAAACCGCCTCGTCGTACATCGCCGACTTCACTTCATCGGTGAACTCCGGAAAGCGGCCCGCGTCCACTCCACGGTACTCGTCGAAACGGTAGAAGCCCAACCACTGGCCAAAGAACTCCGTCGCCATCCTGCGCGCCTTCGGATCGGCGAGCATCCGTTTCGCCTGGCTCCTCAGCTGCTCGGGATTGTTCAGCTCACCGGCCGCTGCCGCGCGGCGAAGCTCATCGTCGGGCGTCGACGACCACAGGAAATAGCTCAGCCGGCTCGCCAACTCCCAGCCGGACAAAGGCTTCAAGGGAGAATCGCCGGCCACCTGCTCCGTCCGGTACAGGAAAGAAGGAGATAAAAGGATCCGCGCCAGCACCGCCTTAATCGCGCCTACGTGGTCCAACTCGCGCGCTTCTCGCGATTGCCGGTAGAACGCCCGCAGCCTGTCTTTCTCCGGAGCTGTCAGCGGCCGCCTCCACGCCCTGCCGGCGAACTCGATGGCGTCCTCGATATGCCTGGGCTGCGCCGCCGCCTGTGCGCTCATCACCTGTTCGTAGTGCGCGCGCAATGGTTGGACATACTGCCGCGGCTCCGCGGGCAGCGCCTCGATGTCCGCCGCCGTCAGGTCCGCCATCCGCTTCCCCTTCAGGTCGAGCTCGAATTTCTCCGCCAACATCCCCAGGTATGCGTCGTGGTATTCGAAGGATGCAAAAAGGTCATTCCAAGCCTGATCGAGCTTCACCTTGACCGGCTCGTCCAAAACGTTCTCCATCAGGTATTGTTCGTTGCGCTGATACTTCACCTTCAGGACGAAGGCATCGTGCTCCGGCGTGTTGTAGGTGTTGTCAAAGGGCTCCGGCACGGGGTCCTTGTCGGACGGATACGCCTCGCCCTGCGAGTTCGGCGGCCACAGCGCCGCCAACTCCATCACTCCTGCTTTGAACGACGTATATCCCTCGCTGCCGGGATCACCGAGCAGCGCCCGCGTCGGTGCTCCTCGCGCCGACCCGCCGTCTTCACGGTTGGAAAGGATCAGCCGAAAAACCGCGTTCCGGTCGCTTCCAATCTCGGCGCTTACCTCGAATTGCCGCGCACCCGCGGCTGGCTCGGCAGGGATGTCAAAGAAGACCGTTCCGGTCGTCGCGAAGTCGTTCTCGCCGATCTCGGT
>CAYPUQ010000752.1:0-1787 GCA_964413655.1 uncultured Solibacteraceae bacterium | reverse complement strand
CCGGAGGCGGGGGACGCGGATTGCAGGTAGCTGAAGTCTGGCTGATGAAGCGGTAACCTGACCGCGAGAATTTACACCTGTTCTACGCGGCGGCGTAGTACCATCAAAGTCGCCCGCCGAGGGTTCAACGTCTTAGGGGAGGTTTCCATGAAGAAGCGAGTATTGTTGATTGCGATTGTGAACACCATGGCGATGACATGGGTGGCTTTCGGGCAGAGCGGCGCGAAATTCGTCCGTACGCGGCTCAGCGGTTTTCAAGAGGTCCCGGCGGTTTCGACGCCGGCCACCGGCGAGTTCCGCGGCAAGATCGACCGTTTCGACTCGCAACTGGAGTATGAGATCGAGTATTCTGGGCTTCGCGGGAATGTGACCCAGGCTCACATTCATTTTGGCCAGCGGTCGGTCAATGGTGGAATCATGATCTGGCTTTGCGGTACTGCAACGAATCCCGGGCCGGCCGGAACTCCCCTGTGTCCTCAGGAAGGTACCGTCAAACGAACGGTAACCGCGGCGGACGTAATCGGCCCCGCCGGGCAAGGAATCACCGCCGGGGCCTTCGCCGAAGCGCTCCGGGCAATGCGAGCTGGCGCGGCCTACGCCAACGTCCACTCGTCGATGTTCCCCGGCGGCGAGATTCGAGGCCAGATTCAGGACGAGCACTGATCCCGAACCCCGATCCAGCGTTCGGCGGCGATCAGCCGCGGGGTGGACGTTCCGGCAAAGCGAATGGACGCGCTCGATCATCTTGCAGGCCGGAGAGGTCCACGGCCGCACCGCCAGCACCCGTTCGGGACAGCGCTCGGAACGCACCAGGTAACGTAGGCTGGCGCCGAATGGGACGCGGCACCCAAGGTTAAGGTAGTGATAGCGCGATCCATTCGCTGAACAGCGAGCCGTTCCCGCGCAGCACTTCGAGCCGCACTGGGTCGTATATCTCCGGCTGGGGGCCGGCGCATGGTGAATCGTCCGTTTCTCGCGGCTGTTGGAGCTTGGAATTCCGCGACTCCGGCAGAGTCAGCCGTGGCGGAGATCTCTTCGCCGCCCATCGAAGCGACGTCCGTAGTGATGCCGCAAATCGTCCGATTCGGAGAGGTGGAGTTCGCGTCCAAAGAATGGTTCGAACGCGGGGGAGCCACACTGGAACGGGAATAGTCCAGCCAAGAAAGTGATTTGTCCCGATGAGTGAGATTTCTGCTATTTCTTCCTTCCCTTGAACAGATCCCGCAGCTTCTGGGCCGCCTCGCCGACACTCTCACTTTGCTGGGCGCCCGATCGCGGCAGCGACACGGCGAGGTCCGGGAACGTCAGACTATATTCCCGAAGCGAGCGAACCTGTCCGCCCGGTAGCACCTCCAGTTGTTCGATCACCACATCGTAGGAGAACCCGGTCCCGAGGGCGGTCCGGCCGGGACTGTAGCGGATCAACTGGAAAGTCGCCGTACGGGATTCGCCGGAGTTGAGCACGAATGACGGGTCCGCTTTCGCTCGCGTGACGGTTCCGATTCCCGAGGCGCTGCCATCCACAGTGCCCGCCCTGCCCCAATAATAGGGATTACCGTGATTGTCCGTCATCCTGCCGCTCTGCGACTTGTAGCCGAGGATGAGGGGTTGGCCGGAGAGGTTGCGAAACCGGACGTTCAGCCGCATGACGTGGTGGGCGCCGGGTCTGACTTGGCTTCCAGTCATTTGGACGACCTCCGCCGCGAACGGCCCGGCGTGATAGCAGCGCGGCTTGCCGCCGCAGGCGTCGACAGAGTATCGCCTCCTCGAGATGAGCATGACCGCGG
>CAYPUQ010000751.1:0-1789 GCA_964413655.1 uncultured Solibacteraceae bacterium | reverse complement strand
GATAGCGCGGCTCGCAGCCATCCATCGTGCGGCCCGCATACGCCACCAGTTCGCCACGTTCATCGTGAATCGGAAAAACCATGCGTCCCCGCAGGAATCCCGATCCGCCATAGTAGCCGGCTCCGAACCAGGCCGCGGTTTGCCGCTGGATCCCTCGCTGTTTCAAGTAAGGATGCCACCGCAGCCGCAATGTGAACGACAGCCGGGCCATTTCCTCTTGGCTGTGGCCGGCCTTCCTTCCTTTTGAAACCAGTTGATCCTGAACTCCGGTCTGTCCCGAAGCTGGGCTCCAGGCTCTCAGCCGCAGCGCCGCCTCGCGAATCGAGCAGGCCTCCATACACGCCACCAGGTCCAGAATATTCCCGCCCACTTTTCCTTGGCGCGCCTGACAACAGGAAGTCGAATGACAAGCCCACACCTTCCTGCCGGTATCCACGCCAAAGCTCTCCCGGCTCTGTTTGGAGCCGTGTGTCGGTAGCGGACAGAGGCCACGGAGATAGTCCTTCCGTACGCGTTTCAGCCGTACACGGTAGTGCTCGAGTACTTGCTCGATGTCAACGCTTTCCTTGATGGCAGTGAAATCCACCCACTGGCTGCTCATGCTTGCTCTCCTCCCCGGCCGCTTGCCCGAACCTGAAACGGTTTCCCGCTCTTGTCCACGGCCATTAAGTAAGCCACCAGCTTGCGCGCCACCGCCAGCGTCGCCTGATTGCGATTGCCTCGTTTCAGTTCCCGTTCGTGCACTGCCGCCAGTTGCGGGTTATAGCGCGGCGCCAGTTTGGCGGCCTCGATCAGGATCGTCTGCAAGTGTTTGTTACGCTGCTTGGAAATCGGCCCGCGTTGCTCTTTGCCCGCCGAATTGTGTTGCGCGCTGGTCAACCCGCAGTAGCTCACCGCGTCTGCGATGGAGGCGAACCGGTTCACCTCGCCGATCTCCAAGGCCCAGGTCAGGGCCAAGATCTCGCCCACGCTCCGGATGCTCTGCAATCGTTCCACACGCTCCCTGAGTTCCGCATCCGCGCGCAAGCCCTTCACCAGCCGTTGCTGGATGGTTACGAAAAACTCTAATTGGGCCCGGCTCAGCTTGAGGAGATCGATCACCGAGGCCGGTGTCTCCCGCAAGCTCCCCAGCAGTTCACCGAAGTATGCCTTGCCATGCAGTCGCTCCTTGTTATAGAGCGTCCCGGTTTCCATCAACAAACCAGCGATGCGGTTCTTCATCCGCGTCGCCTGCCGCACCACCAGATTGCGGTAGCGCAATACTCGCCGCAACTCGCGCGTCGCGCTCGGCGCCATGTAGCACTCCGGTAGCAGATCACAGCGCAGCAGATCAGCGATCTTGCGCGCGTCCACTTTGTCGTTCTTCTTCTTGGATGCCGCGATCGCCTTGAGCATCGCCGGGTGCGCGACCTTTAACTCCTGCGCCAAAGGCTTCAGGTGATCGTAAATCCATCCCGTAAACAACGTCGCTTCCATCGCGCCCCACCACGGTCGGTTGCGCCGCTTGGCCCATGCGCTCAAGTCCGAACGCCGCGCCGGGATTGTTCCTTCGTCCAGGATTCGTCCGTCCTGTGCCTTCGCACAAAAGCTAATCGTCTTCTTGTGGATGTCGAATCCGATATAGTCAATACTGTTCATAGGGTCCTCCTGAGTTGGTGTCTGAGCTGGCTTTTCGCCGGTCTCAGCCGCATTATTGCACCGCCATCGGGAGGACCCCACACCTATACATTCAAACAATCTTTGCCACGCGCGGAGCGTAAGTCGAATGAACACAGTCGGTCAACGGCGC
>CAYPUQ010000750.1:0-1796 GCA_964413655.1 uncultured Solibacteraceae bacterium | reverse complement strand
CCCGTCTGGGCCGCGTTGTGGAAGGTCAGCGACCCACCGGCTGCAAGTAGTTCGCGGCCCCGTAGTTGGCCACGTTCCGCCCGAGCACCTGTCCCGCCACATCTCCGCTGCGGTAGTGGAGGCCAGCCCAGATGCGTGCTTCGATGAGCTCGGCGAGTGGCTGCGAGAATGTGTCGAACGTGCGCACAGCGGGCCCTCCAGGATTCACGAAGGTGCTCGTGATCTGGAAGCCACCTTGAATCGCGTCGCCGAAGAACATCCGCAGCACGGCGACGTGTGCGCCGTCGAGGCAGTTGTGTCCCGAGGGCCACTCGGGATACGGCGCGGTGATGAGCGCCGCCCAGGTCGCGTCGGGATCCGTAGCGCCGTTCCCATCCTCCAGCGCTCGTGGAATCGCGTTCCACGGCCGCCAGAAGTCGAAGTAGTACTTGTCGTTCCAGCAGTTGATTGCCGCGTCCGCCCCGCTCAGGTTCTGCAGCGCGAGGAGCCTCGCGCTGTCGGCGGCGTCGAGGCCGTTCCGTGCGATGAGCTGCCGGGCGACTTCGTTCCAGCTCCGAATGGGTGCGCTCTGCCACCACCTGGCCCTGTACGTCTGATCGTCAGTCCGGGTCGAGCCGGTGGCTCTGCCCAGGCTCTTGACCTCGTTGAACTCAGCTGCGTACTGCGCGCTGTTCAGCGCGGGCGGTGGCGCAGAACGGAACTGCGAGGAGCTCTGCATGAAGAACGGCTTCACCCCGCCCACCCATGGCGTCGGGTCAAGGACCGGCTGGCCGCCTGAGAGAAGCGGCCACCAATGTCCCGGCGCCGTGTTCGGCACCCACTGCGACGGCCCGAACCGTCCGTCGCCCACTCTCGCGTCGAGCATGGCCTCGGCCGCTGCGCGCCCCACCGCAATGCCCTGCAGCTTGAAGGAGTCATCGTCGATCGCATCGAGCGAGGCTGCGTACTCGGAGGCGAGCGTATTCAGAAGTGCCGCGCGGTTGGTGAATGGCACCCTCTCCGGTGCGGTCAAGACGAGCTCCGAAAGCACGACGTACGCCGCCGTTGCGACGGCAGCGTCGATCGACGCTTTTGCGCCGGCGCGCCTGTTGAGCAGATATGGCCGATGCTGTTTCGGTCCGATCGCGTTGGCCGCGTCGTACACGGCGCCCTGCACCATGCCCATGTTTATCTGGAATGCAGGTGGGGCACCGCCGTTCGGCCCCGGAAACGCGGCGAGCGTCGTCGCCGCGACTTGGTTCCAGTGAGTCACCTCACTGGCGTCAGTTCCCGCGGGTGGTGCGGCCGATGCGCCGAAGACGCCCAGCCCCGCCAGCACGAGGACCGCTACTGCAACGAGCCCGATGGATCGCTTGTGCCTCATGACTTGTTTCTCCTTCGTTAGTCAGACTTGATGCTCCCTGTGAATGGTGCGGCCCATTCGTGGATAGTGGCGTCTCCTTTCATCCCGGCTGCAACCGGGCGTTGGTGGTAAGTGAAACCTCCAACCGAAAGTACGCCGCTACACAGTTCTTGATTGTACGTCTTCAGGGGGCGGTGTCAAGCGTTTTGTGCGGGGATCCGCAGCTAGCCCTCGATGAAGTCTAGTTCATACACGCACTCTTAATTTCGCCTGAACTCTTTGATATCCAATAGAGCGCAGCAGACAACCTTCTCCGAATGTGGCAAGATCTGACTGGATTAAAACGTCCACTCCGCAAGTTCTGTTGCCATCTTTGCAAAAGGCCCCAAATGTAACAAGTATGCTACTGGTTGAGGTCTAATCCTGGTCGTGGCACAGGTTTAGGAGCATGCGA
>CAYPUQ010000749.1:0-1800 GCA_964413655.1 uncultured Solibacteraceae bacterium | reverse complement strand
CCCCAACCTTGTTCGTGACCTCCGCCTCCATTACAAATTGGGCTATCATCTCCGCCATTGCCCGCAGTGGGTCTTCGGCGATGCTGGACGTCTCCATCAGCTTGCTTGCCAGTTCGTCCCGGTCAATCCTTTCTTTGGCCATCCGTTGTCTGTCTCCTTCGTGAAAGCATTGAGAAACTTCCACTGGAGCCAGCAACGGCTGGCCTTGTCAAACCCTTAATTTAATTTACACTCAAGATTTTACGCGGCCGAAGAATAGACCGCCTTCGCGGTTTGGGCGGCGAATCGATAGCTCGACCAACTGGCCAACAGCGTGAGGGTCTCGTCCAGTACGTAGTTGCTCGTGAACAACGTTCTGCGTCTTACGGTGGTCGAGAGCCGCTTCGCTTCAGCGTGGTGGGCATCCTTGGCCAGATAGCGGGCGAGGAATGCTCAGCTGTCCACAAAGATCATCGCTCACCGTGTAGATACTCGTCGGGGTGCCCGGAGAGGTCACCCGGCGTCTCACCGCGGAAGATCCGGCCGCCGTCTAGAAACGTGTCGCGGCCTTTCCCTTGTCCTCTCGGATGCCTTTCGATTGCCTCCTCAACCGCATGACGCACGAACTCGCTGAATGAAATGCCTTCATCACGAGCCCGTTCGACGGCAAGTTGCTTCAGCTGTGGCGGAATGACGATGGTGGTGCGCTGCATAATTACACCACGATAATATCGCCCGCGCGGTTGTAGCGGCGTTTTGGGCCCCAGATACGCTGCTCCGCCGGCGAGGAATGAGATACGCTGAGGACGAGCATGTCCGGCCACAAACTGCTTTCCGTTCTCGTCTTGTCGTTCGGCGTTGCTGCCGGCGAGGAAGTCACCCTGCCCGGCCTCAAGCAGGCCGTCGAAATCATTCGCGACAAGTGGGGCGTCCCACATATCTATGCCGAGAACCAGGACGACCTTTTCTTCGCCCAAGGCTACATCGCCGCGCGCGACCGGCTGTTCCAGATCGACCTCTGGCGCCGGGTTGGCACTGGCCGCCTTGCCGAAGTCCTCGGCCCGTCCGCGCTCGAACGCGACCGCATCGCCCGGCTTGTCCGCTTCCGCGGCGACTGGAACGAGGAGTGGAACAGCTACGCGCCGGACGCCCGGCAGATCACCGTCAGTTTCACAAACGGCATCAATGCTTATATCCGGTCGCTCGGCGGGGCGCGACCCCTCGAGTTCCGCGTCGCGGGTTACGAGCCCGGCCTGTGGGAGCCCGAGGACGTCGTCGCCCGCATCGCCGGATTGCTGATGGTCCGCAACGTTTCGCGGGAGGTGCCGCGCGCCATCGCGATTCGCGAAATTGGTCTCGAAGCCACCAACCGCCTCGTCCCGCCCGATCCGTTTATCCAGGTCCGCATCCCGAACGGACTCGACCTCGGCGCGATTTCCGCCGCTATTCTGCGCGGGTACAGCGCCGCGACCGGCCCTGTCCGGTTTGACGATCTACAGGGCAGCAACAACTGGGTGGTTCACGGCAAGCTCACCGCGACCGGCAAACCGCTGCTGGCCAACGATCCGCACCGGCCCATTCTGCTCCCTTCGCTGCGCAAGACGGTACACCTGGTTGCGCCAGGGTGGAATGCGTTCGGAGCGGGCGAACCGGCACTGCCCGGCATCGCGCTGGGCCACAACGACGACATCGCCTTCGGCTTCACCATCGTCGGCATGGACCAGTCCGATCTGTACGTCGAGAAGCTTCACGCAAAGGACGATACCCAGTACGAATACCGCGGTGAATGGAAGAAGTTGGAGGTGGTCCGGGAGGAAATCC
>CAYPUQ010000748.1:0-1815 GCA_964413655.1 uncultured Solibacteraceae bacterium | reverse complement strand
ATCAGGCGCCTTCCTCGCCACTGCCTTCCAGACACACAAATGACCCTATTTTCTGTGCCGCCACTTGTTTTCAGCAATTTGCAGCGAGGTTCTCACAAGCTCAGCGCCGCAAGCCAGCCACCGCCCGATCTGCTTGCGCAGAATCCCGGACCGCCGCCGGGTCCGGTGCCTTGTGGAAAGCGCCGCCCTTCATAATGGCCAGCAGCCGATTCCGGTCCTGAAGTATTCGGATATCGTCGAGCGGGTTGCCACTCACAAGCAACAGGTCGGCCGTGTAGCCGGGGCGCACCTGGCCGAGCGACTCGGGCTGCCCCATAATCTCGCCGCCGAGCTTCGTCGCGGCGATAGTCGCCTCCATCGGCGTGAACCCGAGCCTTTCCACGAAGTACTCCAGGTCTCGCGCGTAAGTGCCGTGCGGAGTCCACGCGAAACCGTAATCGCCGCCGGGCAGCACCCGAATGCCGCGCTTCTTCATCTTCTTCATCGTCTCGATCGCGGTCTCGAGTTCACGTACGTAACCCATAGCCTTCGCGACGTCCCGCGTGATGCCCCAAGCCGACGCGCCTTCGCAGGTCTGAATCAACCACGCCAGCGCCGGCGCGACGAAATGCTTGTCTTTGTTCGCCTCCAGCATGTCGAGCGCTTCGTCGTCCGCGAAACTGGCATGATAGACGATCTGGATGCCATAGCGCACACAGAGCTTCACCGACTGCGAACTGCGGGCATGGCCGCAGATCCGGCGTCCGCGGCGGCGCGCCTCCGAGACCGCCATTTCGATCTCATCGTCGGCCATCGGTGTTTCCTCGGCGCCCACCGAAGTGATCTCCTCGCCGGACAGGTTCAGCTTCAGGAGATCGACGCCTTCCTTGATCAGCCGGCGCACCGTCCGCCGCATCTCCTCCGGACCATTGATCACTTCGACAAAAGTGTAGGCCGGCAGGTGCGCCGGATTGAGATCACCGAGCCCGCCGATGGTTGCGATCTCGGGACCATTCGCCAAATAGCGCGGACCGGGGATCTGTCCCTTGTTGATCGCGTTGCGGATGACGACATCCAGGCGCGGTTTGGCCGCTGCTGCGCCGACGCACATCGTGTAGCCGCAATCGAGGAAGGTCTTCGCATTCTCCATCGCGGCGAGCACGTGTTCCTCGACCGGCATCATGCCGATCGAATCCAGGTTCGGCTGGTTGGTCCAACTGAAATGCGTGTGCGCGTCGCAGAGACCCGGCATGAGCGTCGCGCCATGGCAGTCAATGACCCCGTCCCCTTCAAACGCGGCCAGGCCGGCTCCCTGAACAACTCGCGCTACCTTGCCGTCCTCCACTTCGACCGAGCCCAAAAAGGGCTCCTGGCCGGTCCCATCCAAAACCAGTGCGTTCGTGAATACCGTTCGACCCATTCCGTGCCTCCTTTCGCCCTACGGCGTTCCCAGGTAGAAATTCAACAAAGCTTCCGTGACCTCGGCCGCCCGCTCGATCGGCGTCCAATGGCCGCAGCCGTTCAGGATGACGACCCGCGCCCGCTGAAACCGGGCTGCCAACTGCCGCACCACCGGCGGCGGCGCGACCAGATCCTCGCTGCCGGTGATCAGCAAGGCAGGGCAGGGAACACCCGTCAAGTCCGCCGGCTCGGCGGCCGCGAGGGCTTCGCAGGACAGCGCATAATCCTCGGGGTTCTGGCGCATCAACAGTTCGCGGACAAACGCGGCCGCCTCCGGACGCGACGACTTGGTGGACGCCGAGGTCCCCGCCTGCACAATCGCGTCGGCGATGCCAACCATGCCCTCACTTCGCGCCTTGGCCGCCCGGTCGCGAA
>CAYPUQ010000747.1:0-1829 GCA_964413655.1 uncultured Solibacteraceae bacterium | reverse complement strand
GCCACCGGCATGCCGAGCGCCGCACCGGTGTGGCAGGCGCAGGAAAAGCTCGATGGCCGTGACCACAACACCCGCCTCATCGCGACCCACACCGGGAACGCGGGCGCGGGTCAGGGCATACGGTTCCGGCGCGTGACGGATACTGGCGAGAAGCGGCTGCATCCCGCTCAGGAGTCCCTGCTCGACACGCCGGGGGTGACACCCCCCGATGGCGGCGCAGTCGTCGATTACATCCGCGGCGACCGCAGCGGCGAGGAAAGCGGTCGGTATCGCCGCCGCGCGCATCTGCTGGGCGACATGGTGAACGCACAGGCCGTGCTCGTCGCGACGCCCTCGCACGGTTACGTGGATGCGGGCTATGGTGCGTTCAAGAAGGACAAGGCGAATCGGCGGCGCATCGTGCTCCAGGGCGCCAACGACGGCATGCTGCACGCATTCGACGCGGGCAGCGGGGCCGATCCGGGCAGCGGTGCGGAGCTCTGGGCGTACGTGCCGACGTTCGTCTTCCCCAATCTGAACAATCTCAGCCGCCGCCTGGGCTACTCCCACAAGTTCTACGTCGACGCCACCCCGTTCCTGGGCGACGTGGACTTCAACAGGGTGCCGGGCTACAGCGGCAATCCGGACTGGCGCAGCATCGTGGTGGGCGGGCTCGGCAAGGGCGGCCGCGGCTACTACGCGATCAATGTCACCGAGACTACGGCTGCGGACGAATACGCCCTCGCCGACAAGGTGCTGTGGGAATTCCCCAATAACGACCCGACTCATGCCGCGGTCAAAGCGAACGTGGGTTACAGCTTCGGGCGTCCCATCATCACCAAGACCAAAGTGGGCTGGGTCGTGCTCGTCACCTCCGGCTACAACAACGGCACCGATGCGGGCGGCTCCGGCGGAGACGGCAAGGGCTATCTCTTCGTGCTGAACGCGCGCACCGGAGCGCTCATCCGGGCGATCAGTACGGACTTCGGCAGCGCCACGGACCCGAGCGGGCTCGCCTACACCTCGGGCTATGCGGAAAACGCCATGGTCGACAACACCGTGGACTATGTCTACGGCGGCGACCTCAAGGGCAACGTCTGGCGGTTCGATCTCACGAATGCGAACCCCGCCAGCTGGAACGTGAAGAAGCTCGCCACGCTGGTCGATGCGAACGGAAACTTCCAGCCGGTCACCAGCGAGCCCGAGCTCGCGCGGATCGACACGGCCGGCGGATCGAAACGCTTCGTCTATATCGGCACCGGCATGCTGCTGGGCGATTCCGACATTCCGGGAACCGGCGCCAATGCCTGGGCGAGCCAGACGCAGACCATCTATGGCCTCGTCGACAACCTCAGCGCGACTCCGACCATCACTCCGCTGCGGAACAACCTCCAGCAGCAGACCCTGAGTGACACGGGAGACGGGACCGGCAATCGCAAGGCAAGCTCGCGCGAACCGGAGGCGGGCACGCGCGGCTGGTATGTCGATCTGCCCATCGCAGGCGAGCGCATCACGAGCTCGCCGGGGCTCGCGCAGGGGGCGCTCGTCTTCACGAGCAACATCCCCAGCCCCGACCCCTGCATCCTGGGCGGGACCGCCTACTTCAACATCCTCGACTACCGCACCGGCGGTTATCGCGACGGAGATCCCGCGGCGCCGTCCTCGGTGCGCATCCCGAGGTACGGGCTCGCGAGCGGCGGCGTGCTGATCCGCACCACGAGCGGCATCAAGGCGATCGTGCGCACCTCGTCGGCGACCACCTTCATCGGTTCGGTGCCGAAGCCGGCCGGCGGGAATGTGACCCGACGAAAATCGTGGCGGGAGCTTTTGCGGTAGCCGGCCTCACCGCG
>CAYPUQ010000746.1:0-1829 GCA_964413655.1 uncultured Solibacteraceae bacterium | reverse complement strand
CAAGGGTAAGGTCGAGCGCGGCGTCGGGCACGCCAAGAACACGCCGCTCAAGGGGCAGCGCTTTGAAAGCCTGGAACAGGCGCAGACCTACCTGGACCGCTGGGAAACCAACTGGGCCGACACGCGCATCCACGGCACCACCAAACGCCAAGTAGCCGCCATGTTCGCCGAAGAGAAGCCGTCCCTGCTGCCGCTGCCATTAGAGCCCTTCCGGCATTATCAGTTCGGCGAGCGCCGCGTGAACCTCGATGGCTGCGTCGAAGTCGAAGCGGCTTACTACAGCGCTCCGCCGGGCTGGATCGGCCGCAGCGTCAAGGTGCAGTGGGACGGCCAAGTCGTGCGCCTGCTTCATCCGCACACGGGCCAGCTGTTGCGCGAACACCTGCGGCAGCAGCGCGGCGGCTATCGCATCCCGGATCAGGACAAGCCCGCTAAGACGCCGCGCTCGACCGAGCAACTGCTGGCGCGCTGCGGCAGGATCGGCGTGCAGCTGGGCACGCTCGCCGAACAGACCTACCGGCGCGATGGGCCCGAAGCGATCCGCCGCATCATGGGCTTGACCGCCTTAGCGCGCAAGCACGGCGCGGCGCTCGCCGACGATGCCTGCGCCGCTGCTTTGGAATCCGGTCTCCCTGCCAACCCCTATCGCTTCGTCCGCCGCTGGCTCGAGCGCCGCCCACAACTCACGCTTCGCCAAGTGGATCCCATCATCCGGCAGCTGACTTTGTACCGCGAACTCATCGACCACAAAACCCAGGAGAACCACGAATGAATCTCATCGAACTGCAGAGCAGTCTGCGTCAACTCCGGCTCGGCGGCATGGCCGCTGTACTGGAAACGCGACTCCGGCAGGCGCAAGCCGAACCCATGGCGCCGATCGATCTGCTGGCCACGCTCGTCTCCGACGAACTCACCCGGCGCTCGGATCGGCTCCTGGACCGGCGGCGCAAACTCGCCGCCTTCCGCGATCCCAACAAGACGCTGGATAACTTCGACTTCACCTTCAATCCGAAGCTGAATCGCAGTCTGGTCTTCGACCTTGCCACCGGCGCTTTCATTGATCGTCGCGAGGACGCCTTGTTCCTCGGGCCAGGCGGTACCGGCAAAAGTCACTTGGCGCAGGCAATCGGTCAAGCCGCGATCCTGCAAGGACACAAGGTGCTTTATCGCGAGACTCACATCCTGCTCGAAGAAGTGGCCGAGGCCACCCTCGATGGCACGCGCAAGCAATACATGGAGGCGATCTCCGGCGTAGCTCTGCTGATCATTGATGACTTCGGCATGCGTAAGTTGCCGCAGACCGCCGCCGAGGATCTGCTGGAGATTGTCATGCGCCGTTACGAACGCGCCAGCACCTTGCTGACGTCGAACCGGCCGGTCGACGATTGGGGCAAGCTGTTGGCGGACGTGGCCGCCGTCGGGGCCATGCTCGATCGACTGTTGCACCACGGCCATGTCCTCAAATGCGGACCGAAGAGCTGGCGAACCAAGATCGCTGCCGCTGACTGAAGACGAACAAGGAAGCGGAGCTTTGCTGGAACGCGAGGGCTTCGCCCTCGCGGGATTTATCGCTTTATCGCCAGAATGCCGCGGAGGCGGCTCGACGCCGCCCCCGCATTCCGGCCGCTGGGTCGGCGCTCTGGTCGCATCCCTGCGGAGCCATATCCTCCGCCCAGGTGCGAACAGTATAGCTGACGGCGCCGTAAATTCGAGAAGTTTTCCATTGCCGCCGGCGGCGGCCGTGGGTTATAACTACCTTGTCTTGCCTGATTCCGTTGGCCGGTTTTGAGGTGTCCCTCATTGGCCGGTTTTCAGGTGTCCCCCGAGGA
>CAYPUQ010000745.1:0-1837 GCA_964413655.1 uncultured Solibacteraceae bacterium | reverse complement strand
TCGCCCCCGATTCGGCCGCAAGTCTTCTGTGATAGATTTCGCTGCATGAACAGAACGGTTTGCGCATTGATTTTGTGGTCCCTGGCGCCTGCCGAGGGACAGATCTTCAGTCTCCTCCGTGAGCAGATGATCCGGTATACGGAGAAGAACCCATTCGAGCGGTACGCGGACGGCCGTCCGAGGGTACCGGACTCGCTCCTTGAGAGGGTGAAGAGCTTATCCGTCGAAGAGGCTTGGGGTGTGCTGCGGAACCACGGCTACCACAAACAGTTCGCGGGAGAGTTCCAGATCCTTCATCCGGGCAAGAAACTCGTCGGCCGGGCGGTGACGGCGCAATATCTGCCGCTTCGCCCTGACCTCGCCGAGGCAGTCGACGCGGACGCGGAGGCAAGCGGCCTGCCTCGTGGGGTCAATCAGCGGGTTATCGATCGGCTCCAATTGAATGACGTTCCCGTGGTGGATTTGATGGGCGCTGCGCCTGGGCACAACTTTGGCGGAGACAACTTGCACGCCGCCATTTACGGCGTGACAAGAACCGGAGCCGTCGTGGACGGGACGATTCGCGATTTAGAAGGCATCCACGAACTGCCGACTCAGGTTTATTTCAAGGGGCTTCATCCGGCGGCAGTCGGGCAAGTGGTGCTGGCCGGAATCAATATACCCGTGAAGGTGGGCGGCGCGATCGTGCTCCCGGGAGATGTGGTTTTAGGTGACCGCACGGGCATCATTTTCATCCCCCCGCACTTGGTCCAGGAGGTCGTGGAAAAGGCGGAACTGACACATATCAAAGATGAGTGGACCAAGGCCAAGTTTCTGACCGGGAAGTACAAGGCGAGCGAGATCTACGGCGGCCCACTCTCACCGGAGCTGCAGAAGGAATTCGATGAGTACGCAGCGAAGCGTCGGGCGGAGAAACGCTGACGGACGTTTCGATCTCTGAAGAAAACGCGGAACGGGGGGAGCGTCGGCGCTGCGTTGACAACTATTCGGGAAACAGCTTCGCGTCGATCCCCGGTATCACCCGAATTGCATTCTTGTAGTACACCTTCCGCAGAACTTCGTCTGGCAAGTCCAACCCGTACATCGCCCAGAAGGCGTGCCGCTTCCGGTAATACTCGAAATACTCGTCCGCCGTCTCCAGCACGCGGAAGTACGTGTGATACTCGACGGGGTTATAGGAGTCCTTGCCGAACATGACGCGGTTCTGATACCGGATGAACCATTTCCGCGCGAACCGCGGCTGCCGGCCGAGTTCGGCCAGCACCGCGCCAATCTCCGTGTGCATATTCGGATACTTCTCCATCAAACGTCCTAGTTCGGCCAGGTTGCCGCCTAGCCAGCCCAGGTGGGCGTTGATGAAGGTCGTGTTGGGATGCTTCTCAAAGACGCGGTGCTGCTCGCCCATGATTGTTTCCCAACTCGGATAGCGATGCGGCGGCCGCGCCCGCCCCGGAATCTGCTTCAGTTCCAGCCACCGCTCATTGAACTTGTCGTGGGGTTCGAAGAATTGCGCCGGTTCGCCGGTATGGATCAGCACCGGCACCTTCAACTCCCCGCATTTCGACCAGACCGGGTCGAAGCGTGGATCGTCGGTCTGAATCCGCTGGCCTTTGCCGTCGCGTAAATCCATGCCGAGGTTCTTGAAGATCTTCAGACCGCCCGCGCCGGCCTTGATGTCGGCCTCCAGGCGCTCGGCCGCTCGTTTGCCCCAATGCGGGTCGTCGATACCCGAGAAGTCGAGGTTGGCGAACACCACGAAACGGTCGGGGTAGCGTCCTTTCATGTTCGCCAGCGTTCGCTGCAAACGTTCGCCGGTCCCGCCGCTGAGGTTCACCAT
>CAYPUQ010000744.1:0-1837 GCA_964413655.1 uncultured Solibacteraceae bacterium | reverse complement strand
TTCGGCTTCCGTGATACGCAAGGTCGCCATCGCTTTGATCATAACGTCTATCCATCGACGATAGCGTTCACCGCAGCCTGGTTCGCGACATACTGAGGTAGGAGGATGTTGCCATGCGCCTTCCCGCCGTCGCCCTGATCGCCGCCTGCATCGGCTGTGCACTCCTGCTGATTGGCAGCGCCAGCACACCAGACACGCAAAGGATTTCTCTCTCCGCCCTGCGCGACAAGATCGAGGGTGGTTGGGCCGGCCAGATGATCGGCGTCAGTTACGGCGCTCCGACCGAGTTCCGCTATCGCGGTGAGATTATCCCGGAGGACAAGCTGCCCGAGTGGAAGCCGGAGATGGTGGCCGGCTCGCTCGACCAGGACGATCTCTACGTCGACATGACCTTCGCCCAGGTGCTCGACGATAAGGGGCTCGATGCCACCACCGAAGACTTCGGCGCAATGTTCCGCGAGGCGAAATACCGGCTGTGGCACGCCAACCTCGCCGCCCGGCGCGCCCTCCGCCGCGGCGTCCCGGCGGCGCTATCGGGAACGCCCGAGCACAACGCCCACGCCAACGATATCGACTTCCAGATCGAGGCGGATTTCATCGGGCTGATGGCGCCCGGCATGCCTCGCGCCTCGAACGACATCTGCCTCCGCGCCGGCCGCGTGATGAACTATGGCGACGGGATCTACGGCGGCATGTTCGTTTCGGCGATGTACGCTGCCGCGTTCTTCGAGCGCGATCCGCGCCGCATCGTTGAAGCCGGTCTCGCCGCGATCCCGCCCAAAAGCGAGTACGGCCAGGTGATCCGCGACGTGCTGAACTGGCGCCGGCAATACCCGGCCGCGTGGGAAACGGTCTGGCGTCTCGTGAACGAGAAGTGGGACAGGAACGAACCATGTCCGTCCGGTGCTCTCAGACCTTTCAATATCGACGCCAAGCTGAACGGCGCTTACGTGGCGCTCGGCCTGCTCTACGGTCAGGGCGACTTCGAGAAGACGCTGGTGATCTCGACGCGCGCCGGGCAGGATTCCGACTGTAACCCGGCCAGCGCGGTGGGCGTGCTGGGCGTGGTGATGGGCTACCAGGGAATTCCGGAGCGGTGGAAAAGCGGCATCCCCGCGATCGCCGATCGGAAGTTCAGCTACACCAACTACACGTTCCGGACGATCGTCGAAAGTACCGGGAAGCGTGCCATTGCGCTGGCGGCGAAACACGGCGGCCGCGTCGAGGACGGCGTCCTGTATGTGAAGACACAGGCCCCGAAGCCGCCGCCGCTCGAAGCCTGGAACGACTACGGCACGCCAGTGTCGCGCATCGGCATCGACGACCCGCGCTGGCAGTGGAGCGGCAACTGGCGGCGGGAACGGGACCGGCGCGTCTCTTCCGCCGAAGGCGCAATCGCCGAGATCGGTTTCGAAGGAACCGGCGCGATGATCACCGGCTCGTACCTGCCTACCGGCGGTAAGGCCGAGGTTTACCTCGACGGCCGGCTCGACAAGACGGTAGATGTCTACCCGGATGAGGACCGCGAAAAAGGCGGCGAGTCTGTCTGGCACAAGTTCGGCCTCAAGCCTGGCCCGCACACCGTGCGGCTGGTGGTGCTCGGCGAGCCCTACCCGGAGTCGTCCGGCGCCGATATCGCCATCAACGACTTGGTGGTCTTCCGCTAACTCTGACATCCGCGTGCTCCCGGCCGCTTACCGGTCACAGCAACTGGAAATATATCTTCGCCCTCGAATCAATCACTTACAGACCACCCTGCGAAGAGCGCTTGTCGGCCCGTGCGAAACTGAATCCGTAGACTCGTACTGCGTCTTCATTACGCCCCGCCGTCGCGCGG
>CAYPUQ010000743.1:0-1841 GCA_964413655.1 uncultured Solibacteraceae bacterium | reverse complement strand
TCGAGAACTTGACTCACTCGTAAGGATTCGGGCCGCTCAAGGCGTCTAGCGAGGCGCCGCCTCGGACCAGCGAGCATGTGACGAGGCGCCGCCTCCCAAGAAACTTCCTGTTGTCGGTTAAGCGGTAGCACTTGGGAGTACCTCGCCGGTCTCGCGGTTGACGAGTTCGAAGCCAAGGGTGGCGGCGCGTTTGCGGAGCGACCGCAGGACTCGTCCGCGTTGTTGATGGTCGTAGGCGTCAGCGCCGGGGTCGCGATACGTGAGCTCGCCCTTTAGGGCGCGATACACGAGGATGGCCAGTTTGCGGGCGGTGGCGGTCACGGCCTGGGGCTTGCCGATGCGTGCGGCCAGACGGCGATAGAAGGCGCCCAGGGCGGTCTGGGTGCGGCTCAGCCCCATGACCGCTAGGCGCAGCATCGCGGCGGCGCGATTGGCCGACGGCTGGGTGCGCGCGCTGAGGAGGCGGCCGCCGGAGATTTTGTTGTGAGGCGCGAGGGTGAGCCACGACGTGAAGTGCTTTTCCGTGGGCCAGCGACTCATGTCGGTGCCGAGCTCTGACACCAGCTTGAGCGCCGTATACGGAGCAATCCCGTCGATCTGGGTTAGATCGACCCCGCCGGTGAGGTGATGCAGCGGGAGGCGCACCTCAAACGTGGGTTCGTTGTCGCGCGGCTTGGCGGTGACGCGGGGCGCCGGGGCCGGTGTGCGCGGCGGCGCGACCTGGGCGGTCAAGCCGGCGACATGCGCGTGGATCGTCCGGTCGCAGCTGGCGATTTGCTGCTGACACGCATCGAAGAGCTCGAGATTCTGCTGCAAGACGAAGAGATGCTCCGGGCGATACTGCCCGGTCAACGCCGCGGCGATCTCGGCTTTCGACGCGCGACAGCGACGGTCGCGATGCTCCGCCAGTCGCTGCGGGTCGCGTTGCCCCGCGACGATGTCCCGCACGATCCGCAAGCCGGTCACGCCGGTGATGTCACTCACCACGGTCGGCAATCGCAGATTCATTTGCACCAGCGCTTTCTGCATGCGCTGGGTGTAGATCCCGGCACTGTCGATGAGCGTCTGCCGATGCCGGAGATACGCGCGTAGCGCGACGATCGCGGCCGTGGGACGAAAACTCCCGCGCAACAACCCCACGCTGTGCAGCTCACGGATCCACTCGCTATCCGACACGTCACTCTTCCGCCCCGGGACATTCTTGAGATGTCGCGCATTGACGAGCAGCACCTCGAAACCGCGAGCCTCCAGCAGCTCGTAGACCGGAATCCAGTACACCCCGGTCGCTTCCATGGCCACACTCTTGATGCGACAGGTCGTGAGCCAATCGGCCAGTCGTTCCAGATCCGCGGTGAAGGTGGGAAACGATTGCACCGGCTGCGGATCACGGTCCGGCGGGACGGCGACGTAATGCGTCGTCGCGCCGCAGTCAATGCCGGCGACATCTGGGTTGATCCGTTCGAGCACGCCGGGGGTGACACGCCGGGCGACCCCGGCCCGTTGACGCTTGTGTGGCATCGGGGGCTCCTTCATACTGGGTCGAGCATCCGGGAACAGGGAGGCGGAACAAGAGCAATCTCCCAAACGGGATCACGTGCGTGTCACCGCGCGTGTCACCAATGATGCGACCGCCACTCCCCGGGCCACGCTCGCTAACGGGTTCAGTCACACCACTGGCGGGTCGGCCTCGGTTCCCGGATGCACCGGCGATCGTATCCGGGGAACCACCCGCAGCGGCTCGCTCAGTTTCTGACGCGATGCGGAGCGACTAGTGTCGCGTGGGCCGCTCGCTAGCGCAGTGCCGCTGCGCGGCACTGCTGAGAGTTGGCTTTGCCCGGCTG
>CAYPUQ010000742.1:0-1856 GCA_964413655.1 uncultured Solibacteraceae bacterium | reverse complement strand
GGTCAGCCTCATATCGCGCCCGGTCCTGTTCCAGGTCCATCTCATCTGAGATGTCCAGTTGCGCCTGTCCGTACTGGAGGGCACCGACGGCGCGGTGTGCGAGGTTGAACTGCCGCAACTCGGCGAGGGACCTCAAAGGGGCGGCGGGCCCCAGCGATTCGAGCCACCGGTTGAAATCGCGCTTCATGCCGTATTTGAATACGGTCGAGCAGTTCTGGTCCTTGCCTTTGCCGCCGTTCACTCCGGCGCACATGCTCCGGCGTAGGAGGCTGTCGCGCGCGTCGGACGTGACAATGCTCGGAAGATCCGCCGGGTCCACGATAATGGCTCCCAGCTCTTTCAGAATGCCAATAGCATCCGCCATTAGCATCCGTTCCTCTTCTTTCAGCCCGCCGCGCGGCCGGTCAGCGCCGGGAGGCGTGACCGGCTCGTACCAGAATGCACGCGGGACGCCGATGCGGGCGCCTTTTAGTCCCCCGGCACGAAGAAACTTCGAGTAGTCGCGTCCGGGGGGAGGGGTGCACCGGGCAGTCGCCGGGTCGTGCGGATCGGGCGCAGCGCCTTCCATCACGCCGAGCAGAATGGCCGCATCGGTGACTGTTTTGGCCATTGGGCCGGCGGTGTCCTGGTCGGCGGTAATTGGAATGATGCCGTAGCGGCTAATGCGGCCGGCCGTCGGCTTGATCGCGGCCAGCATGTTTTGGTTCGCCGGACCGAGGACCGATCCCGAGGTTTCCGTGCCGATGTTGGCGGCCCAAAGATTCGCCGCCGTGCCGATGCCCGAACTCGAGCCGCCCGGATTAAGCGCCCCGCGCCGGTCCGTGACGGATTCCCGCGGGTCCCGGCGCGGATCGTACGGGCTCATGCCGAACCCGCTGATCGAGTTGTAGTTGTTGGGCATGCCGCTAGCCACCCAGTTTGCCAACTCCGTCATACTAGTCTTGGCGATGATGATGGCGCCAGCTTCGTGAAGGTGCCGCGTAAGCGTCGCCTCGTACGGCGGGACGAACGCTTCGAACGCTAGCGCGCCGCCGGTCGTCGGCATCGCGGTGGTGTGGATATTGTCCTTGAGGGCAATGGGAATCCCGTGCAGCGGCCCGCGTACTTTGCCCTGCGCGCGTTCGCGGTCGCGGGCGGAGGCCTCCTCCAGGGCGCGCGGGTTCACGGTGATGGCAGCCCTCAACTTGCCGTCATAAAGTGCAATCCGGATAAAGTATTGATTCACCAATTCCCGCGACGTGACGCGTCCCTGCTCCATGGCGGCGCGCATCTCGGGGATCCCGGCCTCGACGACGGTAAACGGACGATGCCTGCTCTGCCCGGTAAGGAGCACGGCAGTTCCGAGGAGGAGAGGGATGGGCAGGAGGAGTAGCACTTTCTTCACATTTCGCCTCCCAGGGTTGCCAGGCGGATCCGGTTCCGGTGGTCGATCCGCGCCAGATGGAAACTCCCGCGCTTTCGCCTGAGCTGTCGTGACCTCCTCTGCCCTCCCCGCACAGAATTTGGCTCCAAACGCCGCCAGAAAAAGGAAACCGTCCCTGATCATCATGTTTCTTACGACGGTCTCACGAGGAGGGTGCCCGCTACAACCCGACTGGATGGATCCAGAGTGATCATATCGCATGCGGCCGTCTGGTGTTCTCGATCACTCATCTCTCGTCAGCGAGTCCGGCAGGCATAGCCGCGATCGCTTATGCAGCCACTCGCACCGTCCGTCAGCCCATCGGCCGAAGCTCGTGGGTCCGGGCGCAAAGACTACGCGTGGTGGCGACCACCCGCGGCGTGCGCAAGCTCCGGCGCCGCGGAGCATACGCAGAATCTGCGGCGCGGCGAACGCTTGGGTCGCTCGACTCGGG
>CAYPUQ010000741.1:0-1866 GCA_964413655.1 uncultured Solibacteraceae bacterium | reverse complement strand
AAGCCAGTTTGCCGGCCGGCGCCGCCGTTCCGTCCTGCACCCGGCAAACTGCCTTGAACTACTGGATGGAGTGTGCAATTGCTGGCGGACGCCGGCTTTGACGCGGCGCTTTACGGTTTCGATCTCGCTGGCTGGCCCAACACGGATTATCTGATCGACTCGGTGCGCGTACTGAGCGGAGGTTCAGTGCTGTTTACGCAGACTGGTGTCCACGTCCAAGGGGACTTTGACGGACCGCGTCATACAGCGTTCGAGTTCGCAATTCCGCTCACGGCCAACCAACTGCTGATCGAGATCGACTACAGCAATCTTCCGGGGAACCAACAGGACAACATCGGCATCGACAACGTGCGGTTCGGCCAGATCCCACCGCCCGCGGCCGTGCCGGAGCCAACAACCGCGGTTCTGCTCGGCATGGGACTCCTCGGTGGCTTCGCACTGAAGTCATGCGGGGGCTCGTTACGTGCGCGCGCCGGGCGCGGCAAGTGAAGCCCGCGCCGATCGCGCTGAAACGTCCGAACGGCTACCGCTGTGCCAGCCAATTCAGCAGCGCCTCGGGCGGCTCTTCCAGGCCCGCGGTTCGGAGCGTGCTGATCACGACACCGCGATTGAACTCCGGCGGCGGAAGGACCTCGGAGGCGGAGTACTTGGGTTTCGCGCCGTCCAAGGTGAGCAGATTGGGGAGGTAAACGCTCGCGATGGTTTCGCGAAGTTCGCCCGCTGCGGGCAGCAGGAGTACGCGGGTCATCGCGCGCGCCAAACGTATCTCGGCAGCCCGCGGCGGACTGCCGAGCATGCCAAGCTCCTCATAGTATCCGGCCAAGTAGGTTTCCCGGGCCTCCGGGTGCGTCTCGGCGTTCTCCACGATCCGCAGGAACGGTTCGGCAGCCGCCGGCGAAGACATCACTTCCGCCTTCACCGACTCCCAAACGAACCGCGCAAAAACGCCGCCGAAACGTGGAGCCGCGTCCGCGGCCACCATGACAATCTGGGAAGGCGCCGGCTTCCGGCCTTCGAGAGCGACGGCCGCCCTGGTGTCTTCCAGGACCGGCGCCGCTTCGAGAAGGCTGCTGCACTGCTCCTCCGTCAGCAATGCCGGCAGGTCGTCCGATTCGCCATGGCAAAAGGCTAGCAGTTGAGTACCGGGTTCCAGCGGAACGTGCGACCACAGGCCGTAATAGTCCATGATCCGGCCGCCGCCCGTGGACCGCTGCTCGACGGTCAATTCGATGGGCTGGCCGGCCGGTTGACGCAAGCGGCCCTTAAGAACCGACTCCACGCTAACTCGTAACTTCACCTCGCGGCTCTTCAGCGGGTCGTCTTCGGCCTGTTTCCACGGGCCGAAATCGGCCGCGAGAATCCTGATGAGAATGATGGTGGAAGAAGCGGCGACCTCGGATGTGGAAGTCGCGGCGTCGAGTGGCTCTGGCACTAGAACACCTCCCGGGCAGGCCAGCAGGCAGCCCAACAATAATACCGTTGATGGAGCAAGGACATTCACGCGCGGCAATCCCTGGCAAGGTGGTTGAGTCCGGTGGGAAACCGTACCTCAATTCCCGTTCCCTCCACCGGTACCGCGGGAGACGTCGTGGTCGTCCCGGCGACTGAGACGCGCGGCGCCGTCGCCACCGCGACGGCACCGGCAACGCCGATAGTCCATTCCCCGCGCATGCGCCAGTCGATATCCAGCACCACGCTGTACAGCCGATTCGCCGCGCGGCCGGAGTTGGCCTGCGACCCGGTCCAGACGCATAGTGCCGCCCGGAAGAACAGCCGGAACCGGAAACGCTGAAGCTGTGCCGGCGGGAAGCCGGGATGATTGGCCCCCTCGCTGTCGCCGGGGCTGTCCACCGCTTCGACAATCCA
>CAYPUQ010000740.1:0-1876 GCA_964413655.1 uncultured Solibacteraceae bacterium | reverse complement strand
AAGGGCACCATGAGTGAAGCGGAACTGCACATCCTTCGCGCGCGGCTGGACGGAGGGATTCGCCACAAGGCCGCGCGCGGTGAACTCCGGCGCGGCTTGCCGGTTGGTCTCATCTGGGGCGACGCCGATGGCGAAGTCCTCTTTCATCCCGATGAAGCGGTCGTGGCCGCGATCCGGTCGGTCTTCGCGCGCTTCGCCGAGTTCGGCTCGGCGCGCCGCGTGTGGCTCTGGCTGCGCTCGGAAGCCCCCTCCTTCCCCCTGCAGGACGGCCCGGCCGGGCAGATTCGTTGGGTGGTGCCCACCTACACCGCGATTCATCACATCCTGACTAATCCGGTGTATGCTGGCGCTTACGCCTACGGCAAGAGCCGCTGCGAGCGGTACGTCGATGAACACGGCGCCGTCAAGAAACGAATTCGTCATCTTCCGAGGGAGCAGTGGAGCGTGCTCATCCCAGCGCACCACCCGGGCTTCATCGATTGGGAAACCTTCGAAGCGAATCAGCAGCGGCTCGCTTCCAACACTCGCCCCGGGCCGCATCGGAAAGGAGGCATCGTGAGGGAGGGCTCCGCTCTGCTGCAAGGCATCGGCATTTGCGGGCACTGCGGCCGGCGTTTGAGCACTCACTATCGTGGCCGCAACTCCACTCCGGGTTATCACTGCGCGGGGCAAGACATTGTCGAGGGCCGTGGCCTGTATTGCCTGAACGTGGGGGGAGTGGCGATCGACGAGGCCATCGCTAACGCCTTTCTGGAAGCCGTCACGCCGGCCGCCGTGGAAGCCGTGAAGATGGCTGTCGAGCACGCTCGATGCAACCACGATGCCGCTCTGGCGCAATGGCGGCTCGAGATCGAACGGCTGCGCTATGACGCCGGGAAGGCGGAGCGCCGCTACCGTGCCGTCGAGCCGGAGAACCGCCTGGTCGCTCGCGGATTGGAAGCCGCATGGGAGAGCAAACTGCGCGCGTTGGCGGGCGCGGAAGCGGAGCGGCGGCGGAGAGAACTGCAACGGCCAGCGACAATCAGCGCCGAGCAGTTGGGCCGCCTTCAAGCGTTGAGCGCTGATCTTGGTCAAGTGTGGCGCGCGGCCACGACCACGGATCGTGACCGGAAAGAACTGCTGCGCGCGATTCTCGAAGAGGTCGTGCTGAATCTGAAGAGGGCCGAGGGGCATGCGCACTTGACTCTCCGCTGGCGCGGCGGCGCGATCACCACGCTCGACGTTCCCGTGCCACGCTTTCGGCCACAAGGTCCGCGCACCGACGAAGACACCATCGCCCTGCTGCGCCGCCTGGCCCTTCTTTATCCCGACGAGGTCATCGCCGGCATCTTGAATCGCCAAGGCCGCCAGACCGCCACCGGCGAACGCTTCACCGCCAATCACGTCGGCAATCTTCGCCGGTATCGGGATATTCCCCGCTTCCAACCCCCCGCCGAACCGCCCGCCGGAGAACTCGTCACGATCCGCCAAGCGGCCGAGATCCTCGGTATGAATACGTCGAGCATTCACCGCTGGCTGGCCGACGGTTTCATCCAGGGCGAGCAAGTTACGCCAGGCGCGCCATGGCAGATCCGAATCACCGACGAGTTGCGGTCACGCGTCGTCGCGCAAGCTCCACCCGAGTTTCTTCCCATGCTGGAGGCAACGAAGAAACTCGGCGTCTCGCGCCAGACGGTGTTGCAGCGTGTCAAGCGCGGCGAACTGGAAGCCGTGCTGGTGCGCCAAGGCCGCCGTAAAGGCTTGAGAATCAAGGTCGCCGACCAGCCGCCGCCGCTATTCGATCAGTTTTCATGAACCAGGGGGCAGTATGAAGCCGTATCCAAGAAGCCCTTGATGTCCAGGTCGCAAACCCAGTCGTAGGCCCAGCACATCTGCC
>CAYPUQ010000739.1:0-1887 GCA_964413655.1 uncultured Solibacteraceae bacterium | reverse complement strand
GCATAGGACGTACCATATCCGCCCTTCCGCTAGGGGTAGGAGGAGGCGCACTAGTGACCTTGCTGGCCCCTGTCTTTCCCGTCTTCACAATGTTCCGTCTGTTCGAATCCAGCTTGCGGGGCTCGTTTTACCGAGCCGGTTACGAACTCCTGTACACGCCGATTCCTGCCGCTGAGAAGCGTGCCGCCAAGACTCTGATTGATGTCGGATGCGACCGGGCCGGTGACGCGCTCGGCAGCGGGATCGTGCAGCTCATGCTCTGGTTTGGGGCTTCGTTCATTCCGTCCGGCCTGCTGGGCGCGATGCTCGGTTTGGCCATCGCCGGCGCCTGGGCTGCGTCGAGGCTAGACGCGGCATATTCCGGCCTTGTCAAGCAACGGCTTATCGACCGGGCCGTGGAACTCGACTTCGATGAGATTCAGGACTCAACCACTCGGAGTGCGATCACCGTGGCGCCTGTTGCCAAAGCTGTCGCCACGGCGACATTATCGCCAACTCAGGCCGGGACGCCCGACAAAGTTGTGAAAGCGTTCGCCGAGCTGCGATCCGGTGACAGCCGCCGCGTTTTAGCGGCGGTTAGCGAGATCGACCGATTGAGCCCTGTGTTAGCCGCGCAACTGGTGTCGCTGCTTGCTTGGGATGAGGTCAGCGACGCGGTACGAGGCGCGCTCCAATTGAATCCCTCTGCAATTGCCGGGGTCCTGACAGACCACCTCACGAACCGCGAAGATGTCGAGTTTGGCATTCGTCGACGGATCCCGCGCATCCTCGCGCTTTGCGATTCACAGTTAGCGGTTCACGGTCTGGTCGCAGGTTTGGCGGATCTTCGATTTGAAGTCCGATTCCAGTGCTCGCGTGCCTTGGACTCCTTGATTCAGCGCAGGCCGGACCTCAAGGTGCCGGCTGAGGTCGTCTATGCCGCGGTCAAGCGGGAATTGTACGTCGCACGCCCGATCCGAGACTCTCGCCGGCTGCTGGATACACGAGATGGCTCCGACCCCAATGCATTTCTCGATGAGATACTCCGGGAACGCGCGGATCAGACATTGGAGCACATATTTTCCCTCGTCGCTTCGGTGCTGCCACGCGAAGCGGTGAAGATCGCGTTTCGGTCGCTCCATACTGATGATCCCGCGCTTCGGGGGCTAGCGATCGAGTATTTGGATAGCGTCCTGCCCGACCACGTGAGAGAAGGCTTATGGGCGCTGATCGATACCAAGCCGCCGGCCCCTGCGCAGGATTCCAGCCAAGACCTGCTCGGCGAGTTGCTTCTCGCGCACGAATCGCTGATGTTGAAGATGAAGGATGGAAAGCAGCCCGATCGGCCGTGACGTTCGCCGAACCGCCGGCGCCGCCAAAGGGAGTGCCTGTTGTCGAACAATGTGCTGGCGCGGGCGCCCGCGGTCGTCCTCGGTGCCGTTTTGCTGCCAAAACAGCTCTACTTCGTGGTGACCCGAATGCAATGGATCTTCCCGGGAGGTGATAACCATTTGGCGTCTGAGCCAAACAAAGGACCAGCGTCGAGCGACGGTAGCGAGTTCCTATGGCCAGATCGTGGGCGAATACGTTCCCATCGCCGAAAACTGTGATTCGCAAGCGCTTTATAGCCTGTCCGGGCCGCCGATGAACAGGACCGTGCCCGACGCCCCGAAAGGGCGCTCCAAACGCTCGCCATTGGTGAAGACCCGACGCTCCTCCTTGGCGGCGGGTTTTCTGACGGTCGTGATTAGCCTGTGCCACACACTCTTTGGCACCGCCTTTAGATCTCGCGAAGTCGAGAATGCCCGAGGATCGGCTCGGGAGGTCCGGAAAAGTGGCGCGCGGGATGCCTCAGCCGGATCTGCCGACCAAATGGGATCTCCGGGTTGCGGAGCGGAGGGCATATTC
>CAYPUQ010000738.1:0-1906 GCA_964413655.1 uncultured Solibacteraceae bacterium | reverse complement strand
TCAATTGTGACCGCCGATCCAGAACCGAGTAATCGCGTCACCTTCGAGAAGGCCGAGCGCACGGTACGCGAGGGTCACGCGAGCGGCATAGACAGGCTCGCGGTGGTGGACTTTCTTGAACTGGAGGCTAGCGTGCCCGGGGTTGTCGCGGAACAGGCGATTGGCCTCCCGGGCGAGGCTCTGGATTTCGGGTGGCAGCTCGCGATACGCCGCCCAGAAACGCGGCGTCGCAAGGGATTTCACAACTTTTCGGGGTCCATCTCTGTCGTCCGGCCGGCCTCGCGGTCCGCTCGGGCTTCGGCCGCGAGCTTGGCGAGGGTGTCCTGCGACGCTTCGAACTGGCGTGTCCAGGCCTCATCGTCGCGGAGCTCGTCGAGCAGCCAGCGGGCGACGCGGTCCTGCTCCTCGGGTGGAAGCGCCGTGAGCTTCACGATTACCGCGCCCAGCGTTGGAGTCATGAGACGAGCATACCGGATGCGAATGAGGCGGCCCAACAAGACGGCGGCTGGCGACTACTGCTGCATGAGCCGGTGCGAGAAACACGCAACCGAAAGCCCCTGCGGCCCAATCCTTTGGCGCCGCGGGAATTGCGAGCCGGCACTCTGCGAGTTTCTATGAAATGGCTGCCGAACACAGCGAGATCGTGAATATCCTTGCGATGTCGGCACCTTTTGTCTGTACGAGCGGAGCGCGCTGCCGCCGCTACCAGCGCCGGCCCTCCACCACAGCCCCTCCGGCGTGGGGTTCGATGCGGCCCCACCCTGGCGCCGCCGATGCAACGCTTGACCTGCGCGCATCACTACCCTGTCAGATTGGAGAGCCGGTGACATGCCGGCCCCGTGTTCCGTGGGTGACCTGCCCGGGACCCTCGATCCGGTTCGGACGAACCGCGGGTGCGCGGGAGTGGCAGCGGACCGGCAAGATCATGCTTGTGGAGACCGCGCGGAGCAGCGCTGTCGCGGGCCTTCGTTTTTGAGGAGGATGCCAATGCAAGACGATGAATATGTACAGCTCCCAGGAACTAAATTCTGGGTCCGGGACGTGTCAGCGACTTTCGGCCCGGTCATGGCCGAGCTCCTGGAGCGAGACCGGCATGTCAAGGATCTCACCTTCCCACGTTTACAGTTTCCTGCCCTGAACTGCATCGGATATTCCGGCTCGCACTACGAGGAAGTTGCACACAAGATCCGGGAAGGTAAGATCGACGTGTATGAAACAAGAGAGGACCACCACTTCAATGCCTCTTACCGTTCTTACGGTTCTCTGAATTTCTTTGTGATAACTCCAAAGGTCAGCTCAAGCCCGGCATTGAGTATGTGCACCATCGTTCATGAGGTGACTCATGCCATCCAGGACTGGAAACAGTGGCGGACCTCGGGGCTCGACAGGGAGCTTGACGCGCATTTTGCCGAAGCCCTCTATCTTTTCCGAAGCGGAAAGGAAAGTGAGGCCGCTTCCGACTTGCGAATGACCCGGTTTATGATTGCGGCGCGAGAGTACAACGGCAACCCCCGCTACTTTCTATCCATCGGCTTCCGGCGCCTGCGCGAAAAGCTCCGCAACGACATCTACGAGCACTACAGGTTCATGCACGCGACGTTCGACGACAACTTCGACCCAGAGGAATTCGATCGAAGCTTTCGCCGCCGTAAGCGGCTCGACGGAATACCATCCTAGCACCTGGTCTCTGCTGGGTCATAAGAATAACAAGGCCGTTGAACTCGCGATCCACCAGGCCGTCTTGCGCCGGATTGACCGCCGGCGGATATACCACACCGCCAATCGCGCGGCCCAGGTGGCGAAGGTCGCTGTCCCCGCCGGCGACGGTTTCGGCTGCCGCCGGTTACCGGCTGCCGGGTGGCCCGAACCCCCGGCGAGCCGCGTGGCCTCCCTGGGCGCTACCGCT
>CAYPUQ010000737.1:0-1933 GCA_964413655.1 uncultured Solibacteraceae bacterium | reverse complement strand
AAAGGATTGCCGGGGTGTTCGGATCCTCCAGGATGAACGATTCGGTAGACTGCCATGGACCGCCCGTCGCGTTCAGCGCCAACGAACCCGGCCAGAACTGAGAGTACAGTCCGTAACCGGCACGCACGACAGTGCTTGCGTCGCCCAACGGCCGGAACGCCAACCCGATGCGCGGGCTGAAGTTATTCTTGTCCGAGAAAAGCAAACTCCGTTTCGGTAAACCCGCGGAGGTGGCGGTGACGATCGGCAGCGTCGCTGCTACCTGTGGCACCAGATCCGACGGGATTGTCGAACCGGCCGTCACCATGCTGCCGGTAGATGGGTCGAAGGTGAACATTCTGTCGAACTTCTCGGTCCAGGGTGTCTGGTACTCGTAGCGTAAACCGATGTTGAGGGTGATGCGCGGGTGCAGCTTAAAATCGTCCTGGATATAGAAACCCGAGTAGGTGCTGCGCGGGTACGCGTTCGGACGGGCGATCCCGCGCGTCGCGCCGCCGGGCCAGCCGAGCAGGAAGTTGGCGTAGCTGAGGCCGGTCAGGCGGTCATCGAAGGAGTACGATCCGCGAATCGACAGCGGCTTGTTCTGATTGTTCACCTGTAAGCGCCGGATGTCGACGCCGAACTTGACGTTGTGGCGGCCTCTGAACCAGGAAACGTTATCGATGATCTGGTAAGTGTTCTGCGCTGTGTAAGCTTGGTTGCGCCCCGTGCTGGCCGCGAACGGAATGGCGCCCCCGAACGTGAACTGCGGCATGCTCCCGATAGCCGGGTCGTTGTTGGGATTGTCGATTCCCTGAATGCCTAACTGTGATAGGACGTCGACGCCGAAGTTGTAATCCTTCGATTCGGCGAAGGTCCGGTTGAAGCCGAGCTTTGCCTCGTTGACCAGTGTCGGGCTGAAGACGTGCGTATCGGAGATCACGACGCTCCTCCCGGGAATATTGCTGAGGATGCTGTTGGAACCGTAGCCGTTGTTCAAGGGGCCGCGATAGGTGTCGCCGTTCGTGATCGTCAACCCGACGCGCACGAACACCAGGTTCTTTTCGCTGATCTTGTGGTCGCCACGGAACGAGTAGACGTTCGAGTTGTAGGCGCCGCCCGGGTCGGCGTAGAAATTGTCCGCCATTTGGAATGCGCCCTGTCCCGGTTGATTCGGGTTGGGGTAGAGCAGATCCTGGAGCCGCTGGGAAACGGAACTGATGCGGCTCGCCGGAATTCGGTTGCCCGCAAACGGGGCCCCGCCGTTCAGCGGATCCACCAGGTTGATTTGACCGGTGAGCGCGGAGAAATCGCCGCCTCGCATCGCGGAGGTGGGTACGATCGTGAAGATCCGGTTGCCGACACGGTAGCGCGCGCCGCTATAAGAGGCGAAGAAGAACGTCTTGTCGCGCCCGTTGTAGACGCCGGGAATAGAAACGGGACCACCACCGTTCAGGGCGAACATGTTGTGGTTGGTGAACGAGACCGGTTGCCGATCCGCCCAACTGCGCGACGAGAACTTACTGTTGAAGTTGCCCCAGTAGAAGGAGCCGTGCGGAGTATTTGTGCCCGACTTGCTGACGGCGGCGAACTGGGCCACCTGCGCGTACTCAGCCGACGTGTTCGCGGTCAGGATTTTAATCTCCTGGAACGTCTCGATGTCGCCGGAGAAGCCATTGGCCGTGTTCCGGCTGTTGATCATGTCGTTCACCGAGATGCCGTCGGCGGTGAAATTGTTCGCCGTGTCGCGGGCGCCATTCACCTCAAAGCCGGCGGTGCTCTGAATGCCCGCCGTGACGTTGGTGATATTGGCCCAACCGCGGCCGAAGACGCTGAGCGGCAGTTGTGCGAAGTCACGCGCGGTTTTGAGATTCGAAAGCGTAGCCGTCTCGGTTTCCACCTGCGACGTACCACCTTCAACCGTTACGGTGGTCGCGAGATCGCCCACCTCTAG
>CAYPUQ010000736.1:0-1943 GCA_964413655.1 uncultured Solibacteraceae bacterium | reverse complement strand
TTTGGTTGCCATGGCTTTTGTATACCTGCTTTCTGCGTGGCCCTGCTGGCCGTTGAGCCACTTCAGATTAGGATACCGGGCGGAGCGTTGAGCCGCATCCCGCGGCGTACCGTCGCGAGGGTTCGCCGCGATGCCGGTTTATACTGACGAATACACCGGCCGGGAGTGAAGGAGACCGCTCAATGACAAAATCGCGGGGAAGAGTGGCGCCAGCCGGCGTCGCGCTTTTGATGGCGGCTACGGCGCTGGCCAGCGAACCGGTAGGCCTCTTCGAATCGCACGGCGACGTCGGCGTTACGCCAAAACCCGGCTCGGTCGAGTTCAACCCGGCGACCGCCGAGTACCGGATTACAGGCGGCGGCGCCAATATCTGGGGCACGGCGGATGCCTTTCACTATCTTTGGAAGCGGGTATCGGGCGACATTACGATCACCGCCGACGTGAAGTTCGCCGGCGCCGGCGCGGTGGACCACCGCAAGGCCGCGCTGATGATCCGGCAGTCGCTCGACCCCGGATCGGCCTACGCCGACGCAGCCATCCACGGCGACGGCCTGACGGCGCTCCAGTTCCGCTCCTCCGCCGGCGCGGAGACGCGCGAGGTCCGCTCGCCGTTATCCGGCCCGGTGCGGCTGCGCATCGAGCGGCGCGGCAACCTGTTCAGGATGTATGCAGGGAACCCGGGTGAAGACCTCCAACCCACCGGCCCGGCCACCGTGACGATGCAGGACCCCGTGTATGTCGGCCTTGCCGTTTGCTCGCACGACGCCCAGGTGCTCGAAACGGCGGTCTTTTCTAACGTCAGCGTCCAAGTCACGCCGCGGCCCACCCTGCGCAGCGAGGTATCGATTTACGACATGGCCAGCAAGTCGGTTGAAGTCGTCTACACCGCCGACAAGCTGGTGGAGGCGCCAAACTGGTCGCCCGACGGCAAGTACCTGCTCGTGAACGCGGGCGGCGATCTCTGGCGCCTGCCGCTTACCGAAAAGCGTCCGTTGGACGCCCAGCGGATCGAACTCAGCACGAAAATCGACTGCAATAACGACCACGGCATCTCGCCCGACGGACAGGTGCTCGCCATTTCCGGGCGCACAACCACTTCGTCGCAGATCTTCACCGCGAACGCCGACGGCTCGGGTGTCCGCCTCATCACGCCCAAGGCGCCAAGTTACTTCCACGGGTTCTCGCCGGACGGAAAGTGGCTCGTCTACACCGCGCAGCGCGATGGCGATTACGACCTTTACCGGATTCCCACGGCGGGAGGCGAAGAGGAACGGTTGAACCGCCGCGACGGACTCGACGATGGTCCCGACTATTCACCCGACGGCCAGTGGATCTACTTCAACTCGGAGCGCACCGGCAACTTCGATATCTGGCGGATTCCGCACGACGGCGCCGGACCGGGCGACGCGAAGGCTGAACAGATCACCAACGACGAACACGAGGACTGGTTCCCGCATCCGTCGCCGGACGGCAAGTGGCTCGTGATTCTGTCGTACGAGAAGGGGACCCAAGGGCATCCCGCCAATCGCGACGTGCAACTGCGGCTGATGCCGCTGCCGGGCGCGGGTGCGGGTGCGAAACCCGGGCGGCCGGAAACGATCGCGAAGCTGTTTGGCGGGCAAGGAACGATCAATGTGAACTCGTGGTCACCGGACTCGAAGCGGTTCGCGTTCGTGTCCTACGAACTGGTGCCGCCTGGCGTCAGCGCCCGATAGCGTACAAATGCCTCTCGCCGCGCACGTACATCATGCCGCCAGACAGAGCGGGCGTGGCCATCAGCGGCTCGCCCATTGGATTCCGGCCAAGCAAACGAAAGTGGCGGCCGGCCTGGATGACGAAGACATCGCCGTCCTCGCCCGCCAGGAAGATCCGGCCGTCGGACGCGACCGGCGATGCGCTGAAGCCGGAACCCTGGTGGGGAATCCGCTCGCGATAGATCTCCT
>CAYPUQ010000735.1:0-1943 GCA_964413655.1 uncultured Solibacteraceae bacterium | reverse complement strand
GGCTGGAGACTCTCGATCATGAACGGATCTTCGCCGTCTCCGAAACGATTCCGGAAGGCGAGTCGTGCCAGCGGTTGGTGGCCTTGGCGTCCGAGACCGGGTGTCTGAAGCTAATCGATTGGCGCCGCGCCGCCAGTCAAGCCTCAGCGCGACCGTCGCGACCCCTTCGAGATATTTTTAACAATCGCGATTTCACCGCGCGCCGCGCAAATCATCCGGGCGGCGCTAACCCGAAGTGCCTCATAGGCTTCCAGCCAATCTCCGTAATGCAGCGCGCCATGGTGGCACACATCGCCGGCCAATCGCGCCATGGCGTCCGCGGCCGGCTTCACCAGCGGCGGAAGCCCGGTGAACCCGAGTATCATCTGGTCAACGAGCAGTTCGATTACGATCGCTATAAGCTGTAGCCGGTTCCCAGCTCACCCCACGGCCGCCGCCCGGAGATCTGGTGGCGGAAGGCGCGGTGGAATGACTGGAAGCCCTGAGTGAATCGCGACCGCGGAGGAGGGGCTTCGCCGCGAGATATGGGCCGGCGGGGAGAGCCGCCGTGAGGTACAGCCTCGCCTGCGTGAATCTGGGTTACGATTCGGCCGACGGGCGGCACCACCACCATGACACAGGGCAAGCCCGCTTTCGGCGAGAATGGGCCAGGATAGCCTTCGAGGACGTCGAGTCTCTTCTCGGAGTTCTGACGGCCAGCGCGTACTGCTACTCACTCAGGCGACTGGAGCGCGACCGGAGCGCGGTAGCCCGCGATGGACAACTGTTGGAGCGGTGCACTACAGAAGCGGCTCCAGCGCCTGCACCACCGTCTTGAACATCTGCACCGGCAGCGAACTGGTGAAGCGGTGCGACGAGGCAGCCTCGCCGGGAACGTACGCGAGGATCGCGCCGTAGTAGCGGTCGCCGATCGTAAACACGAAAGCCGCCGTCCGGTTCATAACCCGCGAACCGGTGCGCCGTCCCGGCGCTGCGTGGATTTCCAGCCGGTTGTCGCCGGTGCCAGTCTTGCCGCCGATCTCCACTTTCGTGCCGTCCGGAAGAGTCACCGCGCCGAACGCCCGGCGCCCGGTTCCGTGCCGCACGACGCCCTGCAACTCTGCCCGCACCAGACGCGCTAAGGCGACCGGCAGGACGCGTTCCCCGCGCGGCGGGTTAGCCGCCACGACCGTTTCGTAGGGGGTTCCGGCGGCGAAGTGAAGCTCCTCCACCCGCAGCGCCGGCCGCCGCACGCCGTCGTTCAGGATGATGCCGAGCAGCTCGGTCAGCGCTGCTGGCGTGTCAGCCGACGAACCGATCGACGTGGCGTACGACGGCACCAGCGAGCTAAACGGATATCCGAGCCGCTTCCACGAAGCGTGGATGCGCTCAAACGCCTCCTGCTCGATCATGGTGCGGATGCGCAGATCCTGCCCGTGCTTGCGATTCGGCTTGAACAGCCACTGGTAGACCTCCTGCCGGGCCGCCGCCGAAGCGTCGAAGATCTCGCCGAGCGTGGCGCCCGGATTCCGCTCCAGATACTCCACCAGCCAGATTTCGAGCGGATGGATGCTGGCCAGGTATCCGCGGTCGTTCAAGTTGAACAGTGGCGGCGTGCCGGGCGGTGGAAACACTGCCGCGAGCGTGGCCGGCTTCAGACTGCGGCCGGCCAGCAGTTTCTCCCGCAATTGCTCGCGCGGAATACCTCGATATTTCGGGTAGAAGCGGCTCAGGAAGACCCGGCCCTCGTAGTCGGCAAAACGGCGGATATAAGCCAGCCGCACCGGATCCTTCGGATCCTGGAACATACGTGGGCTCACGCCTGGCAGCCGGTAGGAGTGATAGTTCACGATGTCGCGCATAACGCGAATGAACACCAGGTTCGTCGAACGCTGGAACGCTTCGCGGACGGTGAGGACGCGGCCGCTGTCGGACCCATCGAAGTTCTGGAACGTGTGCGACCC
>CAYPUQ010000734.1:0-1953 GCA_964413655.1 uncultured Solibacteraceae bacterium | reverse complement strand
TCCCGCTGGCGCGGGCGATTAGATTATTGAGGCCGGGACTCGGCCGGTAACGGAAGCGGCAGCGACGCCAGGTCGCGCTCCGCTCCCGGGCCGTTGAGAAACCGCTCGCGCAGTTGATCGAGGATGAAGTTGGCCACCAGCGTGGTTCCCAGCTCGTTCGGGTGAACCCGGTCGGCGAAGACGTCGCCGCGTGTCAATTGGATCTCGCGGCCGTTGCGGTGGACACGTACTTTGCCGGCGTCGAGTTTCCCTATCCACGCTCCGACATCGAGCAGAACCAATCGCGGAAGTTCGGCCGCCAGCGACTCCAGGTAACGGTTGGCATGCTCATGTCGAAGCAGCACCTGCGGCGGAATGCCACCGACAACGACAACGGCGCCGGTGCGGTGGAGTCGCTCCAGGTAATCTCGCACGTAAGTCTTTCTGGAATCACTGAGAAACAGGGATAGCTTAAAGTCGTGGTAGAAGAGATCGAGCGCCACGATCAGCGTCGGCCGGAAGGCGTCTATGTTGTCGAGAAAACTGAGGTGGCGGTCGCTGACGGCGCCGCCTTCGGCGATCACCAGAATGCGCTCCTCGGATGTGCCCATGTGGCGCGCCAGAAGCCGGCCCGGCGAGGGCGCTTTTTCCTCGGCCGACACGCTGGCGCCCAGAATGACGACGCGGTCGAACAGGTTCTCGCTTGCGGTCCGCACCGGCTCCCGAGCCCGTACCAGCAGCGACTGCTTCAAGTTCACGATCTCCAGCAGGTACTTCCGAAGCCGCTCGTCGTGGGCGATCAGGTGGTGTTGCCGGTATAGGAGGGGCTGAAGAAGGTTCCAACTCCAGCCCCAGGATTCGGTTTGCGGCCGGATGCGGTAGTTGCCCAGGATTCGCGTCCGCTCGGGATCCTCCGGAACGAGGCGGCTTTTCCCGCGCATCGGTAAACCGTTCAGCAGACCGGCCCGTTGATAGAAGTTGACGGCGTTGCGGACGTTGGCAGGCACGCGCGGGTTCCGCCACATAAACGAGTCGATGTAGATGGCGAGCGAGATTTCGAGGCCGTCGTCACGAAGCAGACGCGCGAATTTTCCGATCGACCCGGCGCCCCAACTGTGGCCATGAACCACCACAAGCGGCTGGGCCATTCCGGGTACCCCCGCGGAATGGCGCGCGCGGACGGTCTCCATTACTTTGGCGGCGGCCCGGCGCCAGTGGAAATTATTGTAGGTCAGCGTCAAGACACCGGTTTCGGCGTCGAGATGTTCCTCAAGGTGCGCTTGCAGCGCGACGATGCCGGACGCCGTGCTATCGGGTCCCTCCATGCCACCAGTGAATCCCACGACGATCATCCACGGAGCCAGCGCGGCGAGCGCCTGCTGGCGCAGCTGCACCCGCGACCGTTGCTCGGCGGCTGGGCCGAAGTATTCCTGGGAGACAACGGCCAGTGCCTCGCGCATTTCCTGGTGAATGGCCTCCCACTCGTCGACTGCGCTGACCGGGACGGTGCCAACGACCGCCAGTAATAATAACGCGATACTCCGCCGGAGAAGGAAATTCAGATGGGCCACCACGTTCTTATCCCAGTGTACGGGACAAGCACTGTAGGGCGACCCGAGACTGCGCCGGACACCCCGCTTCAATCGTGGCTCTGTGTGGGGCAGGCCCCCAACCGGTTCTCAACCTGCCCCAGCGATTCGATCCTAGGCGTGTGAAGCCAGGGCCGACCGCTTCTCCATCGGAACGAAATGCCGCTCGGCCTCACCCACATACACCTGGCGCGGACGCGCGATCTTTTGTTCCGGATCGTTCAGCATCTCCTCCCACTGCGCGAGCCAGCCGGCCACGCGCGGGATGGCGAACAGCACCGTGAACGCGTCCGGCGTGAAGCCCATCGCCTGGTAGATGATGCCGGAGTAGAAGTCTACGTTCGGATACAGCCGCCGTTTGACGAAGTATTCGTCTTCCAGCGCG
>CAYPUQ010000733.1:0-1984 GCA_964413655.1 uncultured Solibacteraceae bacterium | reverse complement strand
CCGACCGCTACTACGGCTACGACGACGCTCTATACGCCGCCTGCCGCCTGATGGAAATCGTCGCCAAGAGCGGCAAGCCGCTGTCGGCGCAGCTTGACGGGCTCCCGCCCACCGTCTCGACGCCGGAGATCCGCCTCGACTGCCCCGATGAGGAGAAGTTCGAAGTCATCCGGCTGGTCGCGGAACGGTTCCGCGCCAGTCACCGCGTGGTGGAGGTCGACGGTGTCCGCGTGATCTTCGACAAGGGCTGGGGACTCGCCCGCGCCTCGAACACCCAGCCGGTGCTGGTGCTCCGCTTCGAAGCCGAGACTCCGGAGCTACTGGCGCAGTACCGGAACGAAGTGGAAAGCGCGGTCGCCGGCGCGCGGGCCAAGGTCGGCGTATAGGCGGGGAAGGGCCGGCCGGGACCTTCATTTCAGACGTTCGATTCGTCCCAGGCACTCCAGGCAACTACCTGAACCTTCCATTCGTTGTGCGTGCGGCGCAGGATCCAAAGATGGGTGCCAGTCGCGCGCTGGCTTGGGCCGCCGGCAACGGACCAGGTGGTTACATAGTTGGCGGTCAACCACGCCGCGTCTCTCCCGCCATGGATCGCCAGCGCCGTAATCTCAACGCTATGCACTTTGACCTCGGTTCGCGATAGCCATGCGGCAACGGCGGCGCTTCCGGAAATCGGCGGTTCGGTGGGCGGCATCCAAAGCACATCGGCCGCGCAGTAATCCAGCAGAGCCGAGTTCCGGCCGGCAAGTTCCATGCTGATCCAGGCGGCATGAATCGCCCGGATTGAATCCGCGTCCGCAGGCGGCAGAGAAGGCATGGAGTCAGCATAGCGGACGGTCCACAACCGGCCGCTGTTGGCAGTCTCGCCCGCTTCCACCGTATAATTCAAAGCGACTCGAACGATGACAGCGAGGGACAAGGCGGCGATCTTAGCCCGAGCCGTCGCCGAAGGACGGAGTGTCATCCGTACGCACATTGCGCTGGCGGCCGGCTGCGTTGTGTTTGGCATCGGCGTCGCGGCTGTAATCATGCTGACCTCGGGCGAGAAGCTCGCCGAGCAGTCGCGTTGGGTGTTGAGCGTAGCGTCTTCGATGCTGTCCATGGGACTCGGCGCTGCCTTCCCGCTCAAGGAGATCTTCGCTCGCCGGCAAAGCGTGAACACACTGACCTGGCTCCAGTCGTACTACGAAACGCGCGCGGACGAAGCTCAGACGCCGGCCTCGGCCGACGCCGCCCGCGTCGAGAAGTTGTTCTGGGATTTCGTCGGCAAAACCCTCTGACGGAGAAACCATGCAACCGGGCATGAACGACGTCAACGCGATTATGGACCGCATCGAACGCCAGGCGCGGCAAGCGCGAATCTGGAGCCTCGCGATCACCGCCGTCGCCCTCGCCGGAGCCGTGGCGGCGCTCTGGCTGCTCGTCGGGCAGGTGCGCGAAAAACAGACGGAGCTGGCCGCCACCGCTGCACAGATCGAAAGCGCGCGGAGCGAGTTGGACTCCGTGCGGGCGGAAATCAAGAAGCTGGAAGCTCAGCGCGCCGAGTTGACCCAACTCGTCGGCAGCCTGCCCGAGGCGGCTCGCAAGCAGGTGGTCGACAGGCGGATCGCGCAACAGCCGGCCAGCGCGAGAATCATCCCTCGTACCGAAATCCGGATCGCCTCGGCCCACTTGCGCCCGCTCGCCGCGGACGTCTCCGCACGGCTCGAAAAATGGGGCTGTCTCGTCACGGGCCTCGAAATACGGCCTGAACGCGGACTGCGAAGCGAATTCCGGTTCTTCCGCGAAGAGGACCGTAAGGAAGCCGAGGACTACGCCGGGCGCCTCAGCCAAGCGGTCAATCGCGAGATTACCGCCCGCCTGTTCCGTGGCTCTCCGGAAGAGAGGCCGCGGCAGTTTCAGTTGTACCTGCCGGATTAACGGAGTCCGTGATAGGATCGGCGGCGATGAACATGTCGCTGCTGCTCCTCCTCGCCGCTTTGCT
>CAYPUQ010000732.1:0-1997 GCA_964413655.1 uncultured Solibacteraceae bacterium | reverse complement strand
CTACTGTCCGGCTAACGCGAGTTTCGGCGTTGACAAGTCTCTTTCTTGCAGAGGGTTGTGGGCGGATTTGTCTTGCCGCGATTTGAACGACGGGTGGCCGCCAGGACGCGAATTCGGCCGGGCAACAATGGTGACGCTTGATGAACTGCGGCAGGCCGGCGTCGTCACACGGGAGGGCTTCGACGCCATGGCTCATCGCATCGTCTTTTCGTCTGGAGACGAACCTCTACGGACGCAGCCTCGGTCACGCACAGCCGCATCGCTTCCTGCCGGGCAGCAAGGGCGGGCTGTATGGCTGGCAGCAGGTTCACCACTGTCGCGAGTTGATCCTCGTCGAAGGTCTGTTTGATTGGGCCTCCTTGTGGCAAGCCGGCCTTCGTAACGCCGCCTGTTCGTTGGGTACGAGTCTGAACGGTACGCAGTTTCGTCAGTTGTGCGACGGCGCCAGCCGTACCGTCTACCTGGCTTTCGACTCGGATGTCAACGGGAGCGGATGGCGCGCGGCGCATCAACTGGCGCAGCGTTTGGTCAGTCCACCGGGTCGAAGCTTTCCCGGTGGAGCTGCCTGACGGCCACGACCCCAACAGCTTCTTCGTGCACGGTGGCGGTGATGCTCACCAGTTTCAGACGCTCCTGGAGAGGTCACGCTCATGACCAACGAATTGGTCTATCGCGTCGGCTTGGGCAATGCCCACAGCCCATTCCGCGTGGTCGCCCAGCCGGAAGGGCGTGAGATCGCCTGGATCAACCACTTCCTGGATCAGTGCATGGCTCGCGGTTTGGCTTGGCACACCCTGCGCGGGTATGCCTTCTCGTTGACCAACTTCATTCGCTGGTGGGTCAAGCGTCACGCCACTGAGGAAGTAACCGCGCAGGCCCTCACCGATTCCTCCTTGCTCGACTACCTGCACTATCTGGCAGCCCAAGAGCCGCGCCCAGCTGCCAACTCAATCAACAAAAACGTCTGGGTGGCCGAACGGGCCTTGCGCTGCCTGTTCCCGGCCGCGTCACCGCAGTTGTCTCGTCCGCCGTTCACCACGTTCTTCTGGCGGAAGTCCATCCTCGGCATCGGCCGTCCGCGGCCAGCCGTCACCGGCTTGCGCGTGAAGACCCCCAAGCGAGCCATGACGCCTCTGTCCGTAGATGAGGTTTCCCGTTTCTGGAGCAGCTTTCGAACGGGCCGCGATCTGGCCATCGTCGGGTTGATGTTGCTACAAGGCTTACGTTCCGGCGAAGTACTCGCGCTGGATCAAGAAGACCTCATCCTGTCGGAAGCCCAGATTCGCGTCCGCGGCAAAGGGAACAAGGTGCGCATGCTGCCGCTAGCTCCCGAATCGGTCCGGCTGCTCGATCATTACTTGCGCCTGGAGCGGCCTCCTCATTGCGGCAAAGCCTTGTTTGTGAACCTCAAGGGCCGTGCGCGAGGCTCGCGCATGACCGCCGCCGGGCTCCGCTCATTGTTTCGGCATCATCGCCAGACTTCGGGCGTCGCCAAAGCCAACCCACACCGGCTCCGCCATACGTTTGCCTCAGACATGATTCGCGCCGGCCTCAGCCTGCCCGCGCTCATGCAATTGATGGGGCACGCAGGCATCCAGACCACCATGGTCTATTTGAACGTCACTCCGCAGGATGTCTATCAGCAATATGTGCGTGCGATCGCCCAACTGACGCGGCCGGTGCCATCCAGCACATGAACCGCATTCGCATCCCCGTCCTACATCCGCTCAACGAGGCGTTCGTCACCGCCGCCCAGTCAGTGACGTCCGCCTTGAGCGCTTCATCCCAAGGACGTGGTCGCACCACTGTCGAATACTTTCTCCGCTACCTGGGCCAACAGCATCCGGGCATCCAGTCGCTTGATCAACTTCGGCGAGATCACTTCCTGGGCTGGTTTAGCTGGCTCTCCTCGCAGCAACCACCGCTGATCAAGAGTACTCGCTGCTTGCATATCGTGACCCTGCGACGCGTCATGGAAGAGCTGGCTTGGCTGCACG
>CAYPUQ010000731.1:0-2009 GCA_964413655.1 uncultured Solibacteraceae bacterium | reverse complement strand
GTCAGGCGAGCGCCTGCTTCATGTAGTCGAAACAGCGCCTGACCTCGGTCACGGTGTCCGGCCCTTTGTACTCGTATTCGATGTTGGCCGGAATCTTGAGCCGGCGCTTGCGGAGAACCTGCAGAACCTCCTTGATGGGCGTATCGCCCTCGCCGAACGGCAGGTTCGGACCTTGGTTCTTTTTGCGGTCCTTGATATGCAATGTGACGATCTTCTTGTGGTTCTTCTCCAGGTAATCGACCGGATCGAAGTTCGCCGCGGTGAAGTGGCCGATGTCGAGGTTGATGGCGATGTAAGGGGAGGACCCGCGCATCGCTTCGGCGAAGTCGTCCGGGGTGGCGAATTCGTTCGGCTTGATGTTGGAGTGATTGTGCATGCCGACGGGGACCTTCGCCTTCGCCGCATGGGGATCGATCCGCTTGGCGGTGGAAACATTCGAGGAGGCGGTGAGGCATTTGACCCCCATCGCTTTGGCCATCTCGAAGCCGCGGGCGATCTCTTCCTCGGTGAAGTCGTCGCGGAAGCTGTAGTTGTACGCGTACAGGGTAATGCCGGCGTCATCGAACTTCTTGCGGACGGCGCGAAAGTGGTCCATCGGCGCCGACAGCCGCCATTCCCGCAACAGTTCGCGGTTCATGCCGCGCGGTTCGACGTGGCCGCTCCATAGTTCCACGTAGCCGAGCCCGATCTCCTTCATCGCGGCGATGGCCTCGTCGAGCGGGCGGTCGCGGAAGCTGTAGCTTTGGACGCCAAGCATGACGCCGCCGATCGTCGAGTTGATGCGAGCGGCCAAGGCGGCGGAAGGAAGCGCGGCAAGCGCGCCAAAGGTGAAGTCTCTGCGAGTCAACATCACGAACGTCATGATACCACCGGGTACCCACGGCAACCCAGGAGAAGGCTGTCGCCGCGGCCAGGCCACTACCGCCGGGCCGGCGCGGCCTCCGTTACATACCGGTCGCAGTAGGCCGAAAACGCCTCCTGTAGCGCAAACCGGGCGGTTCCGGTATCCCGCAGCTCACGGTCTTCGATGCGGAGCACCGGCAGCAGTTCGCGCGTGGTGGACGTAATGAAGACAGAGGCGGCTCCGTACAGGTCGTCGAGCGTCAGAGTGGTCTCGGCGATTTCGATTCCGGCGGGTTTAGCCTCCCCGAGCAGTAACTCGCGGGTGATGCCGGGCAGGCATCCGGAGGAGATAGGAGGCGTACACACGCGACCGCCAATCTCGGCGAAGACATTGGCGGAAGTACACTCGCTCACCTCGCCGCGTTCGTTGAGCAGGAGGACTTCGTCAAAACCCCGCTGCTGGGCCGTTTCGAGCCAGGTGAGATTCCAGGACCAGGAGAGGATCTTAGCGCTGGAAAACTGGCACGCCGCGAAACGGGCATTCGGCTGAACGGCCAGGTTCACGCCGCGGCCCCAGTCGCGGATTCCGTTGGTGAAAGCGAGAATGTCGTAGTCGCGATCCAAGGCGGGGCCTTCCCACATACCGCCGCGATTCCGGACAATCACGACCCGGAGCGTCGCGTTCCAGGCCTGGTTGGCGGCCACGAGCGTAAGCAGATCCTCGTGCACTGATGCATCGTCCGCCGGGAAGGGCACGTGCATGAGGGCGGCGTCGCGCTTCATGCGCGCCCAGTGGCGCTCCCAGGCAAACAGGACGCCATCGAAAACGCGAATCGTCGAAAAGACCCCCCACCCATTCATCAGGCCGGCCTGCCCCGGACTCAGCACGCGGTCCGGACTGTCGATGATACGGCCGTTGTGCAGCAGATGGGGGTGCATACTCTTCCGATTGTAGCGGAGGGTCCGCGGCTGATCCGCGCAGCCTGCGGGCTACGATGAAAGCGGATGCCTCAGCGGATCGCGATCATTGGCGGCGGAATCATCGGGTGCTCGATTGCCCGCCGGCTGGCGCTGGCCGGATTGAGCGTGGTGGTCGTGGAAGCGAGGCAGATCGGCGCGGGCGCGAGCACGGCGGGCGCCGGCATGCTGGCGCCGGGGGCGGAAGT
>CAYPUQ010000730.1:0-2016 GCA_964413655.1 uncultured Solibacteraceae bacterium | reverse complement strand
TCGTCGTCCGAACGCGGCGGAATCAGCTCGACAGCGTTCGTTCCGAACACCACGAGGTCCCGGATGTATTGCTCGAACACCGCCGGGGTCCAGGCGTCGTAGGAGTTCACCTTGGGGCGGTAGCCAAGCTGATGGCCGCGCAGAGGGATTTTCGGCGCTGTCTCCAACGCCAGGCCGTCGGCTACAGACAGCCGGCCCTTCGCCATGTTCAGGCGGCGCAGCAGGCCGCCCGCGCCGAACAGCACGCCGCGTTCATCGTTGCCTGTTACCGTGACCGCGCCGCTTTGAACCCCGATCCGATACCCCTCCGGCGCGCCGCCCGAGCCCCGTCTCAACTCAATCGCCGCTGAGCCGGCCGGCCTGGAATCGCGCCGTTCCAGCCGCAGTCCTGTCCGCCGTTCCACCTCGACCCGAATAAGCTCAGCAGCCTTGCCCGGCGGCGCCACGATGACGGCGTCCTTCAGATCCAGCGCGGGCATCGGCGCCGTCAGAGTCAGTACAACCGCCACAATTCGCCAAAGCATACCCTCGGGATTATACCGGCTCAGCGGACTTGCGATCTGTCGATCATGGGCTCGAATCCAATCGACTCCCGGACTGCTTGGCCATGGCACTGCCGGCTGCGAAGCCTTCCAAACTCACTCAGGATGCCTTCCAGGAGTGGCAACATCATCCCGGCGCGTTTCAGCCGGATCACTACATCCCAAAGCGGTTCGAATTTTTTCCATCCAGCGGCGTACGCCAGATGCCGCAAACCGGAGAGTACACTGTCGTGCGTGGACGCTCCGCGCACGATCGAGCCCCACCGGTAGAAGTCGCGATAAGCGCGCCAGTATCCACGCTCGAGTTCCTCGGCTGACATTTGCGCTGGGCGGAACACCGCATGGCGCGTGTCGTAGCGATCCCAATCGGCGGTCGTCAGGCGCCTGTCAGCCGCCATCCGGCGGTATAGCGCCGTGCCAGGATAGGGCGTCAGGATGTGGAACGTTGCGGTCTCGATTCCATGCTTGATCGCCCATTCCACGGTGCGCTCGAACACCGATGGATCGTCGGCATCCATCCCGAAGACGAAGCTCCCATTGATCATCACACCGAGGTCGTGCAACCGTCGAACGGCCGTGGCGTAGTCGTGCCGCAGGTTCTGATATTTCCGTTGTGCGGCCAGGTTGGCCGGAGTGATCGATTCGAAACCGACGAACAAGCTCCGCAGGCCCGCCTTGACCGCGCGCTCCAGCAGACCGGGCATGAGCACGCTGTTGACGGTTCCAGCCGCCTGCCAGAGACGGCCCATTCCCCGCATGCCGTCGAACAGCGCACCGGCGAAGCGGCGATCGCCGAACAGGTGGTCGTCCAGAAAATAGAGATGCCGGCCCGGCAGACGTTCGATCTCGCACAGCGCCGCATCGGCCGTCTGTGTATAGAACGACCGGCCGCCCTCGAAGAACGCCTCCTTGTAGCAGAAGTCGCACACATGCGGGCACCCACGGGAAACAACGATCGAGTTGGGAACCAAATAGAGTGGGCGTTTTATCAAGTCGCGCCGGACTGGCGGGACGCTCGCGAGTGTCCGGGAGCTCGACCGGTACACCCGCCGCGCACAGCCGCGGCGATAGTCCGAAAGAAACTGCGGCCACGTATCCTCGCCCGGGCCAAGAAAGATAGTGTCCCCGTGCTGAGCCGCTTCTTCCGGGAGCGATGTGACGTGCAAGCCCCCTAGCGCGACGTACGCGCCCCTGCGCCGATAGTGATCGGCCAGGCGGTATGCACGGTACGCCGAGGTGATGTACACCTGAATGACGACGAGGTCGGGCGAGTCTTCCAGATCCAGCCGCTCGACGTGTTCGTCCTGGATCTCGACGTCGTCGTCCGGCCTCAGATACCCGGCGAGCGTCGCGAGGCCCAGCGGAGGGAAAAGCGAATATTTGATCGGCCGCCAGAAAGGACTGGTTGCCTCGGTCAGAGCGGGCAGGATCAGCTTCACTTTCATCGTGCGCCGCCGCCGAGGAGCATGATAGA
>CAYPUQ010000729.1:0-2034 GCA_964413655.1 uncultured Solibacteraceae bacterium | reverse complement strand
GTAATTGCTGCCGGCCGCGATGGCGGCTTCGACCTGGCGATTCGTGGTGGGGGCCACAGTGTTCCCGGATTCGGCACGGTGGACGACGGTCTGGTCATCGACCTGTCGCCGATGAAGAACGTGTGGGTCGACCCGGTCAAGAAGGTCGTCCGCGTCGGGGGCGGTGCAACGTGGGGTGATGTCGACCATGCGACCTACCCGTTCGGCCTGGCCGCGCCCGGCGGGGTCGTCTCGACGACCGGGGTGGGTGGCCTGACGCTAGGTGGCGGCCTCGGCTACCTGACCCGCGGTGTAGGGTTATCCATCGACAACCTGCTGTCGGCCGATGTTGTGCTCGCCGATGGCCGGCAGGTCACTGCAAGCGATTACCAGAACGAAGACTTGTTCTGGGCCTTGCGCGGCGGCGGCGGCAACTTCGGTATCGTCACCAGCTTCGAGTTTCAGCTGCACGAGGTTGGTGACATCGTGGGCGGCCCGATGTTCTACGAGTTCGACGATGCCGCCGCGGTCCTGGAGTGCTACCGCGAATTCATCGCCGATGCGCCCGAACAGCTCGGATGCTTTTTCGGCTGGCAGATAGCTCCTCCCCTACCGTTTGTCCCCGAGGACCGGGTCGGGGATCTCTTCTGTGTACTGGTCACGTGCTGGAACGGCCCACACGAGGAGGCCGAAAAGGTGCTCAAGCCACTGCGTGACGTTGCCGAAGTGAAAGCGGAGCAGGTCAAGGTCATGCCGTTTCCGGCCCTCAACAGCGCCTTCGACGATCTCGTCCCGAAGGGCATGCAGCACTACTGGAAGGCAGACTTCGTTACCGAGCTCACCGACGAGGCGATCGCCGCTCACATCGAGCATGGACAGAAGACACCGCACGTGAGCTCGTCCATGCATCTCCATCCAATCAACGGCGCGGCTCACCGCGTCGGCGCCAACGAGACCGCCTTCGGACATCGAGACAAGAGCTTCGCCCCGGTGATTGTGGGAATCTGGCCTGACCCTGCGGACAACGAGGCCAACATCAAGTGGGTGAAGGACTACTACGCAGCCATTCATCCCCACTCGGGCAGCGATGGCGGCTACATCAACTTCATGTCCAGCGACGACGACCACCGAGCGGCGGCAAACTATGGCGCCAACTACGCGCGGCTCGCAGCAGTGAAGGCGACCTATGACCCGTACAACCTCTTTCACATCAACCAGAACATCGCTCCGGCGAACCGGAGCTGAGCATCATCGCTGTCATCCAGTCGGTGGAACATCGCGCATGGTCTTGAGTTCCTCGATTCTCAAGGACGCGCAGATTTGCTTGCCAGCGGTATTCCCCGAACAACGGGTCAACGCATAGGAGAATGGCCATGCATTGGGAAGCAGACACATCGCTCATCGACGCCGCGCGAGAAATCGCTCCCATCATCCAGAAACACAACGAGGAAGCAGAGCGGGAACGCCGCCTGTCCCGGCCAGTCTTGAATGCATTGCGCGAGACGGGTCTCTTGCGAATGTCGACTCCCCGGTCTCTAGGGGGGTTGGAGACAGACCCCATAACTCGCGCGCTCGTCGTCGAAGAACTTCGTCGTCACGACTCTGCGGCCGGCTGGACGCTGGAGAACCCTCTGGATTGTGCGCGCACCGGCCCATGCTGAACACTGATTCCGATTGAAGCTGAACGCGGATTCCGGCCGATGCTGAACACCGATTCCGCCATGCTGAACATTGAATCCGGGGATGCTGAACACGGATTCCGGCATGGTGAACACCGAATCCGGTGATCATGAACATCGGCTCCGGGCGAGCTGAGCCCTGATCGGTAGCCAGGCGATGCTGGAGGTTTCCTTCAACGAAAGGATTCCCCCGGATGGCAGCCTCGAGGCTACTGATGCGACAACTCCGCGAATTACTGCGCCTGAAGTACGAGGCCCGACTCCCGCAACGCGCCATTGCGCGGGCGTGCGGCGTGGGGTTGGGGACCGTGACGGCCTATCTGCAGCGGGCCGTGGCGGCCGGGGTCACCTGGCCGCTGCCCGCCGACCTGGACGA
>CAYPUQ010000728.1:0-2034 GCA_964413655.1 uncultured Solibacteraceae bacterium | reverse complement strand
CGGTGTCCCGAACAAGCTGCACACCGTGAAGAACGGCAAGCACGGCGGCTTCACGTGGGAAGAGACGCTGGAGATCTACGGCGTGATCCGCGACTTCCTGGCCGCGCACAAGATCAGGTAGCGCCGGAGCTTCGATTGGGTCAAATCGGATCTGTTTATCTGTTTTCAGATAAACTGGGGGCAACGAGGTACCCCAGAATGATCAATCGACGCACTATTCTCTCCGTTCTTGGCAGCGCTCCCGCCGTGGGCCTTGCGTTCCGGCGGCCGGCCGTCGCCCAAACCGCGCGCCATCTCAATCACCGTTTGCTCGGCCGTACGGGGCGGTGGGTTGTCCCTTACGCCTTTGGCGGACAGGCCTCCGTGCAGCGAACGCCGGACGGAATCGACCCCGTGGATATTGTCGTTCGCGCCGTCGAACAGGGCATCAATTATCTGGACACGGCGAATGGCTACGGACCGAGCCAGGTGAACTATGGCCATGCGTTCCGCAAATTGCGGCTGATCCCAGGCGAACCGGATTACAGATCCTCGCTACGGTCGAACATCTTCCTCGCCACCAAGACGGGCCGGCGCTTCGCCAAAGATCCCGGCGGAGAGGGTCCGACGGCGGTGGACGAACTGAAGCGGTCGTTGACGCAGATGTTCGGCGACGGGCAGGGACACATCCCGGAGGGCGCCTATCTGGACAGCCTGCAGATCCACAACCTGACGACGATGGAGCAGGTAGAGCAGATCTATGAAGGGGTGGACGCCCGCGGCGGCAAGATACCGGAGCGTATTGGCACGTTGGCTGCGCTACTCGACTACCGCGACGGCACGAACTACACCGGCCTGAACCCGGAAGGGAAGAAGTGGATTCGCCACATTGGCGTCACGGGCCACCTGAGCTCGGCCGTGCTGATGAACGCCATCCAGCGCGACCGCGACAACACGATCGTCGACACCTTATTGGTAGCGCTGAACGTGAACGACCGAGCCTATTCCTCGCACCAGTACAACGTCATCCCGCTGGCGCGCGCACGCGGTTTGGGCGTCATCGCGATGAAGCTATTCTCCGACGGCGTGTTCTACGGCAAGGAGTACCGCTTCTCCCGAACCCCGGCGGACACAATCCTGACCGTCGGCGGGAAGGGCAAGGTTTCACCGGCCGACTTGGTGCGATATCCGTTGGGCGTGCCGGGCGTGAGTTGCGCCATCGTTGGCATCGGACGAGTGGACCGTTCCAATGCGGAAAACGACCAGTTACTCGTGAACATGACGGCGGGGTTGCAGGACGTCGCGACGGCGAATGAGATGCTCGCGATCGAACGCCGGGTGGCGGAACGGCACGGCACGGAGACCAACTACTTCCAGGAGAAGCACGGCCTGATCCAGCCCACCGGAGTGAAGACCGAGAAGGATAGCGACCGGATTCTGGTGCGCTGGAACACTGGTTTCGCCGGACCGGATCCGATTCGTACCTACAACATCTACGCGGGAGACAAACTGCTGGCGGCAGTTCCGTACCGGCCGCAGTTGACGCTCGATCCGCTCTCCTTCCCGGTCCGGGCAGTGGATGTGGGCGGGGCGCCGATTCGCGTGGTCGCGGCCGTGTAGCGGACGGTGGGAACTAATCCGGCGCGGTCCGCCGTCTAAAGCACCGATGACAAAACTTGCCGCGGTGCTAATGGCCGGTCTCGTGTACGCGCAGACCCAGTCGCGGGAAGCGCCCGATCCCCTTGCGATAGTCATCGCGAAGATGCATCAGGCGCAAAACGAAGGCCGGCGGACGGAAGCATTCCGGGCTCTGGAGCAAGCGGCGGATCTGCTTTCGAAGACCGATCCGGCGCGGGCCGATTTTGGCGGACACGTTCAGCAGATCGCGGGGCAGTATCAGTTCCGGGGGTTCCGACTGAAGGCGGAAGGCGTCTTCCAAGTGGCTCTCCGGCGCTCAAAACAGTTCGGCGAAACCCATCCGTCACATCTGGGGATTCTGGTGGCCTATGGGCAGTTTCTTGCCGGCGAGCGCCAGACGATGAAGGCGATCGCCGT
>CAYPUQ010000727.1:0-2043 GCA_964413655.1 uncultured Solibacteraceae bacterium | reverse complement strand
GGCAGGAACGGACTACACGTTCTATGGCAGCGGTTGGGCGTTCACACGGTGGGTGGTGGATCAGTTCGCCTCCTCGGAGGCGGCATTTCTGCAGGCCCTTACCCAGGAAGGCGCGGTACGGGGCACCGGCAACCTGGAGAAGCACACTGGCCGCTCATTTGCCGAGCTGATTGGCTGGTGGTCGCTGGCGATGGCACTGGACGATCGTCCCGGGTTCAGGGCGCGCCGTCCTGACCTGGCGTTTCCAAGCTGGGACCTTCGCGATGTCTATAGAGGGATGCATCAAGATCTCGGGAGGGGGGCCGGTTCGCGGGTTTCGGAGTACCCCTCGGTGCCCCGTCGGGTGTTTTTTGGTAGTTTCAGCGAGGACGTATCCGAGCTGCGCGGGGGCTCGGCGGTACTGTTCGAGCTCGCCGGCCCGGCTGTAGCCGCCGGCGAGCAGTTGTTGGAGATTAGCAGCCGTAGTGGCGGCGCGCCATCCGGAACGCTCCGGGTGGGCGTAGCGCGCATCGAGTAATCCAGGAGGTCGTGAATGCCGCGATGCGGGTGGGTGATCGGGCTGGCGCCAATGGTAATGTTGGCGACCGCCTGTGGAGGAGATGGACCCACGCCGCCCATTGGTGGCGAGTGCGAAGGCGGTGTATCGCCGACCGTCGTGGACCTCCAGCCGGGACAGATGTATGTGTCTCCCGACGTGGCCGCTGCCAGGTGCATCGAGCTTGCGCAGGCAAGCGGGCGCTACATGCTCGCAGTGGTGAACTCGAGCACCTCCCCAGCAGCATCCGTATCTTTTCGACTTCGTGGCATCGGCGGAACGGCGGCGAGTGTCGCCGCCACCGAGGCAACCGCCGCGCCCTCGCTTGCACCGACCGGCGTCACTCCGTCCCCGGTTGCCGCCCGTGCCGTCGGGCAGGAGATCAGGCGGCACACGGCGCACCGCGACATGCTGCGCCGCAACCACGAGTTCATGCGCAGTTTGCCCACTCGTAACGGCCGGGTCGTGACGGCGGGCATGGAGGCAGCGAACGTAACGGCTGCTACGGTCAGTCCGACCATCGGCGACATATCGCTTGTGCGCATCGCCGACATCGAAGATGACTCACCGCTTTGTAGCGGTCTGCCGTATGAAGAGATCAGTGCACGCACGGTTTACAGCGGCACGCGCGCGATCATCGTCGAGGACATTACGGCGCCCCTTGCCGGCCAGATGGACGCTATGCTGACGGCGATGGGAGTGGAGTTCGATCAGGTCATGTGGCCGATTCTCACGCAGAACTTCGGTGACCCGCTGCGCCTGGATGCGCAGCTGGATGCCAACGAGCGAATCGTGATGGTTATCTCCCCTCGCGTGAACGCCTTCAACGGCGTGGCCGGTTTTGTGATTAGCTGCGACTTCGGCTCGCGCACAGCGATTCCCTCCAGCAACGAAGGTGAGTACTTCTATGCCATAGTCCCGACGGATCCGAGCCCGGACTTCTTCGTGCCGTCGGGGGCCCTTACCCGGTCCAACTGGCGCCGCATCATGCGGTCGGTGCTGATCCACGAGGTCAAGCACCTTACCGCATACGCCGAGCGAATCTCGCGCGTAGCGCCGTTCGAGGATACTTGGCTGGAGGAGGCCACCGCCATGGTAGCCGAGGAGCTGTTCGCGCGCTCGGTGTATGGCGTGGGCTGGAAGGACAACGTCACGTACCAGCAGAGTGTTTACTGTGACGTCAGACCCGGAGCGACCGAATGCCCCGACGCGCCCGCGATCATGATCTCGCACTTCTTCCTGCTCTACGAGTATCTGGAGCAAGTGGAGACGCTTTCCCCACTGGGCGATCCTCCGGGGGAGGATGGCTTGACCTTCTACGGCAGCGGATGGTCGCTCGTCAGGTGGATGCTGGACCAGTACGCGTCGGCCGAATCCGGCTTCCTGATGCCGCTCACACAGGGACCGCTCACCGGGATCCAAAACCTGCAGGCCAGGACCGGCCGCCCCTGGTCGGAAATGCTGTCTCACTGGTCGCTTGCCAACGCGCTCGACAGCCGGACAGGTTT
>CAYPUQ010000726.1:0-2048 GCA_964413655.1 uncultured Solibacteraceae bacterium | reverse complement strand
GATGGAGAGTTTCAGACCAGATAATCTTTGGTCGGTTTTTGGTCGGTGACGAACGTGAAGAAGGGGTATTCAGCGGGATCGAACGGGAACGAGCGCGAAGGACCGAGGAACCGGTATCCTCCTGAGAACACGGGCAAGTTGAATGGATTGAATGGAGGCGCGGGCGGGAATCGAACCCGCGAATAAAGGTTTTGCAGACCTCTGCCTTACCACTTGGCTACCGCGCCAGTCTGTCGAGGCTCTACAGCGACGATAGCGCGCCGGGCCATTGGCAGTCAACGGGATGACCGACATCTCAACGTGCTTTGGTTCAACCGCCGAGACTAACGAATTCCGGCTTGTACCTCCATCCCGTCGCTCAGATTCACTTCCGACGGAAGCGCGACAGCCACCCCGTCCGCGAGCCCTTCGACGATTTCGACTCGAGTGAGACTCGCGGCGCCCTGTGTCACCGGCTGCCAGCGCAATCGTGAACCTTCCAGAACGAACACTCCGGTGGCGTCCCCTTGGCGCCGCAAACATTCCTTGGGTATTGTAAGGGCGTTTTCGACTACCTTCGATCGGACCTCGGCATCGATGTTCGCCCCAGGGGGCAGCGCGGCTCCGCCGTCCGCGATGCGGCACGTCACCTCTCCTACCTTCCGCGTTGCGAGCGAGACAATCTGTGCCGGAAGCCGCTCCACGGCGCCGCGCCATTCCTCACCCGGACGTGCGTCCCAAGTGATGACCACCGGCATACCCAAGGCCACCCGGCCCAGTTCCGGCTCATCGACATAAACGCGAACGCGCAACTCGGACACGTCGCCCACCTCGGCCACCACGTCGCCGGCGTTCAGAACAGCTCCGGCGCGCACCGGAATGTGGTAGACGACACCCGCTATCGGAGTGGCGAGCCGGGCACCGGCCATGTTCTGGCGCACCAGTCTCGCGGCAGCCTCGGCATCGCGTAGTCTCGCGGCGGCTACGGTCCGATCCTGGGATACCACCAGCGCTTCGCGCCGGCTTTCCAGCGAGGCAATGCGCAACTCGGCGTCGCGGACCCGCTGCCGCGCCAAGTTCAGTTCCGATGCCGTGGCAGCCTGTTTCTGCATCAGCCGTTCCAGCGACTCGGCGTCGCGCCGGGCGGTCTCCAGCTCGAATCGCACCGTCGCGAGGCTGCCGTCGATTTCGGCCCGTAGCCGCGCATCGCCGCCTTCCCGCAGCCGGTCGAGTTCCGCTTTCGTCTGGTCGATACGGGCCTCAGCGGCGGCGAGTTCGGCTTCCAGGCCGGCCGTATCCAGTTGGGCGATGATCTGGCCTTTGCGCACGCGGGCGCCGTCCTCGACGGCCAGACGGGACACCCGGCCGGCGCTGTCCGCGCGGATCGCGCGCCAGACCAATGGTTCCACCTTGCCGTTCGTAAACAGGGAACTGATGAGCGTTTCCCGCCGGGCGCGCGCGAACTCGATTTCGGGCGGCTGATTTTTCCGGAGCCAGACAAAGGCTACGGAGACAAGCACGAGCAGCGGAACAACGAACAGAAGTCGCTTCAAGCTTCTCTCATTCTAAGAGGTTTCCCAACCTACTCCCCCTGGGAATCCGCTCCCGCTGATTCCACAGGAACCCTCCGGCGGATCTTACGCGCCCGAGCGCAATGGCGAAACGGCTCCGGCATCGTTCGGACGGGGATGCTTACCGATCGAGAACCGCCGCACCGGGTTGGCTGCAATCCTCACCGAGGTTTGCCGGGGGTCATCGTGCACGGCCCTGTCGCGACCGAACCGCTAGCGGGAGCGGCAGTGCTCGATGTAGTTCCTAACGCTCAAGCCCTCGGGGTCGGGCTTGGAGCGGCTGATTCCAGAAAGCCGCAGAAGCGGGAACTCCCACCGATTTCACGCGCGCCTAGGTCGGACGGCGAAGGAGATCCGCACGCGCAATCCGCCGCCCTCACTCGCCGGGAGTCACTCTCCAGAAACTCCCTTCCCTGAGATGTCAGGCAGTTGCGCTTTCGACACGCGATTCACCACATGCCGCGTGCCTCTTCTCAGCACCCGATCCCCACTGATACG
>CAYPUQ010000725.1:0-2054 GCA_964413655.1 uncultured Solibacteraceae bacterium | reverse complement strand
ATGGGACACGCCCGCCGGAAGGGCTCAGAGTACCTTCTAGTTTAGCGGAAATAGAGTCACTAAGCCAACGTATTAAGCGGCAATTGACAGGTCGCGGTCACGGCCCGGTGACGGGCCCTTCCTTCCACGCGTCGAGCCGGTTCCGCCAGCTTTCGTGGCGGCGGCGCAGCGTCTCCAGTTGCCGCGCCGCGGCGGGTTCGCGAACGAGATTGTTCTCTTCCAGCGTATCGTTTTCCAGGTCGTACAATTCCTCGAACTCCGGCTGCGTGGTTGGGTAATGGGCGTATTTCCAGCGGGTCGTGCGCACGCCCTCGGTCGATGGAATCCAACCGCGGGCGGTGAACTCGTGCTCGTAGAAGAAATCCTCGCGCCACCCAATCCGCTGGCCGCGCATCAGCGGGTACAGCGATCGTCCCTGCATTGTGGAGGGCGACGCGAGGCCCGCCGCGTCGAGCAGCGTCGGCGCCAGGTCGATGTTCAGCGCGAGATGCGGCAGGCGTTGTCCGCGCGTTCGCTCGGGCAGGCGCGGGTCGAACACGATCAGCGGAATGCGGATCGACTCCTCGTGCATCAGCCACTTTCCGGCCAGGCCGTGTTCGGCGAGATAGAAACCGTTGTCGCTGGTGAAGACGATCACGGTGTTGTCCGCCGCGCCCATTCGTTCCAGGCCCTTGCGGATACGGCCCACAGTGGTGTCCACTTCCGTCATCAACCGGTAATAGTTCTTCACCGACTCCTGATAGAGTTCCGGAGTCCCGAATCGCACCGCCCAGCGCCTTCGGCCTTCGGAGCGCTGCACTTCGATGGGCAGTTGGGCGATGTAGCGGGGGCCGGCGGTTTTCGGAACGGGAATGTGCGCATCGCGATACAGGTTCGCCGTCGCCGGCGACGGGAGGAACTGGCGCGGGTCCTCGTCTTGCACGTGGACGGCCTTGTAGCTGATGGAGAGACAGAACGGTTTGTTGGACGGCGCGGTTTCGAAGAACTGGAGCGCCTGATCGCCCATCCGCTCTGTCAGGTGGGGGCCCGGTTCACCGTCGGGGAAGTAGCGCCCTTGGCCGGGGAATCCGCGCCAGTAGTCGAACTCGTCTTCCGGCATCTGGTTGCCGACGCCGTACTTGCCGATGAAGCCGGCGTGATAGCCGGCGCTGCGCAGGTTCTGCGGGTAGGTATTGGCGAATTGCGCGGGCGTGAACGGAGTGGCGAAGTCGTTGATCTTGTGGGTGCGCGCATACTGGCCGAGGAAGATACTGGCGCGGCTGGTCATGCAGATGGACGTAGTGACGAACGCATTGGTGAAGGTGACGCCGCGTTCGGCGAGCCGGTCCACTTCGGGCGTTTGGATGATCGTGTTTCCCATGCAGCCGAGCGCGTCCCAGCGGAGGTCGTCCACGAGGAGAAAGACGAGGTTAGGGCGCTGGCCGCCTTGCTGGGCGGAGAGGCGGTTGACGAACGGGGCGGCGAGCGAGGAGGCCAGCCATTGGCGCCGGTTGAGGGGCATGGATTCCAGGATACGTCAGCGAATCGCGATGGTCGCGGTAGTGGAGGGTAGTGCGCCGCCGATGCGGACAGTGACCGGGATGTCGCCGTCCCGCCGGTAATCTTCTGGTATGCGGACGTTGATCTGCGACACTCCGGCCACGATGCCGGGCGCGGCGCCGGCGTAAAGCACTTCGGCAGGTATTCCGTTCAGCGAGACGTGGACTTGGCCAGTGGGCTTGGGAAGCAGGGCGGGATCGGCGATGGGTGTGACCTCGCCATCAGCGGAATCGGGCGTTGTTGCGCCAGCGCCGGTTCCGTAGAGGACGACGATGGAGCCAGGCGCCGCGGGATTCGCGGCGGAGTTGAGACTGCCGTCCTGGTTGAGCGCGGCGGCCTGGCCGCGGCCGGACGTGTCCATTGTGAACAGTTCGTAAGCGGCGGGGATTACGGAGTTCTCCAGGACTACGAAATGTCCCTCGTATTCGACGGCAATTTTGGCGCTTGTTCCAGGACGCGCCGCATAGGGAACGATCGCGTTGATCTGGGAGGCCTGTACGTACAGCAGTGGCGCG
>CAYPUQ010000724.1:0-2070 GCA_964413655.1 uncultured Solibacteraceae bacterium | reverse complement strand
GGCTCGGCGAATCCATACTCGACGGCCAAATCGGTGAAGCGCAGTTCTTTACCGGACACCCGGAAGTCCTCGAGCGGCAGGACCTTGGTCAGAAAGGCATGGCCGATCTTGTCGCGGCGCTGGATGAGGGTAGCGGTGATGTGGTCCGTGACGCGCGGGTTGCTGTAATCGCCTGTTTCGACGATCGCGCGAATCTCGTCGTCCCGGAAAGCCATCACGAGCTTGGCCGCCCAGTACTCGTCGTCCGGCTGCCGGCTGAGGAAGGCCGGGTTCGGATAATTCGGCTTCCATTTTTCGGGTTCAAAAACATCGCCCTCGAACCGGCCCACGGCGCGCAGCTTCGGATAGTGCGCGCGCTCCCACGGCCGCGAATACAGCCCCAGGCTGAAGACCCGAACCAGTGCCTCGCGACCCCTTGGAATCATGTATTCGTTGCCGTTCCTAGCGTCTTTCGCGATGTCGCTGTCCGAGCCGAGCATCGCGCCGAAGTCGATGAGGTGGTGGCGCAGGAAGGGCACGCCGTCGCGCTCCACAACGGTGTCGAGCGTGTTCAGCGACTTCGAATCCGTGTGGTTCAGCCACGCGCACAGCACGTGCAGGCCGCGAAGGTCGCGGCGGCGCTCGTGCGGCACGGTGTCGTTGGGATCGTCGGCGCGCACGCCGGAATAGCGGAACGGACCGACTGGCCGCCCTTCCAGCGCGAGACTCGCCAGCAGCCGGTAATCGCCTTCGCGGCGACGCGGCACCCGTTCGAGAATATCGTCGATGTCACGGTCGTTCATCGGGCGCGGCCGGCCGCCGGGGCCGCGCAACTCCGCCTTCGAACTGATCGACAGTTCGCTCCGGCGGAGATGGAAGATGTAATTCTCCGGCGTGTTGTAGCCGAGCGCGTAGAAAAACTTCGCGCCGATCACGTCGGCGGCCGTCGCCATTTCGGGGTTCGAAACCGGGTCCGGCTTGACGAAGTAGAGCCGGCCCTTGGCGTCGCGCATGCGGAAGCCGGGCGTAATGCCCTCGGTCTTCGCGCCGGTGACAGTGTACGGCGGAACCGGCGCGTTATCGCGGTCCGGTCCGCGCCGTAGCGCCTCGATCGTCATGCGCCGGCGCGCGTGGCGGTTGGTGAACCAGGCGCTATCAGGAACCTCGCCCAACGTGTTAACGCCGAGCGCCGGTTCGGGCGGCCGCGGATCGGGCTTGCCCGACTGCCAGAGGAAGTCGTACAGGGGATTGATACCGCGGTTGTTCACCTCGCCGACGGGGAGCGGATCGGGCGTCGCCCAGACGGGGTCGTCCGGATAGAATCTGGGCTGCGCGGCGGCGGCCACGGCCAGCGCGAAGGTTAGCGCCGCGCCGAATAGATGTCGTCGAACTTGAACCATACCTGAAATCCTTCGCGGCTGAAGCCAACGTCGATGCGCGTGACGTAGGCGTCACGGGTCTTGAATCGCATGCCGAATCCGTAGCTCGACTCGAGCCGGGCAAGATTGAACTGCCGCAGCCGGTTGAAGACCTTACCCGCGTCGGCGAACAGCGCCATATCGAACATCGGGGAAACTTCCCAACGGTACTCGGCATTGCCGAGCAGCAGGTTGTTGTCATAGAACCGGAAGCGACGGAAGCCGCGGAGGTCGTCCGACCCGCCGAGCGTCGGCTGCAAGTAGAACGGCACCGCGCCGCCACCGCTCCGGTAACTGAGATCCGTGCGGGCCCGGATCGCGATGACGCGCTTGCCGTTGAAGAACGAAGTGTAGTGTTGGGCCTCAGCCGAGAAGCGGCGGAACGAGTACGCCTGGAAGGTCCGGTCCTGGAACCACGTTTGGCGTACGGCGGCGAAGAGGCCTTGGTGCGGGACGCCGGGGTGGTCGCGAAGATCCAGTTCGAGGAACGGACCGCCGGTGAGGTAGTTCGCTTGGCGGTCGATGCCGGGCGAGACCGCGGGGTCGAAGATCGCGTCGCTCGACACGAAGCGCCGGTCCTGCCCCGGACCGACGTTGAAGAACCGGCCGCCGCCCTCGAAGCCGGCCAGCAGCCGGCGGCGCGCCGGACGCCAGCCGATGCTGCCGCCGAGCG
>CAYPUQ010000723.1:0-2074 GCA_964413655.1 uncultured Solibacteraceae bacterium | reverse complement strand
ATGGCACTCTCGTTTGCCGCGATTGTCCTCATACTCGCGGTATCGTATTCGCCGGCGCAATCGGATTGGCCGCGCCTGAACTACACGGTGGATGCAAGTTGGCCCAAGCTGCCCGCTGGCTGGACCTTCGAGGAGACACCCGGCATCGCGGTGGATTCGCGAGAGCACGTCTTCGTCTTCCACAGGGGACCGCACCCCCTGATTGAGTTCGATAAGGCCGGCAACTACGTCCGCTCGTGGGGTGACGGCACGTTCGTGCGGCCGCACGGGCTCAAGTTCGATCCGGAGGGCAATCTGTGGGCCTCTGACGACAACGGGCACATCGTCGTGAAAATGGATTCGGCCGGCCGCGTCCGTATGGTGCTCGGCCGCAAAAACACCAAGGGCGAGACGAAAGACACATTCAACCGGCCGACCGACGTGGCGTTCGGACCCAACGGCGACATCTACGTCTCCGATGGCTACGGAAACTCGCGCGTCGTCAAGTTCACCAGGAATGGCGAGTTCGTCAAGGCTTGGGGTAAGAAGGGCGACGGTCCCGGCGACTTCAATTTGCCGCACGCCGTCGCGGTGGACCGGCACGGCCGGGTCTACGTCGGAGACCGTGAGAACTACCGTTTACAGGTTTTCGATGCGGATGGGAATTTCCTGACACAGTGGAAGCACGTCGGATCGCCTTGGGGCGTCGCGATTACCGGCGACGATTCTCTTTTCATGGCCGACGGCCACAACAACCGCATATTGAAGCTGAATTTGAAGGGTGAGGTACAAGGCGTGCTAGGCGGGCCGGGCAAGCTGCCGGGCCAGTTGGACTTCTGTCATCACTTGGCGGTCGGTCCCAGCCGCAGCATCTATGTGGCTGAGATCAAAAACTGGCGCGCTCAGAAGTTTACCCCTCGCTAAAATCGAGATCCCCATGCATTCCTGGCGTTGGACGATCGCTCTCCTTGCCCTCCCGGCGATGGGCGCCGACTTGAAAATTCGTGTAACGGACGAGACCAACAAGCCGGTCTGGACGCGGCTGGAAGTGCACGGTCCGGACGGCGAAATGCACCAGGCGCCGGGGGCGATTGTCGAGGCGCGGCGGAACTATCGGAACGTTTCGTCGTATCAGGGCAGTTTCGTCGTCAATGGCGAGTGTGTGCTGGACCTGCCGCCGGGACAGTACAAAGTGGTCGCCGAGCGCGGACTCGAATATGCGCGGGTCGAGCGCACGGTTGCGCTGCCAGCGGCGGGGACGACGGTCGCAATTCCGTTGAAGCCCTGGATCCGCATGTACCGGCGCGGTTGGTACTCGGGCGACATGCACGTCCATCGGCCGCTGGAAGACATGCCGGCACTGGCGCAAGCCGAGGACGTGAACCTGAGCGTCGTCTTCACGATGTGGAACCGGCGGAACCTTTGGGCCGGCAAACAGACGCCGGAGAATCCCGTGGAGGAAGTAACGCCGCGCCATCTGCTGACGTTGATGAACGCCGAAGACGAACGCGCCGGTGGAGCGTGGATGTTCCACCAGATTGCCGGGCCGTTGGGCCTGGAGAACGTCGTCGCCGAAGGACAGTCGATGACGGAAAGCTGGGACCCGCCGGGATTCGACTTCATCAATCGCGTGCGCCAGGAACGCAAGCCCGGCGCGCTGCTGCCGTGGTTCGACGCCGAGAAAACGATCTGGTGGGAGGTGCCGGTGGTGATGGCGCTCGAGGCTCCGGATTCGCTCGGCCTGCTCAACAATCATTTTCATCAGTACGGGATGCTCGACAACGAAGCGTGGGGGCGTCCGCGCGATATGCAGCGGCACGCCGGAAACGCAGGCTTCGCGGATTACATCCTGTCGTTGTATTACCGCTATCTCAATCTCGGTTTCCGTCTCCCGCCGTCGGCGGGCTCGGCGAGCGGCGTGCTGCCGAACCCGGTGGGATACAACCGCATGTACGCGTACATCGACGGCGAGTTCACCGTGGAGAAATGGTACGCCGCGGTGCGCGCGCATAAGCTGTTCGTGACCAATGGACCGGTGCTGTTCTGGAACCCGCGGCTGGAGGGCGATTTATTGCGTGTGAACCTCGAAGCCATG
>CAYPUQ010000722.1:0-2077 GCA_964413655.1 uncultured Solibacteraceae bacterium | reverse complement strand
GCCACGGCCGTTCGCCTCGTGGCAGCACTCGGCGCAGGAACTGCTGGACCGCGCCGACGGATCGGCCCAGTTGAGCGGCGGCGACTTCAGTCGGCGGCCTGTTTTCGGCCGGCGTGCGCGCCCATTCCAGGATTTGCTTAGCTTGCTTGGTCGTCCAACTTCGCATGGCCTCGACGTCTGGTGCCGCCAGTGGGCACGCGACCGATGGTACGGCGGCTCGCGAAATGATCCAAACACCGAAATGCCCTCTAGACCAGAGCGACGCGACTGCCACGGAAGGGCCGGAGCATGCCTCCGAAATGCAGGATCTTCAATCGGTTACACTATGCGGTGAACCGTGCCCCGAATCGCCTTTACCATGGATTTTTCGGGTTCGGAAAATTCTCGATGCAATCTCAAAAGGAAGGCTTGCCGGCTGCCTAAGGAGAGGCTTTGTGCGTTGTCCGGCACTTGCACAAGGTCGATCGCCGTCATAAGCTGAAGCGTCTGGCGCAGGGAGAGTGGAGTTCATCGGTGACGGGCAAAACGAGGAAGCAGCGAACGGGAACTCGCGCCAGTCAGGATGTGGCTCTGCACCGCCGAATGCGAGAACAGTCGCTGAGGACCCCGTGGAAGAGCCTGGCGGCAGCGTGCGAAGAGCTGGTCAGGTGGCGTTCCTTCGCGCTCTGGGTGCGCGCCATCGTTGACGCTGAAGGTTCCCTACTGCAATTGCTCCGAGCAACCCTCGATGAACGCTGCCCAGGCTTCCTTGAAAGCAGGACAGACCCCGATGAACTCAAGTCGATCTGGCTCGACTTGTGCACCTGGATTGACGACCACGTCTTTGCAACCGCGAGCGACGAGGGCTGGATCGACGCTCTCCACTACTACTCGGGACGAGACCCGCGTTCCGAACAGATCTGGAGCTACTGGACGCGAACCGCGGAGGCATGGCGAGATCGCAAGCCGGCACGCTATCCGACCGTCGATGAGTGGCATCACGCCGCGCTGAACACCCACGACGCACAGCCTGAACCGGCAGCCGCCTTGGTGCAGCAATATATCGAGTGGGAGGCGTTCGCCTTCTGGGCCCGTCTATTCGTCGAGCGCAGTTCCAAGCTCCCTCGCGACGTCGAAGCCGTCATCGAGACTCGATGTCCGGGCTTCCTCACACACATTCGCGGCAAGAGACCTGGAGGCAGCGACTACTCCACTTGGTTCTGGCGACAACTGCTTGCCTGGATTGAAAGCCACGCCTTTGTGGAGGCGGCGATGACATCCTCGCTCGATGCCGTCCGCGACGCCGCTCGGACGCATCTACGCGCTGAACGCATCGCCGAGTATTGGGCAGATTGCAGCTCCAGATGGCAACGCAATCCGCCTGTCCCGTGTCCCACGTACGAACAGTGGCTCCAGGAGACTGACGCTTTTGTTTCGAACTAGCGTCGGAACGGCGGCATCGGCGGCGCACGGCCAGCCCGTTGCTAGGCTCTTGCCGGAGAGGAGCCGATGGTGCCGTCGCGGAACCAGCAGAAGATTCGTGTGATGTTCTTTGCAGCGCCACCGTCCCCGCTCGGCGACCGCTTACGCGCGCTTGGGATGAGACACCCATCACCCTTCCGGCAACAAGGACCTTGAGGGATTTCACCGGCAAGCCCGATTCCCGCGACTGCGAATCCGTGGCGTCTCCTGCCCACTGTCACATCTCAGCAACGGGCGTTTTTCCGTCACGTTGGCCCAGCGGATCACCGTTGCGATGCCGACATATGGGGAGTAATCGGCCGACCGTCGTGCATACTTTCCGAGCGTTTCGGGCTATTGTCCGAGTCGCCGACGATCTACCCGGGGCGAGCACGTGCCACTGCGGTGGTATGGGCGTTTACCGTCAAGTGACGCAAGCCGAGCTTCACTGGTGTCCGGCGGCGAGAGTTCCGCGAAAGCCGTTTCGGCGTGGCCCAGGCGGTTTTCTGGTGCAATGGGCTGTTAGCGCCAACTCTGGTTCGGATTCGTGGATCGTTCATAACTCCGGCAGATGCTGCGCGGCCACTAGCGGGACTTTCCTACGCTCACCGGTTCGCCGTCTGCCAAGTCCTTGCCG
>CAYPUQ010000721.1:0-2079 GCA_964413655.1 uncultured Solibacteraceae bacterium | reverse complement strand
CTTGAACATCTGCCTCGGCCCGGTCGGTGAGCCGATACGCGACGCTCACGCGCGCTTCTTCCTCGACCGGCTCGTCAAGCGCTGCTTGACTCGCGCCATCGCCGCCGGCCCATCGACCAGACGGCCGGCCTGCACGTCCAGCCAGCCGCGCTCGATCTGCTCACGCCAGCGCAGTCGTACCTCGTCCTGTTCCTTGAGTAGGCGGAGGCCCTCGCGCACGACTTCGCTGGCGTTGTTGTAGAGACCGCTCTCGACCTTGGCATCGACGAACCGCTCGAGCTCAGGCGTCAATGAAACGTTCATGGGAACCTCAATAACAGAGTTTAGCAAAGCCTGACGTGATCCGCACGGACACGGCGAGCGCGGGACGCCAGCGCAGCGCTACGCTACGGGAATCACTTGAGCTCAAAGGCTATCGGAAGGTTGGGCCGGGTATCAGCCCGATTTCCACGCTGGGCGAACTGTCGGGATCTCGTCCGCTCCCGTCCGTGCGTTACGTTCGATCGTCTTCTCTCGAGCAGAAAGGCGCCGATCGGCATGGTCATCGACGTTCACCCCACTCCGCGGTCGAACGTCTTCCCGTGATCGCCTCCAGGCGCTTGTGCGTTCGCGGGGCCAGCGGGACAAGCCGCCGTTCGGTCCAGTCCGGATCTGTCGCCCGCCACCAGCGGGCATCCGCGGGCAACTGCATCGCCCCGAAGCAGCCGCCGCCGCCCGGACCCTTGCCCCTGCGCTCGGCACGAGGGCCGCGGGCAATGGCAGACCACCGATTACCGGAGCAACAGATCGCGCGTGATTACCTTCACTGCCGGATGGAACCGGCTGAGGACGGATCGCCAACGAGCTCTCGGATACGTGCAGCCTTCCCTCCGCCGATGCCGGGCACTTCGGCCAGTGTGGCGGCATCCGCCGTGACGATTCGTTCGATCGAACCGAAGTGGGCGAGGAGCCGCTGTGCGAGCGCGGGCCCGACTCCCGGCAGCCCCTGGAGCAGGAAGAGCCGCCTCGATGCGAGGCGTTTCGGCCTCCGATCGAATCGCCGGAGAATTCGTTCATGCGGCCCGCGCACCTGCTCGGCGAGGAACCGGAGCATGCGTGCAGACTGTTCGGGACCGGACGAGTGCAGCACCGGGATTCGCCACATCGTGGCGATGGACACGAGTGCGCCTTCGACCGAGTGATGGTGCACGTCCGGCAGCGACGCAGGCGTCGGACCTTCAATCAGCAACAGCGACCGGTAGGGACTATGAGCGAGTCGCGCCACTTGCGGAAACAGGCGACCATCGAGGAGCGAGGCGACGAAATCGCGGATGGTCTTTCGCTCGACGAGCGCTTCGCCGTTCACCAGGTAATCGCCAGTAGCCAGGTGGTCCATTCGCACATCGAACCAACCGCTCCGGCGCACCGCTTCCACCAAGGACGACTGGCGCTCGGAGTGGTCAACGACGAGCCGATGAATGGACTTCGGCGCAGCCTCCGACGTCGTGGTTCTCGAACCCGTCCACTCCTCCGTTCTCCGCGCGTCCATGACTGATTCCGGACGACGATGCCATCGTCGCCAGAGGCGAAGCAAGCAGAAAGGATTGGCGATTCAGGCGTCTTCCTCCTCCTCCTCCAGGAGCGGGCCTCCGATGACCTCGATACTGTCGCTCACGAACGCCCGAAGCGTGAAGCCCTCGAAGGACATCAACATCCGGCCCACTTGATCCCAGGTGAAGGGCTTGCCATCGATCACCAGCAGCGGGACCTCCCCTGCGCGTTCAGGATCCCAGGTGATGCGGCCAACCAGGTGGCGCGCATCGGTGATCCGCCAGCCGAGCTCTCCTCGCTCCACATGCCGGACCGCGAGTCCGTCCCGAATCCGGTCGTACACCACCCTGAACAGGTCCCACACGTTGGCGTCGAACTCGCCGAGGACCGAGAACTCGTATCCTTCTTCATCGGCGGCCACACGCTCTCGCGCGTACAGCGCGTGGCCCGTCGGCACGAGCATCGATCGGAACTCGAACGTGTGCTCAACGCCTTCGACATCTCGGACGGTCACGGGTTGCAGCGGCGTGTTGTCGAAGGCCACGCCCA
>CAYPUQ010000720.1:0-2080 GCA_964413655.1 uncultured Solibacteraceae bacterium | reverse complement strand
CGCGAAAGCCTACAACATGGTCCCGGGCCGTGATCCCCAAAACGGTTAAGCACCCCCCACCACGGCGCCGCCAGAGGCGAAAATCCGGCCATGTACAATAGAAGTTTGTGCCTGAAACAGAACGGCTAAGGATTGTCGTCGCCGGCGCCGCCGGGTTCATCGGATCGCATTTGTGCGACCGTTTACTGGCCGCCGGACACGAAGTTGTCGGTCTCGACAACCTGATGACGGGTTGTGTGTCCAACCTGGAGGAGGCCTCGCGGCAGCCGGCGTTCGTCTTCGGTGAGCAGGACGTTACCAAGGAATTCGACGTGGACGGGCCGGTGGATCTGGTGATGAACCTGGCGTCGCCGGCGAGCCCGAAGGACTATCTGGGTCATCCGATCGAAACGCTCGAAGCGGGCTCCGCGGGGACCCAGCGTCTGCTGGAATTGGCGCGGCGGAAAGACGCCCGCTTCCTGCTGACAAGCACGTCGGAATGCTACGGCGATCCGCTTGAGCACCCACAGAGGGAGACCTACTGGGGCAATGTGAACCCGGTAGGGCCGCGATCGTGCTACGACGAGAGCAAGCGCTACGCCGAGGCGGTAACGATGGCGTACCACCGTCATCACCTGTTGCGGACCAGCATCGCGCGGATCTTCAACACCTATGGCCCCCGCATGCAGGTCGACGACGGGCGGGTGGTTCCGGCGTTCATCGACCAGGCGCTGCGGGGCGAGCCGTTGACCATCTATGGCGGCGGCAATCAGACGCGCAGTTTCTGTTACGTCGACGACCTTGTGGACGGCCTCTGGCGGCTGGCGGGTTCCGAAGAACGGTATCCGGTGAACCTTGGCAATCCTGCCGAGATGACGATTCTGGAGTTTGCCAGCCGGATCATCGAGTTGACGAATTCCCGGTCGTCTGTCGTGTTCCATCCGCTTCCGGAGGACGATCCGAAGGTGCGGCGGCCGGACATCGGCAAGGCGCGGAGTTTGCTCGGCTGGGAGCCGAGGATGCCGCTGGATGAGGGTTTGCGGCTAACCATCGCCTACTTCCGCGAGAAACTCGCCGCGGTCGCAAAGTAGTTGCGTTGCGGCTGAGTCCTTTCAGCGGCTGAGTCATCTAAGATGATGTTTAGGCATGGCCAGAGGTGCCAACCCGGCCGCCGACAGTTCTATCGATCAACCACTACAAGGAAAATTACTGCAACCATGCTTGGCGTAGGACAATCTTTCCCGCCTTTTCGCTGACGGGCATCGTCGACACCGACAAGAACAAGGCTTTCAAAGACCAGCACTGACCAGGACTACAAGGGCAAGTGGAAGGTTCACTTCTTCTGGCCGAAGGATTTCACTTTCGTCTGTCCGACCGAGATCGCCGTATTTGGCAAGCTCAACAAGGAATTGAGCGAGCGCGACGCGCAGGTCCTCGGCGGCAGCACGAATTCCGAATTCGTTCACCTCGCCTGGCGGAACAACCACGAGGATCTGAAGAGCCTGCCGTTCCCGATGCTGGCCGACATCAAGCGCGACCTGTGTACGGCGCTCGGCATTCTCGATCCGAAGGAAGGTGTGGCGCAGCGAGCGACCTATGTGGTCGATCCGGATAACATCATCCGCTTCGTGTCGGTGAACGACCTTTCGGTGGGCCGCAATCCGAACGAAGTGCTGCGCGTGCTCGACGCGCTGCAGACCGATGAACTGTGCCCCTGCAACTGGGAGAAGGGTCAGGAGACGCTGAAGGTTTAACCTGTTTGGCGCAGCGCCGGGCGTCCAGAAAGCGTCCGGCGCTTCGTGTGTAAGGAGTAATGATGAGTCTCGAACAGTTGATGGATCGCGTGCCCGCGTACGCCAAAGACCTCAAACTCAACCTCACCACGCTGGTGCAGCAGCCCGAACTCACCAAGGAGCAGGCCTGGGGAACGGCGCTGGCCACGGCGATCCTGTCGCGCAACGGCGAACTGCTGGCGGCGATCGCCGGCGAGGCTGGGCAGCATCTTTCGCCGGCCGCATTCGGCGCCGCGGAAGCCGCAGCGGCGGTGATGGGCATGAACAACGTTTATTACCGGTTTCTGCATCTGACCTCCAACGATAAG
>CAYPUQ010000719.1:0-2149 GCA_964413655.1 uncultured Solibacteraceae bacterium | reverse complement strand
GTTGGAGACGACTCCAGTGCCCGAACCGCAAACGTGTGGCGAAGGTCGTGAATACGTGGCCATCGACCACCGGAGGGCTTGAACCCTGCCGATTTCAGCAGGGTCCGGAACACGCCGTGAACTTTCCAGTACACGAGCGGTTGCCCTTCGTCCGAGACGAAGACATGGTCGCCACCGCGTCGCCTCTCTTGACGTCGCAACAAGTAGCGCCCAAGCCCTGTCACTGCGGTGTCGTGCAAAGGCACCAATCGGGTTTTCTGAAACTTGGTTCGGCGGATCAGCAAACCGTTGGGAGTGATATCCGAGACCAGTAGATGCAACGCCTCCGAGATTCGCAGCCCAGTTGCCGCCAACAGGCTGATCAACACTGCATACGTCTCTGGCTGCAGCGAATCGGAAGAGGGAAGCCTCGTGGCGGCGAGGACAAGGCCAGCGATCTCGTCGCGCGAATAGATACGCGGGACGCGCCGCGTCTTCCGGTAGCCGAAGTAGTTCTCGGGTGGCGATTCATGCCGGGAGCCTTCCACGCGAAGGTACTGAGCAAAACGGCAAACTGTCTGATAGCGGGTGTGCCGTTGCGCGACCGATTTCGCCAGGCTGGCCCAGGCGATGGCCGTTGCCGTTTGGACATGCGTTTGGCTTTGATCGGCAGTAAAGGCTGCAAAGCCGCGCAGGAGATATTCTGTGTTGCTGAGAGTGAAGCCGGCGGCGCGCCGCACGGCAAGGTAAGATTCGATAGCCGCAATCATCCATTTACCTCCGGCCACGGCTGAGCGATCTGTTTGAGCAGCGCGGCATCCGCCTTGGCGTAGTAGGCGGTCATGTCGATACTGCGGTGACGGAGGACGAGACCCGCCTGATCCAAGGGCACGCCATTCCTCAACATCTCTGTGGCCGCTGTGTGACGCAGCAAGTGCGCACCCTTGGCGGGAGCTTTGATGCCGGCGCGTTTGAGAGCGTGTTCCACCACGGACGAGACTCCGTCGCCGGAGGCAAAGGGTCTGCAAGGAGCAATGCTTCGAACAAACACGTGATCGGTGTCGATGTTCGCGGGCCGGCATTCCAGATACCGGAGCAACGCGTCGCCGACATCTTGTGGTAGTGGCAGCCGCACCTCGTATCGCCCTTTCCCCATCACCTGCAACGTACCGCTGTTCCAGTTGACGTCTTCGAGACGCAGGCGCGCTACGTCTCCGGAGCGCAATCCTAATCGCGCCAACAGCAGTAGGATCGCCCGGTCGCGAAGCCGCCCGGGATCTGGGCCGTCACAGGCGGCGATCAGCCGACCTACTTCTTCCGTTGACAAACAACGTGGCAGACTCGCGAGTCGCCAGTGGGCCACAGCGGGTATAGCGAGGGCGAGATCGTCACGGGATTCACCCCGGAAGTTGAGATAACGTAGAAACGCCCGGAGGGAGGTAATCAGCTTCTGTGTGGTCGGAGATCCACATTGGCTGGCACGTTCTAAAAGAAAGTTACGTACGGCTTGCGCAGTCCATTGACCGACATCCTCGCCGAGCACCTGGAGCAAGTCCGCGGCGCCGCGAGCGTACTGCCGAAGAGTTGGCGGCTTCACCCCGCGATGCGTTTGAAACCAGTCGCGGAAGGCGTTCACAAGAGCTGGATCGGTGTTCGCATCCTGAACTGGTTCACTCGAGCAGATCCCGCATCCGACGAGATGCCGATGGAAAAGCTTCACTCCAAAATGCGCGTGATAGCCGATTTTTCCTCGCTTGAAATGAGGGCATCGGCAACGGCGAAGATGGCGGCCAAAGGAATTAAGCGTGTTGAAATCGATGTCCGCCAGAACGCTGCCTTTCCGCTGAACGAAACAGCCGAGATGGGCGGCGGCTCGAATGTATCGAACGGCGCTGGCGGGGGCGTATCCGTCGCGTTCGAGGTCATCTGCGAACGCGTCGATGTGTGGTCCACTGATTCCACCGCGCAAGCGCCGTAGCGTCTTGGGCGCGGAAAAGTACTTCTCTAGCATGGGCTCTCCTTGTTGAGCATTGGCCATTGATGGCCGCATCAACGTAGCAAGAGCCCCTGAGTTTATGGTGAGTAGCCGCCACCCAACCCTGTCCGAAAAGCAAGCCCTGTGGAGATTCCGGCGCGCCACTCCCCATTAGAAAACACTCCCCATAAGGCA
>CAYPUQ010000718.1:0-2154 GCA_964413655.1 uncultured Solibacteraceae bacterium | reverse complement strand
CGGTCAGTACGTTCGCGTGCCGGATACCTTCGTTGGAACGAAGTACACCGAAGTTCGCGCGGTGATATATAGGCCGCGAAAGCCGGGACCCCAGTTGCAGTTGCTCGGGCGCTCGGGCACCGGCACAACCCCTAGCTTTGCGCCCGAAGAGTCGAAGACCCACAGCCCGTCTTCGGAGGCAACCCACACGTTGCCCGACTCGTCTGTCTTCAATCCGTCGCCGCGGCATTCGGCGAACTTCCGGCCGTTCTTCAGCTCGCCGCCGGCGGCGATTTCGTACCTCTTCAGTACGCGTTCCTTCGAATCGGCGACGTAGAGTTGCTGCTGGTTCGGACTCAAGGCGACTCCGTTGGGTGCAGTCACGTCCTCCGCGGCCACACGGACCTCGCCATGGCGCGTGATCTGGTAGACCCGCGACTTTGGCAAATCGCTGAAGTAGATGCTTCCGTCGATCGCATAGACCAGGTCGTTCGGACGATCGAGACCGCTGGATGCCATGACAGTCAGGCGCCCATCCTTTTCGGTGCGCGTCACGCGTCCGGCTTCGCAGGCCAGCAAGCGGCCCTGGTGATCGAACGTCAGGCCGTTCGCGCCGTTGCTGTTCTCGCGCAGCACGGACTCGCTCCCGCGCTCCCATTTGACGATCCGATTGTTCGGTATATCGCTGAACAGCAGATAGCCTCGCCGGCTGAACACGGGTCCTTCCGTGAACTTGAACCCTCCGGCGATTTTCTCCGGCCGCGCCGAGGGACCGATCAGTTGATCCAGAGACACGTGGTTATGACCCCATTCCTGGCGCGAAGTACGACTGGCGTGGCGCGCGGTAGGATACCGTCAGCTCCGGCGTCTCGATCCGCTTGTTCCCTTGGGCGCCGGACTCCATCAGCGTCGCCAGTGCGCCCGTCACCAGCAGCGTGCGCTCGACCGGGTACAGCAGCTTGCCGGTTTGAAACATGTGACCGATCGCATGCACCAGTGGGCTGAAGTTGTTCGAATTCTCGATCGGGATGTAGCAGAGGGTCGCGTCCGGCCCGGCCTTGCCTTTCATTTTGATTGCGACGAGGTACTCGCTAACGATCCCGCCGAGCATCAGAGCGCCCGCCCGGAATCCATCGCGGTATTCGAGCAGGCAGAGGACCGGATTCTTCGCGTCCTCCGGCCGTCCGGCCTGGACCTTGAGGCCACGCCGCAGCGCCGCGTGCATCAGTTCTTTCGACCACAGACCTCTCTCGGCCGCACGCCACACGGCGTCGCCCTGAAGAAGCTGAACTGCACGAACCCCGCTCTCGCCGCCGCGCCGGCGCTCCACCAGCGCCTGAAGCGCTTCGAGGTTATGAAAGATTCCGCCGTCCGCCACCCATCCACCGCCGACTGCCAAGGCTCCCTCGAGCGGAACATCCAACGGCGGATCCAAAGCGGGCCGGCGGAACGTCACCGGCACCGACGAGCCCGCCATCAACGGGAACTTCAGCTCCCGCGACCAGTCGTACATCTGCCTGGCTTTTTTCCAGTCGTAAGAGAGGTGCTTATCGACAAAGACCGGACAGCTTCGACCGGATCCGCGAAAGACGCCGACCACCTGTTCAAAGAATTCGTAGCGCGGGTAGAGCTGCTGGTTCTTCTCGTTGTGCGGATACCGGCCGTGTTCGGCGATCAGCAGCACTCCGTCGACTGCCAGCTTGCCCGTGCCGAGAGTCAGCGCCTCCGCGATTGTCTTCATCACCGGAAAGCCGTATGCAGCCGATAGCCGGACCCCGATATCGGCCGCGTGTAGCTGGTCCATGAACAGCGACACGACTTTGCCCGGGGGCTCATGGTACTTTTCGTTGATCCAATAGCCTTCGAGAAAACGGGTGATGAAGTTGTCGGAGTGCGAGCGAACATGATAGGTGGTCGACAGCGCGGCGACTTTCTTTTGCTGCTGCTGCGCCAACATCGGCGCGGCAGCGGCCACTCCCAGGAAATCACGTCGTCTCATTTGTTCGGCCCCTGTATCATTAGAACGCATGTCTTGACTTCTGCGGGGCTGAACCCCCACGCGGTAGATTCCGGCGGGATTCGACAACTGCCGTGCGCCTCGGTTAGGCCCGCGCCAGCCGTCGACAGGCCGGCGAGTAGCGCGGCGAATCGCTCGACGGCGCGGGCGGCGCCGTT
>CAYPUQ010000717.1:0-2170 GCA_964413655.1 uncultured Solibacteraceae bacterium | reverse complement strand
AAACTCATCTACCAATTGGGCTCATCATAGATTCCCCGAGATCAGGAGGTCTGAATCTATATGATCTAGGCAGATGCCTTCGTATGCCTTGCGGCACAGGTGGTTCGCAAGGGGGGCTATGTCGCTGTGGATGGTATTGGGGCCGCCAGTCGCGGAGCAATTTCGTGATGCGACTGTTACAGCGCCTCGGATCCGCTCACGTTCGCGTCCGCGGCGGTGTTCCTCGAGCTGGTAGCCGCGCTCGCCAGCTACCTGCCGGCACTGCGGGCCACGCGCGTGGACCCCATAGTTGCGCTGCGGAACGAGTAGTTGCCCTGGCGGTGCGTCGCAAGTCTTCTGGAAGGTGTCGGTTCCAGTTTCGGCCGAATGGCTCGGCAGTCCGGAAGTGATCCACATGAGCGGGAGGTCGTCGTTCCGCTGATCCGGCCCGATGCCTCGGGCCGATGCTGGAAACCCATACTCGCCGGCAGCTTAATATGGATATCAGATAAATGCGCACCCTTCTCTATCCGCTGCTCGCACTCGGTCTGTTCGGCGCGGACTGGCCTCAGTGGCGTGGTCCGAACGGCTCCGGGCTGTGTCCTTCCTGCGGGCAACTGCCGGCCGAGTTTGGGCCTCAAAAGAACGTCCTGTGGAAGACAGCGGTGCCGGTAGGGAAGTCGTCCCCGGTCCTGGTGGGGGATCGCATTTTTCTCACCGCTTCCGACGGCGATGATTTGATTACGATGTGTCTGAGCCGCACCACCGGGAAGGTTCAGTGGCGGCGGTCAATCCGCGCTGTCCGGCGGGAAGCCCAGCACACCCTCAATCACCGCGCCGCGCCCACGGCGGTGACGGATGGAAAGAGCGTCTTTGTCTTCTTCGCTGATTTCGGTCTGGCCGCTTATGATTTAGCGGGTGAACAGCGATGGCGGTTGCCGCTCGGACCATTCAACAGTCAACACGGGGTGGCTGCCTCGCCCGTCTATGCCGATGGAAGAGTGATCCTCGTCTGTGATCAGGACACCGGCGCGTACATTGTCGGGGTGGATGCGGATAGCGGCGAGATCGCCTGGAGAACGCCACGCGACGTCATCAACGGGTACTCCACGCCTATCATTTACCGTCCGGCCCGCGGCCCCGCACAAGTCATCGCGCCGGGCTCCTACCAACTCACCGCCTATTCCATCGTGGACGGCGAGCCGCTCTGGTTCGTTCGGGGTCTCACCTGCCAGCCCAAATCGGCGCCAACCATTGCCGGCGATATTGTCTACTTCAACGGTTGGACTCCGGGGAACGACACGGGGCAGCAGGTCGACCTGCCCACCTTCGCCGAGGTGATCGCCGCGGCCGATGCCAATCACGACGGAAAGCTCTCTCCGAGCGAACTTCCACAGCCCTGGCAGCCCACGGGAACCTGGCGTGCGGTCGACCTCGATCGGGACGGTTTTCTGAATGAGAGGGAGTGGACATTCTTCCGCACTCGCCGGGCCTCGCGCAACGGTTTATTGGCTGTGAAGCTCGGCGGCAGCGGCGACGTGACCGACACGCACGTTCTCTGGCGATATGAAAAGTCGCTGCCCGACGTACCGGCGCCGCTGGTTTACCAGGACGTGGTTTTCCTCGTGCGAAGCGGCGGAATCGCGACCACTCTGGACGCTCAGACCGGCAAGGTACTCAAGCAGGCGCGTTTGACGGGCGCGCTCGAAGACTACTACGCCTCCCCCATCGGCGTCGATGGCAAGGTCTACATCGCCAGCGAGCATGGCAAGGTCGTCGTGCTGCGTGCCGCGGGCGATTGGGAAATTCTGGCGATCAATGAATTCGACTCGGACATCTACGCGACTCCGGCAGTCGGCGAAAGCAAAATGTACATCCGGACCCGAAACGCCCTCTATGCCATTGGGTCATCGAACGAGAACTGGCAGGTCAGGACCGGTAAATCGGGCAGCATGGCGGAGGCGTCTCACGGCGCGGCGAGGAACTGGAAGCCTGCCCTCCGGGCGTTGGGACGACCATTAGCCGCGGCCAATCCGTAGAACAGGTCACGTCGATTCGTGCCGGGACCTTAGATCGCGACAGTGCGGCCGGATTCGGCGGCACGGTACGCGGCAAAGACCACCTTAAGCGCCTAGACTTCTAAGGAACTCAACCCGCGACTTCGAGGGGGATGAGTGCGTATCCCATTGAT
>CAYPUQ010000716.1:0-2189 GCA_964413655.1 uncultured Solibacteraceae bacterium | reverse complement strand
ATCGGAACGTCGAGGGCGCGGAAGAAGTTGACATCCACGCGGTTGAACCGCACCTCGTGGCCAGATGTTCCTGATCGGACGGCTGAGCCGCTCGGCTCCGCTCCCCGCTCGGGCGGAGAGGCTTGCGGCGCTGCAGCGATACCCCGTGTCTCGATCGACGCGGTGGGTTCGTCGCCGGGAACGGCCATCGCGAACGTTGCGCTGGAGACTTGGGGCTCGGCTTGCAGGCGGCGCATCAGTTCGGCCTGCCGGCCTGCGTAGCGGCGGGTGAACTCTCGTGTACCGGCCGCCGCTCGGTCGGTGCCCTGCACGTAGTCCATCCCAAGCTGCGCTGTGAGAAACTCTTCGGCAGCGAATCCAGGATCGACAAGCTCGGCCCGCAGGTTTTCCCATGTGGTGAAGACCGCCGCGGGCAAGAGTGCCACGGCGAAACCGACCTGCGCGACGATCAGCACAGTCCAGGTCTTTCCGAGCCGCATACCGAAACTATCCACGCCGATGACCCTGGCGTCGGTCTGTACTCCGCGTTTTGTAGCCTGGAGCGCAGGCACGATGCCCACGATCGCCGCCGCGAGCACACTGAGCACCCCGGCATACAAGACTGCTTCCGGCGAGAGGTGGAACGAGAACCAGAAGGGCAACTCGGAGGCGATGTCCCGTGTCGCGGCGGCCACCTGGCGGAGAGCAAACTCGGCGATTGCGACTCCTGCCACTGCCCCCACGGCGGACAAGACAAACGCCTCGATAAAGAGTTGGGCGACGATGCGGCCACGGCTCGCGCCCAGTGCGGTGCGTACGGAGATCTCTGCTTGCCGCATCGTCGTGCGCGTATACACGAGAATCGCGACGTTCAGACAAACGAGCACGAGAAGCGTCGTAACGATGCCGTTCATCATGTGGAGCCCGGTCACGTCTTTGGCGTGGTGGATTCCAAGGAACGGGTCAGGGTAAGGCATGACCTGGGGCCGGAGCTGCGCGTAGATCTTTGGAAACGCCAGGGCGGTGCGCCGGCCGATGGTCGCCAGTTCGGCTTGCGCACTTTCGAGTGTGGCGCCCGGCGCGAGCCGTCCGAACACCATGAGGTCCGGTCCGGTCAGTGGCTCAGGCGGCGCGGAGCCAGCCCGCAACGGCACCCAGAAGCGATGATTGACCGGGAACGCGAAGTCCTCCGGCATTACGCCGACGATGGAATGGGCAGTGGCCCCCAGTTGAATGGTCCGTCCCAGAATGGCGGGATCACCCCCGAACCGATTCCGCCAGACGTTCTCGCCGATCACGATCACGGGAGGCGCACCCTCGCGCTCGTCGTCCTCCACCAGGTGCCGGCCCATCAGCGGCCGGACCCGAGCCACGCTGAATCCCGAGGCGCTCATTGACGCCACGCGGACGCTCTGAGGCCGGGCCCCGGGAGCGATCAGATTGGGCGTGACCGTTCTGAATGCGCCGAGCTCCTGAATGGACTTCAGCTCGTCGCGCCAGACGTCGTAATCGTACACGATGCGCCGTTCGGGTTTGCTTGCCGCCGCGTCCCAAATCTCAATCGAGACCATGCGGTCGCCTTCCTCGAGGGGCAGCGAAGGAGCCAAAAAGGTGCCATAAATGACGCTGAACCCACCGGCGGCGATCGCGACGCCCACCGCAATACCGAACCCCCCGACCATCGCAAGACCGGGGTACTTAATCAGCATCCGGACGCCGAGCTTGACATCCAACCACCAGGAATCGAGCGCCCGGAACGATCGCGCGCCGCGCTGGCTCTCCTTCGCGTGCTCGACTTTGCCGAAGGCGCGTCTCGCGACGCAGTCTGCCCCCTCGGCGCTCATGCCCTTCGCCAAGTGCTTGTCCTGGAGGAGTTGCGGGCGCGTGAGACCGGCGTCGGCACGACCTGATCGGAAAACGAAGAGCAGACGAAGAAAGAGACGTCGAATCGTTCTCAAACCTTCTCCCTGAAATGATCCGGATTCTGCGGCGGATGCTGTGTTTCGCCGCCGTCGCCGCACTCTTCCGCCCCGGCCGGATTCCCAATGACTGGCAGGGCGACGCGATAAACCGTGGCATGAGGCCGTTCGTTCAGTTCTGAGAATCCCGTTGGCGATGTCATGTCATAACCATGGCCTGCACGGAGAGTGCTTGTTTGGCTGATCCCATAGTTGCCTCATTCTCCATGACGTGCAAGGCAGCCGGATTAT
>CAYPUQ010000715.1:0-2192 GCA_964413655.1 uncultured Solibacteraceae bacterium | reverse complement strand
TTGACACGCCATCGAGCCGGTCTCAACTGGTATCGATGCGCCATCTAGAGGCGGGGAATGGCCCCGCCGAGCTTCGGCATGCACGAGAAGTCGCCCCGGAATGCGAGTGCCGCGAGTTCTTCCAGAGTCGCCGTTGGATCGCCGCCCATATCGTGGGAGGTTCGTTTGAACCACGTTTGGTATTTGCCTTGGCTGTACCGGTCGTGGGCCACATCCTGCCGGATGCGGCGGGTCAGGTATTCCGTCACGCCTTCCAGGATCTCCGGATTCCGCCCGCCGAGCGAATAGAACTCCGGGTAGAAATTCGGGTGCGAAAGATAGTGGATAAATTCGTGGTAGAGAGTGCCCACCGTCACGCCGAGGTCGCGGTTCACGTAGATCACCCGATCGGTCACCTCGACCGCGGGTGCGCAGAACGCCGGACAGGCGATACTACTGAAGGGATCGTTCACGCTGTCGTTCGCGATGCCGATCATTCGCTTCGTTCCGCCGAGCGCGCATACGTTGATTGCCGCGAAGAAATTCCGGAACACGGCTCCGAAGTATTGCCGGTACTCGGACTCCGGCAGAATGCGAAAGACGCGCGCCGGGTTCAGTCCGCGGACCCGCGGCGCAAGTCCGGACGGCAGATACCCCTCGTACCGGGTCAGAACAACCTCCATCACCTGGCTGGCATCGTAAGTGTTTGGCATGGGCGCCCTCCAATGCAGTCTTAGACCGCCATATTATCCTGAATTTCTCGAAAAACCAATAGGGTTTTTGCGGGAAAGCGAGCGCGCGGATCTACCTGCGATTCGTCAGGTTTTCCAGGTAATCGATGTGAACCTTGCCCTGGTTGCCGTTGCCTGGCCAGACCCGCCAGATCTTGGAGACGATGTCGAGGTCTCCGTCGCCATCCACGTCGCCCACCTGCACGTCGTGCCCGCCCAGGCGCGCGTCGAGGATCACTCTTTCCTCGAAGTTCACCCCGGCGCCGCCCACATTCTCGAAGAGAAGCCAGCGCGGAGAAGCGCCTTGCGGAAGAATGCTCGGATCCTCCTGCTCGGCGGTCAGAATATCGGCATCGCCGTCCCCGTCGAAATCGGCCACCACCAGCGAATGGAACGAGCCCCGCGTTCCTGGCGCGCGATTGGCCAGGTAGTGGACCCGGAACGACGGAGGCTTCTTCCCATCGTTCTCAAGCCAGGCCAGGCCGGAATTCTGGCCGTCGGAGTCCGTCATCACGATGTCTGGGTAGCCATCGCCATTGAGATCGGCAATCCAACTTCGTGAGGACAAACCCCAAGGTCCGCGCCGGCCAAAAGGAATGCGATGCTCCACCCACTTCGTTCCGCCTTCCTGATTCTCCAGCCAGCGGTCCGGCAGCACGATGTCCGCGTCGCCGTCCCCATCGAGATCGCCCACGCCGCCGGGGAAGAACCCGGAGTGAATATCGTCCTGGGAGTCGATCACCTTCATCGTGATGAGCGTGCGGGGCCAGTCGGCATCGCGCCCCGGATCGGCTGGAATCTTGTACCAAAACAAGCCGTCGCGGTCGCCGAGCGCCACGATGTCCGGCCGCCCGTCGCCGTCGATATCGGCGGCCGCCATGTCGTGAATCTCCGCCCGAATCCGGGAGTCGTACCGGAAACGCTCGAATGCCCGCGCGCCGGGATTGTGGGGATTACGGAACCAATAGCCTCCGGCCACGATGTCCGTCCAGCCGTCGCCATCCACGTCCGTCGCCACCGCGCCGAGCTGAATCAACTCCAACTGGCCGGCCGTGTGCCGGCGCCACTCGCTGGCGCTCCGGTACTCGAACCAGTACAAGGTGCGGTTCGACCGGTCCACAACGGCGAAATCCAGCTTCCCATCGCGGTTGAAGTCGGCCAGAGCCGGGGCGCCGAACCCAACGTTGCCGACCGGCATCTCGCGCGCGATGTAGTGATGGCGGAATGTGGAAGACGATATCTGGGCGAACGCCTCCGCCGAAGTCGCCAGAAGGAACACCAACAGTACACCACCCATGACAGCGCCCCGATTCTATCACCGGCCGCCGGCAGCGCGTTGGGCAGCCTCCTCATAAGCGCTAAGTTGCGACTTGACGGGCGTCGCTCTTCGGATTCGCGTAAACGCCGGCAACAATGAGCGCGGAATACTCTCAGTTGGCCTCGAATTCCGCATTGCCGGCGATCTGCGAATTGGCGGTTCTG
>CAYPUQ010000714.1:0-2206 GCA_964413655.1 uncultured Solibacteraceae bacterium | reverse complement strand
CGGAGGCGGCCAATTCTCAGCCGGCACGTCGCGCGTATTATAAAAATGCACGACCTGTTCCAAGCTCTTGAAAACTCCATTATGCATGTAGGCTTTGGCGAATCCCTGTCCCGGCCGCGCGTCCACGTTGCGCACTGTCGGAGTGCGGAACTTGCCGTCGTTCTCATACGCCTTGGCGGCCCATTCCGGCTTTGTGTGCATGAAAGTCCGCAGAAAATCGCCGAGGCCGCGATCGATGTAGAGCGCGCCCTCCGGATTGATCGGCAGGCCGTCGTCGAGCAGCACTTGGTCCATTCTGTAAAACGGGTTGGCCGGGTTTTTGGGCACGCCAATATTGGCGAACCGGAAGTCCGTGAATAAGGGCGGCCGGCCGCCGGGTCCTTCCACGTGGCTGACGTGGCACGCAGAGCAATATTCGCCGAATTCAATCAGCCCGTCGAATTCCTGCTCGCTCAGAATGCCCTGCGGATCGAGGTCGCCTTTCCCGCCTTCGGCCAGTCCGCACGCCTCGGCGGAGAATCCGGCTGCCCGGCAGACCCGCCAATACGCGTCGAACTTCGAACTGAATGGGCTTACTTCAGCCGACCCTTCGTAGGCCGCGATCGACCATCCGATCCGGTTGAAGGCGACCTGGTAGCCGCCCTCTCCGCAATCCAGCGAGCCCCAGACCGCGATGAAGAGATTGGCGTATTTCGAGCGCGCCACATGGTCGCACACGGCCTGCGCGCTTGGCATGTTCTGCTCGACCGGATTCAGGAACGGACCCAGGGCCTGGTCGGCCGCCGCGTTCCCCAGTCGCTCGCCCGTGGCACGGCCGTCCCAGAAGACGCCTCCGATGAACTCGCCATCGGCCTCGCCGAAGTTCGGCGCGTAGGTTGAATATGCGGAAGTCGGGGGCTTCCGGTTGCCGAAACGCTGGCGCGCGGCCCCGGGGTAAACCGCCCCGTGCAGGTTGAGCCCGGCAACACCGCCGACCCAGCCGGCCTTCGGGGCGTGACAACTCGCGCAAGACATCGAGGCGCTCGGAGATGAGATGTTGTCGAAGAACAGTTCCTTCCCAAGCTGTTCCACGGGGGTGAGAGGCTGTGCGGCAACGGACACCGCGAGGAGGCCGCAAGCGAGCGGCATGAGCAACAGACTGGATACTTTCATGGTCATCACTCCTGCCTTAAACATATAATAAACTCTGAATATCATAAATTGTCCGTCATGTCAAGGTGAAATTTGCCTCTTGGTCCTCTTGGTGGGCGTTTCTGCATCGGAAAGCCGCTCGCGCGGCGGAGAGGAGGAGTAACATAACACTAACCTCGTCGCATCTTGTGGTGTACCAGTTGGTATGGTAGTACCGAAAGTAATCCATCGTCTCCCGGTCGTCGTTTGTTCGTTTTTTTGATTTTTTCATTGACACCGGATGATCGCCACCTAATAGCTCGCAGCAGACTACACTATGAAACGATCTCTTGGCGCGTTTTTCTTCTCCTTCTGCTGGTCACAACTGGATCGGCATCGACTATTGTTACCATCGACGTCGACGCGGGTTTCTACCGGTTTGGTCTGGACGCGGTCGGTGCTCCGGTAGGACCTCGTGCCGACAGTGGAGATTTGCTCGCCTCCGACGGATCTCCATTTGAGTTCACGGCGCTGCGCGGACCGGACGGATCTGGCCGTATGTGGGCGATCGCGATCATCCGGTGGTGGTCTACGACTACACGCCGACGCGAAGCCGGGATGGTCCGGCGAAGTTTCTGGAAGGATACCGAGGATACCTGCAGGCCGATGCCTACTCGGTTTACGATGCATTTTTCAAACCCGCCCGCGGGCTGATCGAGGTAGGGTGTTGGATGCATGCGCGCCGGTATTTCTTCAAGGCGCCGAGCTGCGCCGGCGGTCGTCGGTCCCCGTGATGAAGAGGCTCCACAAGTATCTGCTCGACATCCGGGAGGAGGTTCTGCCGAAGAGCCCGGCGGCGAGGGCGGTGCGCTACGCGCTAAACCAGTGGGAGGCGCTGACGCGCTTTCTCCAGGATGGCGATCCGGAGATCGACAATGGCGCCACCGAGCGGGCGAATCGGGACATCGCCATCGGTCGCGGAAACTGGACCTTCTTCGGCAGCGACAACGGCGGCAAGACGGCAGCCATGTTGCTGAGCTACATCGCGATGTGCAAGCGGAATGCAGTCGAGCCGTTCGCCTGGTTCCGGGATGTG
>CAYPUQ010000713.1:0-2211 GCA_964413655.1 uncultured Solibacteraceae bacterium | reverse complement strand
TGGTAGCGCTAACGGGATTCGAACCCGTATTTGAGCCTTGAGAGGGCTCCGTCCTAACCCTTAGACGATAGCGCCACGGAGGGAGAAAGTCGCCTCCCCTCAGTATAATACAGGTTCGTTATGAGGCTTTCTTTCATCGTAGCGCTGGTCGCCGGCGGCGCGGCAATCGCGGCCGCGCAGCAGCAATCGGAGCCGTTTCCGCCTTCCGCCGAACAGCGCGCGCGGATCGAACAGAAGCGTGCCGAACTCGCGGCTGCGGTGCGGAAGTTGCGCTCCGACAAGTTGCGGCCGGAGCTGCTCGCCGACGTCGAAATCTACCAGAAAGCGGCCGACTGGATTCTACGCTACCCCGAGGAGTTCTTCGTGAAGCAATCCGCGGACAACACCCTGCGGGTGATCGACAGCGGACTCCAACGCGCGGCCGAACTGCGCGCGGGAAAACCGTCCTGGACTTCGCGGACAGGGCGCGTCGTGCGCGCTTACCGCTCCCGCGTCGATGGCAGCGTGCAACCCTACATCATGGCGCTGCCGGACGGCTACGACCCCGCCAAGCTTTACCGGCTGGACGTGGTCCTCCATGGCCGGAACGCCAGGCTCAACGAGGTCAGCTTCATCACCTCGGCCGAGTTTCCGCCGCCCGGCAAAGAACCGCCCGCACCGCCGCCAGACTGCATCGAACTCCACGTCTTCGGCCGCACGAATAACGCCTATCGCTGGGCCGGCGAAACGGACGTGTTCGAAGCGATGGAGTCGGCGCGGTCGCGCTACCGGGTGCGAGACGGCGACATCGTTCTGCGCGGGTTCTCGATGGGCGGAGCGGGCGCCTGGCATCTCGGCCTACACTACCCGGACCGCTGGGCGGCCTTCGAGGCGGGCGCCGGCTTCACCGAGACGCGGAACTACGCGCGCATCCCGAACCCGCCGGAGTGGGAAACGAAAGCGATGCACATCTACGACGCCGCGGATTACGCGCGGAACGGTGTCAACGTCCCCTTCGTCGGCTACGGCGGCGAACTGGATAAGCAACTCCAGGCCTCGGTGAACGTTCGCGACAAGCTGGTAGCGGAAGGCTTCGACATCCCCAACCTTCGCGCGCTCTTCCTCGTTGGGACGCAAACGGAGCACCGGTGGCATCCCGACAGCCACCGCCAATCCGAAGAGTTCCTCACCCGCGCGTTGGCCGAGTCGCGCGCGGTGCCGGCCGAGGTGCTCTTCGTCACTTACACGCTGCGCTACAACCGCTGCCACTGGGTGCGAGTCGACCGGCTGCACCAACACTATCGGCGTGCCGAAGTCGACGCACGGCGCGAGGGAGAGCGCACGTCGGTCCGCACCCGAAACGTGGCTCGGCTTACCTTGGACCGCGGCGGCCACATCGAAATCGATGGCCAGACCTTGGAAGCTCCCGCGGGCCGCGGACCAAGCCTCGAACAGCAGGCGGGCGTCTGGCGCGTCTCACAAACCGCACCGACAGGCCTCGCCAAGAAGCACGGCCTTCAAGGTCCCATTGACGACGCCTTTCTCGATTCGTTCCTGGTTGTCCGTGGGACCGGCAAGACGAACCACGCGGCCGCCGCAAAGGCCATCGACGGTCGTCTCGAAACGCTTCGGACCGATTTCCCGAAATGGCTGCGCGGCAATCCGCGGACAACCACCGACACCGCGCTGCGAAACGACGAGATCCGGAACCATCACTTGGTGCTGTTCGGCGATCCATCGAGCAACGCGGTGCTGCGAAAGATCGCCAAGCAACTACCCATTCAGTGGGACGCAAACGCCATCCGCGCCGGCGGCCAGACCTATCCGGCCGTGTCGCACTTCCTCGTCATGATCTATCCGAACCCTCTGAACCCGGACAAGTACGTCGTCCTGAACACCGGCCATTCATTCGGCGAGAAGGAGTTTCGCGGCACGAACGCGCTGCTTTATCCCCGCTTCGGCGACTACGCGATACTCGCGCTCGATGGCAACGTCGTGGACGCAGGGTATTTCGACGAGGACTGGAAACTGGCGGACGGTGGGATACAATCGCGGCAATGAGCATCATCGCCCGATTCCCCGTCCTGGCGCTTGCGACGGCGCTGGCGTTGCCTGTCGGCCGCCCGCCCGATATCCCGTTCGAGCGCCACACTCTCGACCTGGGCGCGAACGAGGCATGCGCCTTCGCCGACGTGAACGGCGACGGCAAACTAGACATTGTCTCCGGTGAGA
>CAYPUQ010000712.1:0-2222 GCA_964413655.1 uncultured Solibacteraceae bacterium | reverse complement strand
ACGCGGCGAACAGCGCGATGGCGGCGAGCAGAGCCGTGACGCAGGCAAGCGTCCACGGGTCGTTCGCGCCGATTTCGAACAGCAGACCCTGAAGGTAGCGGGACAGAGAAAACGCGCCGGCGATCCCCGCCATTGTGCCAGCCACCGTCCAGCGCAATGCCCGCGACAGGACGAGCCGCCGGATATTCCCCGCCGTTGCGCCGAGCGCCATCCGCACGCCGATCTCTTGTGTGCGCTGAAGCACCAGGTAGGTCACCACGCCGTACAGGCCGACCGCGGCCAGTACGAGACCGGTGACCGCGAACAGGGCCAACAGCATCGCGTTAAACCGGGGCCGGTCCGCCAGCCGCGATACCCGCTGATCGAGCGTTTCGATGGTGACGGGAATCGTCGGGTCCAGCGCCGCAACCTCCTTCCGCACCCAATCGGCAACCGCTCCTGGCGCCAACTGGGTGCGCAAAGCGACGTTGGCGCGCCGCTGCATAAACGGCAGCATGCGGTTGCCGATGCCTTGATCCGGCGTGCGCTTCCGGACCTGGTAGTACTCCGGATCCGGCGCCGGAGCGAGGCCTCCATTCTTGACATCACCGGCCACGCCGACGACGGTCAACCATTCCCCGGAGCGTCCGGGACGGACTCGCCGGCCCAACGGCTCCTCGCCGGGGAAAAGGCGTCTGGCAAGGGACTCGCTCACAATGATGACCTGGCGATCCGGTTGGCGGTCTTCCTCCGTGAAGGCACGCCCGCGAAGGATCGGGATACCGAGCGCGCGAAAGTATCCCGGTGTGACGGCGCGCCAGACCACCATGCCGCCAGTTCCGCCCTCGGCCGGCGGCCGTCCCTCGACATCGATGAGCGAGAAGATCATCGTGGTTGTACGGCCGGAGGGCGGAAGCGAGTCGCTCAAGCCCAAAGCGGTGACACCGGGCAACGCCGCCAGACGTTCCTCGACTCCCTCGAAAAAGGCCATCCGCGCGTGCTGTTCGGCAAAACGCTGCTGGCCCAACGTCATCTCGGCCGTCACGACACTTTCCGTCCGCAGGCCGAGCGAGGCCCTTTGTAGCTTCCAGAAACTGCGGAGCAACAGGCCCGCTCCAGTGAGTAGCACGAGCGAGATTGCGATCTGTGCCGAGACCAGCGCGGGGCGGAGCCAAGTCCGCCGGGCTCCGGCACCCTGCCTCGTCGTGAGTGCTTCGCCGCTTGGGATGGCCAGCGCGGGGAGAATGCCGAACGCCAGGCTGGAGAGCAAAGCGAGTCCCATCGTGAACAGCAACACCCGGAGGTCGAGCGAGGCTTCCTGCAAGCGGGGAATCGCCTCCGGCGAGACGCCTATAAAGAGGCGCAGCAACGCCCACGCTACGACACAGCCACACGCGGCCCCCAGCCCGCCGAGCAGGAGACTCTCCACCAGGTGCTGCCGAATGAGCCGCCAGCGTCCGGCGCCGAGCGCGCTCCGCACCGCCACCTCGCGGTCCCGGCTGGCTGTGCGGGCGAGCAGAAGGTTGGCGACGTTGGCACAGGCAAGCAATAGCAGCGCCAGCACCGCGCCAAAGAGGATCAGCGAGGCCTGCTTCACGGCCTCGATCCGGCGTTCCCGCAGCGTACGCATGACGAAGCTAACTTCTCCGCGGAATTGGGGCGGAACGGTCTGCAGGGCCTCGTCGACACGTGCTTGCAGTTGCTGGCGGGCCTGCGCCTCCGTGAGGCCCGGCTTGAGGCGGGCGTAGAGTCGCAGCAGACGGCCGCTCCCCTGGCGCTGCGCCGTCTCGTCAAGTTGCTGCGGAAGCAGCACGTCCACCGGGGCGAACGTCGGAAATTCGAAACCGGCCGGCAGCACACCGATGACTCGCACGGGGCGGCCGTCGATGGAGACGACGCGGTTCAGCAGCCCGGGGTCGCCGCCAAACCGGCCGCGCCACAAGGCGTCCGTGACGACTGCGACCGGCGGTGCGTTCGGCCGGTCTTCCCCGGCAGTGAAGTTGCGGCCGATGGCCGGCGAAACGCCAAGCGTTGGCAGAAAGGTCTGCTCGACATGCGCACAACTCATGCGCAACGGGTTCATCTCCGTCAAGTCGCAGTCGAAAATGCCGGACCAGGAGGTGACGGACTCGAAGACCTCCTGGTTGTTCCGGAAGTCCACGTAAGCGGAGCCCATCACGAACTCGGTGGGCTCGATGGGCGCTTTCATGCCGATGGAGTAAAGCCGCTCGTCTTCGGCATAG
>CAYPUQ010000711.1:0-2225 GCA_964413655.1 uncultured Solibacteraceae bacterium | reverse complement strand
CGAGCGGGTGGAATTGAACTTTCTGCTGGAACCGTTAGGGCGCTGAGTCAGGCCCGGACGTTCAAGGCAGCCGCGAAGGCGGCGGCCTCGCGGGCGGTGTTCTTGAAGAGGTCGAAGCGGACGGTTTTCTTGCTCTGGAGGAGAACCAAGCGATCGAAAAGGCGGCCGGTCTTAAATGAGACCTCGCCGAGATCCGCCAGCGGCATCCGGCGGAGACGGTATCGCCACGAACGGCGAGTCACGAAAACCAGATCTTCGCCAACCAGGCACATGTAGCCGACGGAACCGTGGAGGCCGCGCATGCCCTTGCTGGGAACGGCCCGCAGGGCGGGCGGTTCTTCGCGGAGGCCGAGTTCGCTGGCCAGGTATGCGAGGTGTCCGGCGGGCAGCGGCGTGGAGACCGGACGAAGGTGCCGGCGGATGAGGGCGGCTTTCTCGGCCGGCGAGAGTTCCGGGGCGATCTTGGGCACTTCGAGCGGGGCGTCCCCATCGCCGGCGATCATGCGGCCGAGAATCGCGGCGATCGCGGCCAGTTCGACGCGAATCGCGCGGAAGACGACCGGCGCCAGAAAGACGAACACACCGGCGAAGATCAGGACCAGCGCCAGTACGATGACTGGGTGGCGTAGCGTGTAGAAGGCGCCGAGCGGTACCAGCACGTCCTCGAACGAACTGACCGCAATGTTGGAGAACGGCTCGGGGCTGTGGTTGATGGTGAGGCGCGCGGCGGCCTTTGTGGCGTGGCTGCCGAAAGCTACCGAACCCGCGAGCAGCGCGAGGATCCACTGCAAGATCGGGCTCACCGACCCGGCCGCCGCAACGGCCAGTAGGGCCGCGCCGACCGGGCGGACCAAAGTGTGAACCGCATCCCAGAGGCTATCGAGCCACGGGACCTTGTCGGCGACGAATTCGATGAGGACGGCGGCGCCGGCGATCGACATAATCCGCCAGTCGTTGAGGGCTTCGAGGCTCTGGAAGGCGGGGTTGAGATCGAGGAGGTCGAACTTGAGGGCCAGCCCGAGGGTTAGGACCGTGGCGTAAAGGCGGACGCCAGACAGGAACCCGAGTCCGAGCGCGACGCCAAACAGCGACAGAGTATCCATGCGTACCTTCCGGCGGATCTTCCTTAGTAGATTGTACGGAAGACATGGCCGGCAGGTTCGCCGCTTTGTTCGGGAGCGCATACACTGAGCAGATGACGGAACAAGGAACCCAGCGGCGGGCGGCGTGGCGAAACTGGCTTTACGTAGTGATCTTCGAGTCGGGGACACGAGCCGGGAGGCTGTTCGACGTCGCGCTTCTCGTGCTTATTCTGACGAGCGTCGCCGCCGTTTCGCTGGAAAGCGTGGCGGACTTCCGGGAGCAGTACGGAACGCCGCTGCGGTGGCTGGAGTGGGGGCTGACTGGTGTGTTCACGGTGGAGTACGTGCTGCGGCTGCTTTCGGCGCGGGGCGCCGTACGGTATGCGCGGAGTTTCTTCGGCGTTGTCGACCTGATGGCCGTGCTGCCGAGCTACTTGAGTTTCTTCGTTCCGGGAGCGCAATCCCTGCTATCGGTGCGGGTGCTGCGGCTGATCCGGGTCTTCCGGATTTTGAAGCTGGGCGCCTATCTGGAGGAGGCGCAGATTCTCCGCGCCGCGCTGGCGGCGAGTAAACCAAAGATCACGGTATTTCTGACGGCGGTGGGATCGGTGGTGGTGATGATGGGTGCGGTGATGTACCTGGTGGAGGGCGAGCAGAGTGGGTTTTCGAGCATCCCCCAGTCGATGTACTGGACCGTGGTGACGATGACGACGGTAGGATACGGGGATGTTGCACCGGTGACGCCGCTCGGAAAGGTGCTGGCGGCACTCCTGATGGTACTGGGGTATGGCATCATCGCCGTCCCGACTGGCATCGTTTCGGTGGAACTCGCCCAGGCGACGCGCCACTGGCCGGGCAACCGGCACTGCCCAAGCTGCGACCAGGACGGCCACGATTCGGATGCGCGGCATTGTAAGTATTGCGGCGCGGAGTTGGTGAGGCAGTCAGGTTAGACTCGGTCTTGAGATCGACTTTGGTGACGCAGACCCAAGAGGGGAAGCTGAATGCGGGCGAAGCGGCCAAAGTCGAGAACTACCTGTCACGTCACTCATCTGCTGGCACTGCTGCAATCGAAAGCCCGACAGTCGCTCAGGCAAACAAGACGGTCGTAACCCGATGTGAACAAAGCTTTCGAGGCGAACG
>CAYPUQ010000710.1:0-2230 GCA_964413655.1 uncultured Solibacteraceae bacterium | reverse complement strand
GGCTTGGCCACTGGTCGAGTCAAAAGCAGAGATTGACGGCGTCGGACATGGACACTAGTCCCGATCCAGCGTTTGATCTTGTAGTAGTCCCCGCCCGGGCCCCCGGGAATTCACACCATTCCTCAAGGAGAGGAAGCCATGGACCGCGTTACTGCTCTCATCAAGTCCTTCATCACGGAAGAGGACGGCGGTGTTGTTTCCGAGTACGGCCTGCTGATCGTCGTGTTGGTGCTGGGTCTTTCTATCGCCCTGATCGCGTTCAAGGACAAGGTGATCGCCTGGTTTAGCAACATCGGCGACAACCTGGAGGCTTGCGGCGCGAACGGCTGTTGATCGCGCGCGGCCGGGCGACCGGCGGCCAGCGATTTAGTGCGGTCGCCGGTGCTGCTCCGCCAGGACGCACGAGTTGATGGATTCATTGTATAGCGTAGGCCTGGGAGTCGTCTTCTCAGCCCTCCTGATTCTCGCTGCAGTCTCGGACATGCGCACTAGGCGTATCCCAAATCGCTTGGTGCTCGTGATCCTGGCAGTGGGGATACTCTCCTCGCTGCTGACCTGGTCGGGACTGCAGGGTTTGACAAGGGCGCTCGCCGGCGTAGGCGTCGGCTTCGCGATCTGGCTTCCGTTCTGGTTTCTGCGATGGCTGGGTGCCGGTGACGTGAAGTTGATCGCCGCGGCCGGCGCGTGGATTGGCGGCTGGGGGGCGGTGGAGGCGTCAGTGTATGCCGCCCTCATCGGTGGTGCGCTCACGGTCGGCTGGCTCGTCTGGGAGCGAGGGTGGGGCGGAATGACGACCGCCATGTGGGTAGGAACGATGAACCCGAAGGTGCTGGGCATTGCGGCCGATCCGGTAGCCGTTCGGCATCGCGTACCGTACGCGGTCGCGCTGGCCGCCGGGTTATTGATTGCGATGTGGTTTCCAGGGTTACTCGCCGGGAGGTGAGATACGATGAGGCGATTGGCGGGGTTTGGTCGCGATGATGATGGAGGCATCGTCGTCGAGTTCGGTCTGGTTGTTCCGATCCTATTGCTGGTCGTCTTCGGGATCGTCGACTTCGGGCGCGCCTATCATACGCTCAACAACCTGACATCTGCGGTTCGCGAGGGAGCGCGGTACGGTGCGGTGCTCCAGTATCCGGAGGAGCCGGACAACATTGAGGACATCAAGCAGCGAGTGGTGGACTTCGCGTATCAGCTCGGCGGAGAGGCGCTCACGAAGGACGACGTCACAGTGGACCCGGATGTGGACAATGGCATGATGGAGGTGTCGGCCGTCTACACATTCGTACCGATCACGCCCCTCGCACCTATGCTCAAGATGGGCTCGATTCCTATGCAGCAGAAGGCGGTGTTCAGACTGGAGTTCGCGGACAACACTACTCCGTAATTCTTGCGTTCCACGGCCGGCGAGCAGGGTGGCCGACCTTCCGAAGTGACTCTCCACCGGTGGTTCAGCATGGCAGACCGACGTTACTCAATGGTATTCTATGGAGCACTTGGTGTGGCGCTAGCCGCCACCTACGGCGTGTACGTTCTCCTGGAGCGGGCTAAGGAGAGCAGCCGTGTAGCGACCGCGCCAGTGATCGTGGCCATGCAGGACGTCCCCGAGGGGGGGCAGCTCACGCGAGCCGCGCTCGCCACCGAGCATTGGCCCGTGGCGGTGATCCCCGCCAACGCCTTTCGCTCGGCCGACTCGGTCGTGGGCCGAGTGGCGCGGATCCCCGTGTTCAAGGGTGAGGCTATACTCGAGGGGCGTCTGGCTCCGGTAGGCACCGGCCCGGGCCTCGAGATCAAGATCAACCCTGGGAAGCGGGCGATGGCCGTGCGGATCAACGACGTGGCCGGGATCAGCGGGCTCATTCAACCAAACAGCCGGGTGGATGTGCTGCTGACCACGCTGCCTCCCGGCTCCACGGACCGGTCGCAGCAGATCGCCAAGCTCTTCATGGAGAACATGCGCGTGCTATCGGTGGGCACGCAGGTGGAGCGTGGACAGGACGGCCGACCCATTCATGCGACTACGGCCACGTTGGAGGTCGAGCCAGATGAGGCCGAGCGACTGGCTGTGGCAATCGGCCAGGGCACCATTCAGCTGGTGCTGCGAGGGTACGGCGACCCGGATAGTGTAGCAACTCGCGGTGCGACATCGGCCGATGTGCTGGCGAGGCTTCGACCTGCGCCCACACCTCAGCCGCCTGCACCGCGCGCGCAGACCCCGGCGCGTCGGGCG
>CAYPUQ010000709.1:0-2232 GCA_964413655.1 uncultured Solibacteraceae bacterium | reverse complement strand
CCCCTGAAATCCCGGGGAGCAAGGGAACGCTGCGCTTGGGGTGACCGTTGCTTCCATGGACCGTCTGAAAGATGATCTTGTTGTCAAAGCAAGGTCGTCTTGAATCTCTTCCCACAGCGCCCTGTGCACCTTGAGGTCGATTTGCACGGCGACCTTGTAGCCCTGCTCGTCGGTTACGTAGTGGATTCCATTCCGGTCATGGCTTGCGCTTCTCCCCCCCAACTTTCCTCATTTCAACGTAGCGCCGCGCGAAACAATGGTCAGTTCCGCGCGCGGACACGGCCTTCGATACAATAACCATCCTATGAGGAAACAACTACTCGCCGCCGTCGCCATGGCCCTGTTCCTGGCCGCCGCCGCTGCCGCTCAGCTTGCCACGAAGCGGACGCTCACACTCGATGCTGCTAAGAAAATCGCCGCCGCCGCCGAGGCCGAAGCGGTCAAGAACAAGTGGAACGTCGTGATCGCCGTTCTCGACGACAGCGGCAAGCTGATCTACCTCCAGCGCATGGACGGCACCCAGATCGGAAGCGTCGATGTCGCCATCGCCAAGGCGGAAAGCGCCTTCAAGTTCCGCCGCCCGACGAAGGCATTCGAGGACGCCCTCGCCGGTGGCCGCCAGGCGATCATGATGCTGCCGGGCGCGATGCCTGTGGAGGGCGGGTTGCCGCTCACCGTGGACGGAAACGTGATCGGCGCCATCGGAGTCAGCGGCGTCACGTCGCAGCAGGACGCGCAGATTGGGTCGGCAGGCGCCGCCGCTCTCGCAAAAATGGCGGGGAATTAGGCCCACCACAACCTCCCGCCGGTGGTGCATACTGAAGGCATCCCCCGTAGGAGACCAGGATGAACCGCATTCTCACCTGCCCGCTCGGACTCTGCCTGCTCGCCGCCGTGTTACCCTCTCCGGCGGCGGAAAAGAACACCGGAAAAATGGAAGCACCTGTCGCGAAGAAGAACCCGCATAAGCTTGTTAAGCACAATCACACCCGCGTCGACGAATACTACTGGCTGCGCGAACGCGACAACCCCGATGTGATCGCGTACCTCGAAGCGGAGAACCGCTACGTCGAGGAGTCGATGGCGCACACCAAGGAACTCCAGAAGACGCTGTTCGAGGAGTTCAAGACTCGCATCAAGCAGACCGACGAGTCCGTACCCTACCGCAAGGATGGCTACTATTACTACACGCGGACGATCGAGGGTGAAGATTACCCCGTTTACTGCCGGAAGAAGGGGTCGCTCGACGCCGCCGAGGAGATCCTCCTCGACGGCAACGAGGCCGCGAAGGGCCACGGGTTCTTCTCGGTCGGGACGATCGATATCAGCACGAACAACAAGATCATGGCTTACGCCACCGACACCGTGGGCCGGCGGTTTTATACCTTCCGATTTCGCAATCTCGAAACCGGCGAAGAACTGCCGGACATAATCCCCGACGTTACGCCGTCATTCGCCTGGGCCAACGACAACAAGACGGTCTTCTACGCCAGACAGGATCCGCAAACGCTGCGCTCGTACCAGATCTTCCGCCACACTCTCGGCACGGATACCTCCACCGACCGGCTCGTCTTCGAGGAAAAGGACGAAGAGTTCCGCTGCTTCGTCTTCAAAACCAAATCGAAGAAGTACATCATGGTCGGCTCGTCGCAGACGTTGAGCGACGAGTACCGCTACCTCGACGCGGACCGGCCGGAGGCTGCGCTGGAGGTACTTCAGCCCAGGCAGCACGACCACGAATACTCGGTGGACCATTTCGGCGATCACTTCTACATTCGCACCAACCACCAGGCGAAGAACTTCCGCCTGATGCGGGCGCCGGTGGAGAAGCCGGGCATGGAGAACTGGTGGGAGGTTATTCCCCACCGGCCCGATACCCTGCTTTCCGACATCGAGATCTTCCGCGACTACCTGGTTGTGGTGGAGCGCCGGAACGGTTTGCTGCAGTTGGGCATCCGGCCCTGGTCGGGAGGCGGCGAATACTACATCGACTTCGGCGAGCCGGCCTACGCGGCCTACCCCACCGCGAATCACGACTTCGACACCGCGGTCGTCCGATACAACTACAGTTCGCTGACGACGCCGCAATCGGTTTATGACTACAACATGAAGTCGAAGCAGCGAACCCTGCTCAAGCAGGACGAAGTGCTCGGCGGCTTCGACCAGAAGAACTACGTGACCGAGCGGATCTACGCATTGTCGCACGATAGCGTAAAGATCCCAGTGTCGCTG
>CAYPUQ010000708.1:0-2246 GCA_964413655.1 uncultured Solibacteraceae bacterium | reverse complement strand
GCTTCTGCGGTGGTGCTTCTTCCAGCGGGCAAGAGGCGCTTTTGCCGCTGGGCAAATCCAGGGAGCAGTTTCACCGCTCCTTTGCTGCGCTTGTACTGCGCCCAGTCGAACATGGACAGGCTGAGTGCAATCGTCGTGGAGTCAATCGACAGCAGCTTATGCTTGAAGCGGAACTTGCGTTTGTGGCGCGCCGCTTCTCGTTGGCCGTGCTCGAGCAGGTCGTAAAACACCGATTCGGATTGAGCCACTCAAGAAACGGCCTATACAGTTGCCTTCTGTCAAAAACAACCGCGCTGGATCGGTCATCCGCTGCCGTGAATTGGCTACGGTCAGCATAGGGAGTTCGTGCACGTCGCGACGGCGCCGCGTTGTGCAGGCCCTGCCTACCGGCGCGCGGGACGCGAAGCCGGCACCGGAGTCCGTCCGGCTTCGGCGTAGAAGCCTTTCGGCGCGGCGGCCATGACGTTGATGAACGACTCGTTGCCGCTGAATCGGGCCATCTCGAATGGGGTCATGCACTCGCGTTCGCGGTGAAATTTCAACTCGCGCCCCCCCGCGTCGCAGCTCACCCGTATCAAGTCCCCGCTCCGCGCCTGCTGCGTCGCGATCAGGTTCGACAAAGGCTGCACCAACAACCGCTCAATCGCCCGTTTCAAGTGCCGCGCGCCGTACTTGGTGTCCGTGCCTTCACGCAGGAGTACATCCTTGGCTTCCGCCTCCACTGTGAGCACGAAACCGCAGCCATTCTCTCCCGCGCTCATCACCCGCTCCTGTACAAATCCCAGTTCGATGTCCAGAATCCGCCGGAGTTCCTTCTCCCCGAGCGTGCGGAACACCACGACCTTATCAAGCCTATTCATGAACTCCGGCGTGAACTTCTTGCGCGCCGCTTCAACTCCGCTCTTCGCGACTTTCGTGTCCAGCTTCGCGCCGGGCGTTGCGCCCGCCGCCGCGCCGAATCCCAATTTGGGATTCATAAGGGAACTCATTTCGGAAGCGCCGAGGTTCGACGTCAGGAAGATCATCGCCTGCGAAAAGTCGACGCGCCGGTTGTCGCCGAGCGTCAAAGTCGCCTTGTCCAGAATGCCCAGCAGCAAATTCCACAACGCGTCGCTCGCCTTCTCGATCTCGTCGAACAGGAGGAAGCTCAGCTTCATCTCTTCGGTATGGTACTGGTTCAGCGTCTCCTGGCTCAGCAGCGGATGCGTCTCGCGATGACCCAGGTAGCCGGGCGGCGAGCCGATCAGCTTCGCGATCTCGTGCGAGTGCTGGAACTCGCCGCAATCTATCTTGATGACAGCCTTGGCGTTTCCGGCCAAGCCTGTCGCCACCGCCTCCACCATCCGTGTCTTGCCCGAACCCGTCGGGCCAAGGAACAGCAGGTTCCCGACCGGCCGCCCCGGAGGATTCATCCCCGTGAGGTGCATCTGATAGATGTTGACAATCTGATCGATCGCCTCGTCCTGGCCGACAATCAGGCGGCGCAGAGTCTCATCGAGCGTGCGGGCTTCGTGACCTGTGCGAGTGGGATCGAGCAGGACCGCGGAATTCATGGTTGGTTGCGTCTCCACCCGCGGAGAGAGCAACGACAATGCCAAACTGCGTCAGCGCTTCGGCGGCTTGCTCGGACGCACGTCGACGCTGCTCACCAGCGTGCGCGGCGGCATGCGCAGCAGGAACAGAACAATATCCGCGATGTCCTCCGGCTGGATCTTCCAATCGCTGGCGCTGCCCTGCCGCGAAAACTCGGTCGCTACGCTGCCAGGCATGATGGTGGTAACCCGGACATCGTCGTGCCGGTGATCGAGCATCATCGCCTCGGTTAACCCGTTCAGGCCGAACTTCGTGGCATTGTAGACGGCGCCTCCCGCGAACGGGTTCTTACCCGCCAGACTGCTGATGTTGATAATGTAGCCGCCGCCGGACTGGCGGAACCGCGCCAACCCTTCCTGGCAGCAATGAAACACGCCGGTCAAATTGGTACCCAGAAGCCGCGTCCAATCCTCTTCGGAAAACTCCGCGACCGGCGCGAACGCGCCCACGCCGGCGTTGTTCACCAGCACGTCGAGCTTGCCCAGCGCCGTGTCCGCATACTCGAAGAGCTTCCGGACGTCCTCGCGCCGCGCCACGTCGCCATGGCGGCCGATAACCTTGCCGCCGGTCTCCGATCGCAACTCGGTCACGGCCTGGTTCACGCCGTCCGCCGACCGGCCGCCGATCGCGACGCCCGCGCCCGCCCGCAACAG
>CAYPUQ010000707.1:0-2287 GCA_964413655.1 uncultured Solibacteraceae bacterium | reverse complement strand
ACCGTGACCGAGGTCAGGCGCTGTTTCGACTACATGAAGCAGGCGCTCGCCTGACGCGTCGATAACCCATCACGGAACCGGCGGCGGCCGTAAGGCCATTTCCAGCTCCTGTTGATTGGCATTTCTCCCTACACCTAGGGCGACCATCCGAGTTACACGGCCGTTCATCTTCCCTACAATCGCAGCAGGAGACGAGAAATGACCATACCGAAGGTGTTCGGGGCGGACAGGCGGCGGCGGGGATTCGCGCTCATCGCGGTCGCGGGGTCTGCCGTGGCGATGTTGGGAGCGCTCGGACTGGCTGTCGATTTGGGCCGGCTGTATATTGTGCGCAACGAAGCGCAGGCATTCACCGACTCGGCCGCGCTGGCGGCGGTCATTGAACTGGACGGAACTCAGAACGGCTTTCAGCGGGCGCGCAACAAGGTGGCGGCGAACACGAACCGCTGGAATATGGCGACACAGAACTTCGTGGATCCGGTCACGGAGTTCGCGCAGGCTCAAACGGGTCCGTGGGAGGCGAACCCGGCGACGGGGGTCAACTACCGGTTCCTGCGCGTACGTGCTGGCGCCGACGTGTCGATGTATTTCGTTCCGGTGCTGGGGCAACCCTCGACCATCCACACCGGTGCGCGGGCAGTCGCCGGGCAGGTGCCGATGACGCGGCTTCGCGAAGGCACGTTCCCGTTCTCGCCGATTGCACATAACAACACGCCGCCGCACTTCGGATTGCAGATTGGCCAGCAATACACGTTGCGGTGGGCATCGAACCCGAAGATGAACAACGTCTGCGAAGGGGACAAAGTACAGTCGGTCATCGACAAGGCCAAGGCCACCGGCGAGGAGCGGGGCTATATCGAAGAGACGAGTTCGTCCATCATCAGGCAGGCCATCGAAGGCGATTACCAAACGCGCCCGCTCGCAGTGGGCGACATCGTGGACATGACGGGTGGCGCAAAACAAACGCAGCTCGACTCGCTCATCAACCGGGTCAACCAGGACACCGATTCGCAGGCCACCACGTATGCTCAGTACGTCAACAACGACGCGGGCAACGGACGCCGGGTCGTGCTCGTGCCGCTGAACACCTGGAGTCCGGACTACCTGGTGGTCGGTTTCGCCGCCTTCTTCCTGTTACACCCGAGCGAGTACACGAAAGGCGGTAATCAGCCGTTCTGCGCCGAGTACATCGGGGCGTATGTGCAGGGGGCATCTCACGGGGGCGCGGGACAGCCCGGCGCCTACGTGGCGCGGCTGCTCGAGTAGGAGGCGTCATGCGGGCACGGCGGAAGCGAGGCAACGCAATACTGGAGTTCGCCCTGGCGAGCGTCGTCGTCTTTCCAGTCCTGGGCGGCGTCTACCAGTTCGGCTACACCTACTACGTCTACAATAACCTGGAAAGCAATGCGCGGGCCGCGGCGCGATACGCCGCCCAGCGGACGTACGATTCCCCCAATGCGACGCCCTCGACGAATTATACCAACGCGGTGAAGAACATGTTGGTTTACGGCCAGCCGACAGCCGGGGGAACTCCCGTGGCGCCCGGTCTGTCGCCGGAACAGGTGAGCGTCACCGTCATATTCGAGAAGAACATCCCGGCGCGGGTCACCGTAAACGTGACGAACTACCAGATCAACGGCATCTTCGGCCGGATTACGCTACAGGGCAAGCCGCGAGCGGCCTTCCCCTACGTCGGCCGTTGGGCGCCAGTTTAGGGGCTAGCATGAAACAACCAAGTAAACGGAAGCGGCGCGGCTCCACCCTGGTGGAGGCGGCACTCGTTTTAATGACGCTGCTGGCGACCATCATCGGGATTTTGGATTTCGGCCAGGTCATGTTTTTCCATCAGGGGCTGGTCAACCGAGCGCGGGCAGCGGCCCGGTACGGCGCCGTAAATTTCCAGAACATCGATGGCATCCGCAATATGGTGCTCTACAATTCGCCAAACGCCCCCGAGGACGAAACGACGCAGCCGTTTCTGGGGCTCACCGCCGATAACGTCGTTGTGACGCGGGAAAGTCTGGACAGCAATGAGGAACGCATTGTGGTCCGGATTCAAAACTATCCGTTCCGGTTCTTCTCGCCGTGGATCGCCGGCCTGTACCGGGGCAAGCCCATCATAGCCACCGCGCCAACCGAGAATTGATCCTCCTGCCTTGGGCCGCCGGTCTCCTCACTGGCGGCCCGCTTTTTGTCTTGCGGTTGTCACCGCCCTACACTTCTCAGAATGGCCTGCTCCACAATCACCGCTTCGGCCATAACCACGCTCACTGTGCCTTCCTCTGTT
>CAYPUQ010000706.1:0-2290 GCA_964413655.1 uncultured Solibacteraceae bacterium | reverse complement strand
CCGATATCGATCTGGCTGCAAGCGATGTCGTACTTGCGCCCGTCCAGCGAGAAGCACTTCGTGATGCCCGTGATCGCATGCTTGGTGGCGGTATACGGTACGTGGTTGGGGCGCGGCGCCATCGCCGCGATGGAGCCGTTGTTAATGATCCGGCCTCCCCGCGGAGTCTGATCCTTCATCATCCGGAACGCAGCCTGCGCGCACAAAAAGGCACCCGTCAGGTTCACGTTGACAATCGCGCTCCACGTTTCGAATGGCAGGTCCTCAATCGGAATGCCGGGGGCGTTCAACCCCGCGTTGTTGAACAGAACGTCCAACCGGCCGAACTCTTCCTTGATCCGGCCGAACAGCGCGTTCACCGAATCCGGTGCGCTCACGTCCGCCGGAACCGGCAGCATCCTTCCGCCGGACGGAGCCGCCATGGCGGCGGTCTTTTCCAATTCGGCTGCGCGGCGGCCGGCCAGCGCCACGGAATAGCCGGCGGCCTGCAGCGCAAGCGCCGACGCCCTTCCGATTCCGCTTCCGGCGCCGGTAACCAGCGCAATCTTCTCATGATTCATGGGCGGTCTATCCTCTCTGGGGAAATTCGGGGGGAGTCCGAACGATATATAATCTTAACTAACATCCCTAACCGAGTGATATGAGAGCCTTATCGCGGAATTTTGTGGCTGGGATGGGGCTGGTTGTCCTGCCGGGAGGGCTGCTCACAATCCTTCTCGCGCAATCCGGACCCAGCGCCAAAACGCCCCAAACGATCCTCCAAGCACAATGCGTTTCCTGCCACGGACAAGTCCTCATGTCGGACCTCGACCTCCGCGACCGGCAGGCCCTCCTGAAAGGAGGCAAACGCGGTCCCGCCATCGTCCCTGGAAACGCTGACGGCAGCCTCCTCTATCAAGCGGTGAAGAGGGATGGCGATCTCCAGATGCCCCCCGGCAAGTCCGCCTTGCCCCCGGAGGACGTCGCCATCCTGCGTGATTGGATTGACGCTGGCGCCTCCTGGGACACGGCCGCCCCGGCCGCGGCCGCCGCGCCTTCCTGGTGGTCCTTCAAGAAAGTCAATCGGCCCCCGGTCCCTGAAGTCAAGAACCCCGCCTGGGTGCGGAGCCCCATCGACAATTTTGTCCTGGCGAAGCTGGAGGAAAAAGGCCTCCAGCCAGCCAAGGAAACCGGCCGGCGCACCCTCGTCCGCCGCGCCTACTTCGACCTCCACGGCCTCCCGCCAACCCCCGAACAGATCGACGAGTTCGTGAACGACCAGTCGCCCGATGCCTACGAAAAGCTGATCGATCGCCTCCTCGCCTCGCCCCGCTACGGCGAACGCTGGGGCCGCTACTGGCTCGACCTGGTCCGCTACGCCGACACCTCCGGCTTCGAAACCGACCACTTCTTCGTCACCGCCTGGCGTTACCGCGACTGGGTCATCGAATCCTTCAATAACGACAAGCCTTACACGACCTTCGTCCAGGAACAGATCGCCGCCGACGAACTCTGGTCCACGAACATGGAACTGGAGGGGGCATCGAAGCTGCCCAAAGAGAAGGAAGAAAACGTCAAGCGCCGGATCGGCACCAGTCTCTTCACCATCGGATCGTTCCCCATCGAGTACACCTACTACGGCGACCAGTTCCGCGCCGAATGGCAGGCCGACGCCGTCGATACCGTCGGAGCCGCCTTCCTCGGCCTCACGCTCGAATGCGCCCGCTGCCACGATCACAAGTTCGACCCCATCGGCCAGCGCGACTACTACAAACTCGCCGCCATGTTCGCCGGCAGCGTCGAAGTCGAGATTCCCCTGGTCAGCCTCTTCGATGTGCAGACGAACTCGCGCAACTTTCCCCTCATGGCCCAAGCCGAAGCCCTGAAGCAGATGGCCCGCGGCGGCGGCCGGGGAAGACGCCCCCGCCAGAACGCCGAAGAAACCGAGGACGGCGCCGAAGCGCCCCGCCGCCAGCCGCCCATGGACCCGGATCGCGCCGCGATGCTCCAACGCCTCGGCGAGGCCTACCTTCGCGCGCCCGCCCGCTACCCCACTGCCAACGTCCTCGGCCATGAGGAAGTCGTCCCCGACACGCACATTCTGGTGCGCGGCGAGTTCAAGCACAAGGGCGAGAAGGTAGACCCCGGCTACATCTCCGCGCTGCATCCCGGACCTCCCATCAACGAGCCCAAGGACGTCCTGTTCGTCCCGCGCCGCCGCAAAGCGCTCGCGCTCTGGCTCACCGATCCCGAGAACCCCCTCCTCGGCCGGGTCATGGCGAACCGCATCTGGCAGGGCCACTTCGGCGAA
>CAYPUQ010000705.1:0-2296 GCA_964413655.1 uncultured Solibacteraceae bacterium | reverse complement strand
CTGATTCGGGGCGATCGTGAGTGCCGCTCGCGGCTGAGCGGCAAGACGTTAGGCAGACAGACTCGAGGAGAAAGACTGCCATGTCGACCGTGAGCGTTTATCGGCTGAGCATCTGGTTGCCGATTCTCGTTCCGGCAATCGTTATTCTCGTGGCCAAGAACTTCGGACTTCGGCTCGCAGAGGGTCTGCTGTGGGAAATGCTTGCGTATTCGCTTGTATACGGCGGCGTACCATACACGGGCCTGGCCATCTGGGCTACCTGGTGGGTTGGCCGGCATTCGGAGGTTGAGACCCGCCGGCTCATGATCCGAGCGCCGCTCCTGATGGGAAGCATCTTCGTTCCAGCGGCGCTCATCGTCGGGTTCGCACTCGATGCCCCCAGACCGTTTGCGGCGGTAGCGGTTCTCGGCCTTCTCCATATTCTGGTGCTTGGCTATGGATATGTCGGCGTGGCCCTCCTGCTGCGACATGGCCTCGGCCCGCGACGAGTCACGTAATTGCCATGCAGCCATAGAGCTGCCTAACCCGCCGCTGCAGCCGACGGCGGCGGGTGCGATCGTGAGCCGCCGCGACTGAGCGGCAGGACGTTAGGCGCTCTGGGCTCCCAAAACAATGAACGTAACAGTCCACATCGACGTCCGTGGGAACTACCACCTGCCCGCGTCGGTGGCGCTCGGCCAAGTTCCCGCGTCAGCTTATTCAAGGCACCACTCTCTCGGGCTTCGGAGCGCTGTCGGTGCCTACAACACGTCGGTGGCAACCGTGGCTCAACGTCTCGCGCGCACTACGCGAGCGCTGGACAGCGTCGTCAGTCCTCCTTCTGCGGCGCCTCAGGGTAAACAATCGGACAAGGACGAACTGCTCGACTCATATGAGAGCCTGCTGCACGCGCTGATGCACCACGTGGAGGACTGTGTTGGCGTACTCAAAGGGTTCACACGAGATGACGTGACCTTTGCAAAGCACCCGTCGATAAAGGCTTATGGGAAGAGTGTTCGCGCGTACCGATCACACATTGGCCTTGTCGTGAATCGTATCAAGCATCAACAGGGCCGGCTACGCCTCATGACGGTCCGTATGGGCGGGACTCGGTTTGGGGGGTATTTTGTCGAGCGTGGGCTACCGGACGGTGGGGTGGGGCCAGATCCCGACATTCATGAAACGGGGCTTACGGCATTTTCATTCAATCGAGATCTCAAATTCCACCTGTGCAGCGTCATCGTTACGTCACAGGCGCTAGGCTTGGCGATTGCCCGGGTGACGGGTGCCCAAGAGGGTGATGTGCCCAACCGCGGTCAGCCGTTGGGAACGTGTTTAAGGGACGTCATCAATCTGCCCGAGACCTACTTCCCGGACGAATATGAGAAGCCCCGTCCATTCTTCGAACTTGAGTCGGATTCAGGCGGAGGCAGCCAGCTGCGGGTCGGATTCGCTCCGCCTGACGATTCTTGGCGCCCCTTTGCTGGCCGCCAGTTTCAGGTGACACTCGAACTCCGGGGTGACGGCGCAACTCGCAGTTGGAAGGTCCCCTACAGCCCCGGCCCGGCGGCGCCTAACAGCCGCTTGCAGCCGACGGCGCCCGCTGCGATCATGAGGGCGCCGCGGCTGAAGCGGAGACGTTAGGCGGCCGACACATTCGCAGAGGGATGGCGCGTACCTTGTCCATGAGAGTAGACTCGGCTGACACCAGCTGGCAGCACATGGCGACTCGGCTTCCAACTCAGGCGATACCGGTTCTGATCGCCCTATCGGCCGCTTGCGCACAACCAGCGCCCGAACCGGCAGTACGCACGGTGTGGCCGGACGCGCAGGACGGCGCGATGATTTCGCCCGATGGCAAGCTGGCGGCATTCATCGACTGGGATGTGAGCGCGGTTGCCGTTCGTGACATTGCCGCCGGAACGGAACGGCAGCTTCCTGATGCCTCGAGCATCGGTTTCCCGGAGCCGTACTTCGTATTCTCCTCGAATAGCGATCGTCTGGTGTACCCCTTCGGCAATAACCGTGGAGGGAATCCGTTTCGTTACGAGCTGCGCTCCATCGATCTTGCGAGCGGTGTCCACACCGTTCTCACCGCGTTTCCTGCGGACGTCGCTCTTGTTGCTCCGCTGGCCTGGCACGATAGCACCGGCATCGTGTTTACCAAGGTTGCGGCCGACGGCAGCAGCGAATTGCTCATTCTTGATCCCGTCACGAAGAGGGCTCGTGTGTTGCAGCACCGTGCGTTCGAGGCCGGGCTGGTGTGGCAGGCCTTGTTCACGCGCGACGGCAACGGCCTCGTGGTCCTCGCCAACGA
>CAYPUQ010000704.1:0-2311 GCA_964413655.1 uncultured Solibacteraceae bacterium | reverse complement strand
CGAATCGCCATCGTGTGATTATCATAGGGCATGATCCGAGGCGGCAGCACACGACGAGGCTTCTTCACCCTGGCCGGCGCGGGTCTCGCCACCGCGAGATCCGACTCCGCGCCGCAGGCGCGGCCCGGGAATCGCCCGCCCAATATCGTCCTCATCACCGGCGACCACCTGCGTTGGGACCATGTCGCTGCCAATGGCAACCCCGCCATCGTTACGCCGCACATGGACCGCATCGCCCGCGAAGGCGTCAACTTCACACAGGCGCAGACCGTCGGTGTGGCCTGCGCGCCGAACCGCGCGTCGCTGTTCAGCGGCCGCTATCCGAACGCCCACGGCGTCCTCCGCAACGGCATCAAAATGCCCGAGACCGAGGTCACGCTCACCCACATCCTCCGCGAGAACGGCTGGTACACCGGCCAGATGGGCAAGCTCCATTTCTGGCCGCACGCCGGCGGGCGCAACCATCGCGAATACCATTCACCGTACGCCTTCCACCAGATGCGGCTGTCCGACGAGCCCGGCTGTTACGACGACGCCTTTGGCCGCTGGCTCGACGCCCAAGGCCCCGAAGTGCGCCGCAAGGCCAACGTCCCGATGCCTGGTGAGCGCAAGGCGTTCGACTACTATGTCTTCGAGGGCGACGAACGAACCACGCACGCCCATTGGGTCGGGAGCGAAACCGTCCGGTTCATCGAGGAGAGCAAGGACAAGCCGTTCTTCGTCCACGCCGGGTTTTACGCGCCGCATCCGCCGCTGAATCCGCCCCAGTCGATGCTCGATCTATATACGAACCGCCGGCTGCCGCCGCGCCTGTATCGCAACAACGAAGCGAAGTACGCGCCGCCGGGCGTGAGGAAGGCGATGGAGCGCCTGGCCGGCACGCCCGAGTCCACATGGACCGAGTACCGCAAGTTCTTTTACGCGATGGTCTCGAACCTCGACCACAACGTGGGCCGAATTCTCGACGCCCTCGACCGGAGCGGCATCGGCGAGCACACCATCGTCGTGGTGACGAGCGACCACGGCGACTATCTTGGCGACCACAACCTGAACAGCAAGAGCGCCCTGCCCTACGACGGCTCGATGCACATCCCGCTGCTGTTTCGCGGTCCCGGCGTCCCGCGCGGCGCGAAGGTCGACGGTCTTTGCGAGATCGTGGATGTCATGCCGACGCTGCTCGACCTGGCCGGCCTTACGCCGCCCAAAGGCAACCAGGGCCTCTCGCTTACCGCCGCGATGACAGGCGGCCGGACGAAGGAGTTCGCCTACCAGGAAAGCCGCGACAACCGGATCGTCCGCGACGCCAAGGCCAAGTACTGCTTCTGGCGCAACGGCGAGGAGATCCTGTTCGACCTGGAAAAAGACCCGGACGAGTTCCGCAACATCGCGGCCGAACCGGCGGTCCGCGCGCTCAAGGACGAGATGCGCATTGCCCTGATCCGGCGGTCCATGGAAGTCCTCGACCCGCTGCCGGAGATCGTCGCGCCGTACTGAGGCCCAGCTCCGAAGCCGCACCTCGATCCTGCTGGACGTCACGGACGGCGCGAACTCGACCTCAGAACCGGTAGAAGATCCCCACCGTCATCCGGTATTCCGGACCCTGGAATACGCGGAACTCCGGCCGCAAACCCCATCGGTTGGAGATGTAGTAATCGACCCCGCCTCCGAGCATGTAAGAGGTCGCGTAGTCGCTGACAGAAACATTGAAGCTCTGCGCGGCACCCTCCGCCCGCGCGCTGGCGGAGGCGCGCGCCAACGCGTAGCCGGCCGTTGCAAACGGAACCACCGGAGAGTCTCCGATAGGCAGGAGAACCTGAACGCCTCCGTTGAACACCACCGCGCTCCCGTTTACGCTGACACCCGACGGAGCCCCAACCGTGGCGCTCAGGTCCTTGCGAAAATAGAAGGTTTCGCCGAACAACCGGACGTTTCGATGGAACGTGTACCCGGCCCCCCCGCCCACGCTGCCGGCGTTGAGACCTTCTCCGCGGTAGATGCCGCCGAAGGCGGTCACTTCGCCGCGCCCGGCCTCCTCCCCCGGGCCCTGGGCGTAAGCGGATGGGCCGCACGTCGCGATGGTAAGAAGTAGCATCGCCGCGGCTGGCGGCAAGAATACTTGCAGTTGCAGTTTGGTGTGAATCATTCTCTCCTCCTGGGCGTAGTTTGCTGCGACCCGCTGGGACGCGGATCGTTCGAACACTACATGGCATGGTGAAGATTTCTGTTTCAGCTACTTCGGCCGGCTGGACGCGGTTTTTGACGATCGTGGCCAAATCCGAAAGCAGGGAGTGGAAACTGTGGACCGGCCACC
>CAYPUQ010000703.1:0-2313 GCA_964413655.1 uncultured Solibacteraceae bacterium | reverse complement strand
GATAGGAATCTGGCACTTCGATTTCACTTCTTCCTTCTTGGGTTTGGGTGAGCCTTCATATAGGCGCCCGCTGCCGAAGATAATCTCGAATCGGAGCACCCTGGCAGTCGCGACGTGGAACCCGAGGAGCATGATCGCCTGTAGCCAGCTTCTTCCAATGTGCAGCGGTATAGGGCAAAGGGAATTGCGTACCCGCCGCGAATGAGGCGGAATGAGGCGGTATAAGGCGGCGCCGACTGCCTCTTTCCGCCGTATTCAGCCAAAGCGGCCGTGGGCAATGGTGGGTTATGCACGGAACCTTCCTGTTCGCGGTTTTCCGCGAAGCCCCACCGTTTCCCGGCTGAGAGCCCTTGCACCGGGCGAGAGGCCGTGCCGATGTTTTCAATTCACGCCTTCGCGCAACTACGCCTGCCTGAACGCGCTGGAGATTGGGGAGGAAGGGCCGCAAGATTAGGGAGAGTCTGCGGCCAGCCGCGCCGGTGAGAACCTCGCTCTCCACCTATCTCCGCAAGATCGAGAATCCGTTTTCGCGCCGGGCCGCGGTTTCGTCGTCACCAGAGCCGGGCCGGCGCGGCGGCCTGAAACTTCCCAAAAGGTTTCAGTCTGGGAGCGGATCACGAAGGTTTGAAGCCACACCTTCACGATCTGCTTGCGCGGGCCGAACAAGCAACCTCCCGGTTCCTGGGCACGATCCGGTCGCCGCCGCAATCCAGCCGCGACGAGAGGGCGAACCGCCCCACGGAGTTCGAGGTCGGATGTCCGGGTTTCGTACGCAATTCCGTTAGTCACGGCAGAGAACGAAGTTCTTGACGTCTCCGGCGGCACGCCGCGTGGGGGGGTAGAAGGGAGATCATCTGTATGTGGATAAACGGTGCAACGGCGAGCAACTCATTCTTCGACGTTCAGGCGGGATACCGAGGCCCAGCCATGCTCAACGGGCCGGACGACTGGCGAAAGCGGATTGTCGGCCTGGAACAGAAGCTGCCGCTTCTGGACGAGCGCCTGGCCCCGTACATCAACCTCGACAACGCCGCGAGCACGCCGCCGCTTCGGGACGTGGTAGACGCGATCGAGCGATTCCTGCCTTTCTATTCCAGCGTTCATCGGGGCACGGGTTTCAAGTCGCGGGTCAGCACCTCTGCCTACGACGAGGCACACGAAATCATTGGGTCCTTTGTCGGCGCCGATCGGACCGCCAGCACGGTGATCTTTGGGAAGAACACGACGGAAGCGATCAACAAGCTCGCGTTTCGCTACCCACTGCCGCCGGGCAGCGTGGTCGTATCGACAATGATGGAACACCATTCGAACGACCTACCTTGGCGCCGGCGTGCCCAGGTGGTTCGAGCACAGTTAACAGATGAGGGGCGGCTGGACGAGGATCACCTGGACGAGTTGCTCGATAGGTACAGGGATCGCGTTCGACTCCTAACCGTCAGCGGAGCCTCCAACGTAACGGGCTTCATCCAGCCGATACACCGGTTGGCGCGCAAGGCGCATTCGGCCGGAGCCAGAATTCTCGTCGATGCGGCGCAACTGGCCCCGCATCGTCGAATCGACATCAAGCCCGAAGGCGACCCCGAACACATCGACTTTGTCGCACTGTCGGCGCACAAGATGTATGCGCCGTTCGGTACGGGCGCGCTCGTCGGCTGCCGGGACGTTTTCTTGCGGGGCGAGCCGGAGTATCAAGGCGGGGGAACGGTTGAGATCGTAACACCCAGCGAAGTGTACTGGGCGGGACTGCCGGACCGCGAGGAAGCGGGCAGTCCAAACGTGCTGGGAGCGATCGCAATGGCAGCCGCGGCACAAACTCTGATGCGAGCCGGCATGGAGAGTCTGGAACTACACGAAGCATGGCTTACGGCCTATGCTCTCGACCGGCTTCGATCCGTACCCGGAATCACAATTTACGGCGAGAGCGCATCGGACCGGGTTGGCGATAGGGTCGGGGTCATTGCCTTCAACCTCGGGTCGCTTCCGCATGGGCTGGTGGCGGCCATTCTGGGATACGAAGGGGGAATCGGCGTGCGTAGCGGCTGTTTCTGCGCGCAGGGATACGTGACGCAACTATTGAAGCTTTCGGAAGCCGAACGGGTCCGGGCGCGGAGCGCGCGCCTGGCGGGCAACAGGTCCGCCCAGCCTGGAATGGTGCGCATAAGTTTCGCCGCCTATAGTACCTCGGCCGACGTCGACGCGCTGGTCGAGATGCTGCTGCGAATTACGCGAAACGACTATCGGGGCAGGTATTACCCGAATCCGGAGAGCGGAGAGTACGAGCCATCGGGCCAGAGGAGCCCGGGGCCGTGGCAC
>CAYPUQ010000702.1:0-2316 GCA_964413655.1 uncultured Solibacteraceae bacterium | reverse complement strand
CGGCGCATCCGGCGAGGTGGCCGCCACCGCCGCCGCGCTCCAGCCCATCGGCACACGGATCGCGCGCCAGAGTACCCAGCAGGTGCGTGCGCCGCGTTCCGGCACTGTGCTTCGGCTGCTGGCGCAGCCCGGCAGCGAACTGCTGAAGGCTGGCGACCCGCTGCTCATCCTGGTCCCGGATTCGAACGACACCGTCGTCGAACTGTGGGTGAAGGGCAACGATATGCCGCTCATTTTTCCCGGGCGCTCCGTGCGGTTGCAGTTCGAGGGATGGCCGGCTATTCAGTTCGTTGGCTGGCCCTCCGTGGCTGTGGGCACCTTCGGCGGCGTCGTGAAGATGCTGGATGCGACCGACGACGGCGCGGGCCGCTTCCGCGTTCTCGTCGAGCCGGACCCAAACGACGAAACCTGGCCATCTAAACGGTTCCTGCGCCAGGGAGTGAGAGCCAACGGATGGTTCCTGCTGAACGTAGTACCACTCGGCTACGAGTTGTGGCGCCAGTTCAACGGCTTCCCGCCGGTGGCGGCGATGAGAGAGCCCGAATTGTTCGAGGTCGGAAGGGACAAATGAGAATCGCGGTGGCAGTACTAATGGTCGTGGGCGCGTGCTCGCGGGCGTCCGCGCAGATGGGTGAACTCCGGCTGGAGGAGGTGATGGACTCGGTGTCGCGGCACTATCCTCCGCTCGTGGCGGCACTCGCCGACGTGGAGATCGCCGAGGCCGAGGCGCTCATTGCCGAAGGCCGCTTCGACGCGCGTCTGCGGGCCGGCTTCGACTCCGACCGCGGCGGCTACTACGCCAACGAACGGTTTGGCGGCGGAGTCGAACAGCGCTTCCGGACATTCGGGGGCGGGATCGGCGCCGGCTGGCGGCGCGGCGAAGGCGACTTCGCGCCCTACGACGGTAGACTGCAAACGCGGTCCGGCGGCGAGTACCGCGCCGGTCTCCGGCTTCCGTTGCTGCGCGAACGTGCGGTCGACAGCGACCGCGCCGGACTGGAGAGGGCCCGCATCGGCCGCACAATCGCCCGGTTGTCGGTGGACCAGCAGCGGCTGATCGTCACCCAACTGGCCGCGCGACGGTATTGGGACTGGGTGGCGGCGGGTTTGCGCTACCGGGTGGCCTCGGCGCTGCTGAGCATCGCCGAGGGCCGCGATCAAATGCTGCGCGACTCCGTGCAACTCGGCCAGCTTCCGGCGATCGAGATCACCGAAAACGCGCGGGCGATCCTCAACCGCCAGTCCGAGGTCGTCGGGGCCGAGCGATTCCTTCAGCAGGCGGCGATCGATCTCTCGCTGTTTCTTCGCGATGCCACCGGCGACCCAGTGTTGGCGCCGGTGGACCGCCTTCCGGCGGACTTTCCGGCACCGGAACTGGTGGACGAGCGAACTCTGCTGGACCGCGTCCAGAGCGCCCTTCGGCTGCGGCCGGAACTCGAGGGAATCGAGGCGCGGATCGGCCAACTGCGAGTCGACGAGAGACTGGCGGCCAACGATACCCTGCCCACTGTGGACTTCGGATTCGGCCTGGCGACAGAGCGTGGCGCTGGACCGGTGCTCCGCGGACCGAACGAAGCGAAGGTCAGCCTGACCTTCGAATTGCCGTTTCAGCGCCGCGAGGCGAAGGGACGGCTATCCCGCGCGCAGGCCGCCCAGCGGCAATGGGAGCAGCGGCTCCGGTTCGCCACTGACCAGGTGACGGCCGAGGTGCGCGACGCGGTGTCCGCCCTGGTGGCGGCACACGACCGCGCGGCGCTCCTGCGCCGGGAACTGGAGACGGCGCGCGACCTGGAGGACGCCGAACGGACGCGGCTCCAGTTCGGAGAGGGGACACTGTTCATGGTGAACCTGCGCGAGACGGCGACGGCCGACGCAGCCATCCGCCAGGTGAACGCCTTGGCCGAATACTACCGCGCGCGGGCGCAGTACGACTACGCCGTCGCCCGGATCCTCGACCCGCAGCCGTAGCGCAGATACCTTTCGCGACCCACCCTCCGGTCCGGCCCGAATCTTTTCTCGATGTCAAGCATCTTTATATCGAGATATGACACCGCGGACGGAAACATCAGCCGTTCACCTCTGGCTGCTGCTGTGGAAGGCAACCCGGGCGCTCGAAGTCCACGCCCGGCGCAGCGTCACCGCGCTGGGTATGTGCTTGAGCGACTTCGGCGTGCTGGAGGCCCTGCTGCATAAGGGACCGCTCCCGGTGAACGCGCTCGGCAGGAAAGTGCTGCTCACCAGCGGCTCGATGACTGCGGCGGTGGACCGGTTGGAGCGGCGCGGCCTCGTCGAGCGGCGCGCCGGCGGCGGCGACCG
>CAYPUQ010000701.1:0-2318 GCA_964413655.1 uncultured Solibacteraceae bacterium | reverse complement strand
CGCCGCCCGGTCCGACCGCGACCAAACCACCGCGCGGCCCGCCGTGACGTCACCGATCTGAATGCCCTGCGCGATGGCCGGGCGCGCGGACTGCGCGCAGACCAGCGCCGGCGCGCCCGCGAGAGTCCAGAGAAAATTCCGCCGTTGCATCCCTCCAGCATCCCGCACCCTATGCGGCTCGCGCCGGTAACCGGAGCGTCACACGACGCTTTGCCGCTCGACTACAATAATCATTGGCGCAGACGCGATCCTCCTCCTCGCCCATGAGCCTATACAAATCGATCCTCCTCCCCACGGCCCTGCTGTGTATCGGCCTTCCTCTCATCGCCGCGACAGGCGACGCGCGCCGTCCAGTGCGTGCGTCCGCGCGGTTGCCGATCGAGGTTCCGCCGCCGGTCCTTCCTCCTTCGGACATTACGGTCCCCGACGCCGAACTCCAGAAGTCGCTGGAACACGTCATCCGCGGCCTCGGCCTACAGAAGCCGGTGGCGGAGAATCGCCTCGCGGTTTCGCTGGTAGACATCACCGACGCGGCGAGGCCCCGTTACGCCGGGGTCAACGACACAAATATGATGTATGCCGCCAGCCTTCCCAAGATCGCGATCATCCTTGCCGGCTTCCAGCGCATTAGCGAGGGGCTTCTACAGTACACGCCCGCGGTCCGGGAGATGTTCGTGAAGCTGATCCGGTATTCGTCGAATTTCGACGCGTCCAAGGCCATCCAAACCATCGGCTTCGATTACATCGCCCGCGTCCTGACTTCGGCCGCGTATCGCCTTTACGACCCGGCGCTGAACGGCGGCCTGTGGATCGGGAAGGCCTACGGCGGCCCGAACGACTATTGGAAGCGCGACCCCCTCCACAATCTCTCCCACGGCGCGACCAGCCTCCAGGTGGCGCGGTTTTTTCTGATGCTCGCGCAGGGCCGTCTGGTCGATCCGTTTTTTTCCGCCGAAATGAAGGAGATTCTTTCCAGCCCCGGGATTCAGCACAAGTTCGTAAGGGGCCTTAACGCACTCGGCGGGCGGGAGATCTACCGGAAGTCGGGCACCTGGAAGGACTCCCACTGCGACGCCGCCCTGGTGGAGGTGGGCGACAAGAAGTATGTCGCCGTGGCCCTCATGAAAGATCCGCGGGGCGGGGAAGTCTTGCCCCGGTTGATCCAGCGGCTCGACTCCCTGATCGTCAACGCCGCATCGCCCCGCAACCGGACCATTTCCAGCCTGCCCGCGCCGGCCTCCTGGCTGAGCATCTTCCCCTCGCTCGAACGGCCGCTCATCCTGGACATCGACGGCGACAGAACACGGTAAGCGCCTTCGAACGCGCCGATTGTCTGAAGCGCGGCGGCATCTCCGGGTTTGAATTCGGTTCGTTTTTGGTTCGTTCCCGGTTCGTTCTTGGTTCGAATTCGGTTCGTTCTTGGTTCGTTCTTGGTTCGTTCCAGGGGCGGTTTCCTTTATTTTCAAGTATTTGGTAGGTTCGTTCGATGTTTTTTTGTTTTTTCTGACTATTACGACTGTAAACAAGAAGATTATAGAATAAAATGGCGAATGCAGCGATGGGGATATGGTTCGGATCCGGGCATGGTCCCAGGAAGTTTGCAGGAGTTTGCAGGAATTTGCATAAATCAACTCACGACCGAAGAATAGCACCGTGACTAATATATTTCTTTGTATGCAGAAATATAGAAATAATTGCAATTGATTGTAATCAAGAGGCTTAACAAGGTAGAGAAAAATCTCGAGTTGCCGTGAACGATTTTCGGTGGAGGTGGCCGCGCCGCAAAACCGCCTCTAAATGGCTGCGAAGAAGCGGCTTAGCGTTTCGAGAACGCCTATCGAGCGAAATTTGTGATATCGTCCGTCACATTGGAGTATTTCGCTCATTCCGACCCGGACGGACGGCCGCAAGGGGATCCAGCGGCAAGGTGGCAGCCACTCGCGGTTCATCTTCGCGAGGTGGCGGGGTTGGCGGAGAGCTTTGCGCGCGAAGCGGGCGGAAGCGAGGCACTGATCCGGCGGGCGCGGGCGTTGGGCCTCCTTCACGACGTCGGCAAGTACCGGACCGAATTCCAGCGGCTCCTGAAAGGGGAAATCAAGAAGGCGCCACACTCCGCTTACGGCGCGGCACTGGCCTGGTTCCAAGGACAGGCCCCGGACGCAGCCTTTGCGATTGCCGGGCACCACGCCGGTATGCCCGACCCCGTTCCCCTACGCGAGCGGCTGGCGAAGGTCCGGCCGGAACTTGCCGATCTTGTGGAAACGGCGATTAGAGACTGCCCGGAAATCGAAGACTGCCTGCGCGCAGGCGGGTTGCTT
>CAYPUQ010000700.1:0-2323 GCA_964413655.1 uncultured Solibacteraceae bacterium | reverse complement strand
ATTCGTGAGCGCGTTAGACGCGGGCGACTTCGAGCGGATGCTGGCGCGGCTTCAGCCGGTGGCCGTTGAAACCAGGGAAGCGCCGCGTGCGGCGCCGCCGCCGGCGCTCGAACGGTTGTCGCCCGAGAAGCGCGCGCTATTGCTGAAGCGGCTGAAGAAGCACTGATGCGGATTCTGCTGGCGCACAACTCGCTGTACTATCCGTCGCACGGCGGGGGGGACAAATCGAACCGGCTGCTGATGCAGGGGCTGGCGGCGCTGGGGCACGAGGTGCGGGTGGTGGCGCGGATCGAGCGCTTCGGCGCGGCGGGTCACGAAGACCTGCTGGCGGCGCTGGCGGCGCGGCAGACGGCGGTGGATTCGGTCGAAGACGGCGTGGTGCGACTGCGGCTGGGTGGTGTGGAGGTCCACACGCTGACGCTGAACCCCAAACTGCGGGCTTATTTCGCGCGGCAGATTGAGGAGTTCGATCCGGCTGTCATCGTGACGTCGACGGACGATCCGGCGCAGCTTTTGTTCGAGTTGGCGGTGAAGGCGCCGCGGGCGCGGGTGGTGTACCTGGTGCGGGCGACGATTGCCGTTCCGTTCGGGTGGCACAGCTCGTGGCCGAATGCGCAGCGGGCGGCGAATTTGAAGCTGGCGGATGGCGTAGTGGGGGTGAGCGAGTCGGTGGCGCAGTACTGCAGGGAGGAAGGCGGACTCGACGCGATTCACATTCCGATTTCACTGATGGAGCGGACGGCGTTTCCGGCTGTGGGGCGGTTCGAGAACGAATTTGTCACGATGGTGAACCCGTGCGCGGTGAAGGGGATCTCGATCTTCCTGGCGGTGGCCGCGCGGATGCCGCATTTGCAGTTCGCCGGCGTGCGGATGTGGGGCGCGACCGAACAGGACCTGGCCGCGATGCGGGCGCAGCCCAATTTCACGCTGCTCGAGCCGGTGGACGAGATTGGCGAGTTGCTTGAGCGGACGCGGGTGATGATGGTTCCGTCGGTGTGGGTGGAGGCGCGGTCCCGGATGGTGGTGGAGGCCATGGCGCATGGGGTGCCGGTGGTGGCGAGCGACGTCGGCGGGATTCCTGAAGCGAAGCTGGGTGTTCCGTATCTGATTCCGGTGAATCCGGTGCGGCATTACCGGCACGCCGTCAGCGACAACATGGTACCGGTGGCCGAGGTGCCGCCGCAGAACATCGAGCCGTGGGTGGAGGCGCTCGCGCGGCTCACGACGGACGAGGCGCACTACGAGGAGATCGCGCGGCTGTCGCGCGAGGCGGCGCTGGGTTACGTTCGGACCCTGAGTGCGAGGCCGTTCGAGGAGTACCTGCGGGAGATGATTGGGCGGCCGAAGAAGCAGGCGGACCAAGCAGCGGGGGGGGACCGCTTGTCGGACGAGAAGAAGAAGTTGTTGGCGCTGCGGCTGAAACAAATGCGCGCGAAGTTGTGGTTTCCGGTTTTGCCGGAGGCGCCGCCGGACGGGCTGCGGCTGTTCGTGTTACCGCACGCGGGCGGGGGGACTTGGCAGTACCGGAGTTGGGCGGGCGAGTTGCCGGCACGGGTGGCGGTGTGTCCAGTCTGCCTGCCGGGGCGTGAGGCGTGGGCTTCGGAGCGGCCGTTCGACGCAATGACGGCTCTGGTGGATGCGTTGGCCGGGGCAATCGCGCCGTATGTTGGATCGCGCTATGCGTTGTTCGGGCACAGCATGGGCGCGGGGATCGCGTTCGAGTTGGCGCGCGAACTGGGGCGGCGAGGGCTGCCAGGGCCGGCGGCGTTGTTCGTGTCGAGCGCACGCGCGCCGCGGTACCGGTTAGGCTTGGAAGCCCAGCCCGATCCGGACGACGAAGAGCTGATCGAGCAGGTGCGGCGGTTGGGAGGGTTACCGGTGGAAGCGCTTCAGCGGCGGGAGGTGCTGGAGACGATTCTGCCGGTACTGCGGGCCGATACGCGGCTGTATCGTAACTATCGTTATGAGCCGGATGCGCCGCTCGATGTTCCGCTCTTCGTGTATGGGGCCGAGGACGATCCGGGGCTTCCGGCGGACCGGCTGGAGGCGTGGCGGGAGGAGACTATCGGGTCATGCCAGGTGCGGCTATTTCGGGGAGGGCATTTTTATTTGTTCGGGGAGGCGGTGGAGTTTCTGCGGGTTCTGGCCGGGGATTTGGAAGGGGTGTTGGGCGGGGCGAGCCAAGTTGAGTAGTATAGCGCGGCCGCGTCAGAGGCAATTGAGGTACGGGCCATGGCCAGTCTTAGGGATTTTGAGAAGCTACTTCCGACGTGGCCGCCCGGTGAAAAGGCGCAGATTCTGAAAATGGAGTTCAGGAACTTAG
>CAYPUQ010000699.1:0-2328 GCA_964413655.1 uncultured Solibacteraceae bacterium | reverse complement strand
CTTGTCGCTAGTGGGCGTCTGGCAACTCAAGCGATCGGTCCTGCCGTCGCCGTACATTTCCACGGAACGTTTACCACCAACCTCTCTGCAGATCCGAAGCTGGGTCTTCAACAGCAATCCTCCGTCTGCGGCGCCTCCCGCGGCTTATGTTCACGCTTATGGGGCTCGGCCCAGGGCTCGGCCCTGCTCCACTTTGGTTCCCAGCGAACAGTCCGCCGCGGCGCACTGGGCCGCCCCACGTACCCTCTCGGACCGGGGTCACAGAGCGAATTCAATACGCCAGGAGGCGGTCGATGGCGGCACGGAGGCGCGAGTGGGCTGAGTAGATCTCCTTTTCGAGGTTCGAGGCGAAGGGGATTGGGATGTCTTCGCCAGCGACGCGGACGGGGGGCGCGTCGAGCAGATTGAAGCCCTCCTCCACGATCTCCGCGGCGATCTCCGCGCCAAAACCGCCGGTGCGCGGCGCTTCGTGCATCACCAGCAGGCGGCTGGTCTTCCGGAGCGACGTCAAGGCACAGTCGCGGTCCCAGGGCTTGAGGGTGCGCAGATCGATCACCTCGATGGAGACACCGCGCGCCGCCTGATGCTCTGCCTCCTCCATCGCCCAAAGCACGCCGATGCCCCAGGTGACGAGGGTGAGATCGCGACCCTCGCGGGCGAGGCGCGCCTTGCCGAGTTCAACCGTGTAGGGGGCTGCCGGGACTTGGCCCTTCACGCTGCGATACAAAAATTTCTGTTCGAGGAAGAGCACCGGGTTGGGGTCGTCGATGGCGGCGAGCAGCAGTCCCTTGGCGTCTTCGGCCGTTGCGGGGATCACCACCTTCAGCCCCGGCACGTGGCAAAACCAGGCCTCGGGCGACTGCGAATGAAACGGTCCGGCGCCGACGCCGCCGCCGAATGGCGCGCGGATGGTGACATTCACGGGCGCGCCCCAGCGGTAGTGGGTGGTGGCGAGATTGTTGACGATTTGGTTGAAGCCGCAAGTGATGAAGTCGGCGAACTGGATTTCGACCACGGGCTTGAAGCCTTCGAGCGCGAGGCCAAGGGCCGCGCCCGCCACGCCGCTCTCGATGATCGGCGTGTTTCTGACGCGCCCGCGGCCGAAGCGGTCCAGGAATCCCTCGGTCACCTTGAACACACCGCCGTATTCGGCGATGTCCTGGCCGAGGATGAGTACGCGCTCGTCGCGCTCCATCGCCTGCCAGAGTCCTTCGCGCACCGCATCGACGAATCGCTTTTCGGCGCGGCCGCCCGACGGCGGCAGCGGCTCGGGGGAGGAAGGGGCGTAGACGCGGGCGCGCTCCGCTTCCAGTGTGCTGGTGGGAGCGGGCTGCGCGAGGGCGTACTCGGCGGCTTCGGTTACCTCGGCGTCGAGTTCACGGCGGATGTCGTCCATCTCGGCGGCGCCGAGGGCATCCTCCGCCAGCAGGCACTCCGTCAGGCGCTTCACCGGGTCCTTGGCACCCCACTCGTCGAACAATTTGCGCGGAACGTACTTGGTGCCCGAAGCCTCTTCGTGGCCGCGCATGCGGAACGTCTTCGCCTCGATGAGGGCCGGACCCGCGCCCGCGCGGGCGTGTTCCGCGGCGCGACGCACGGCATCGAGAACCGCGAAGACGTCGTTGCCGTCGATGGTCTCGCCCGGCAGCCCATAGCCCGCCGCAGCGGCGGCAATGTCTTCGACGGCGATAGCCTCCCGCACGGGGGTAGACAGGCCATAGCCGTTGTTTTCCACGACGAAGATCACCGGCAGTTTCCACACGGCGGCGAGGTTGACGGCTTCGTGGAAGTCGCCTTCGCGCGTCGCGCCTTCGCCGGCGAAAGCCAGCGCCACGAAGTCCGCGCGTTTGAGTTGGGCCGCGAGACCCAAGCCGCAGGCTACCGGCAGCATCGCGGCCATGTGCGAGATCATCCCGATCAGCCGCTTATCGGGCAGGCCGAAGTGGAAGGTACGGTCCCGGCCATTGGTGTAACCGCCGGCCTTGCCCATCAACTGGCAGAACAGTTCACCCAAGGGGACGCCGCGCGTGGTCCAGACACCGAGATTGCGGTGGGTGGGGAGGATGTAGTCGTCCGGGCGGAGCGCGAGCGCGCAGCCCACAGCGATTGCCTCCTGGCCGTAGCCGCTGAACCACTTCGACAGGCGGCCCTGGCGGATGAGGTGCAGCATCCGCTCCTCGATGGCGCGCGGCATCAGGAGGGCACGGTAGAGGACGCGGGATTCGAGGCCGGCGAGGCTGGCGACGGGGGTCATACGGTGTCATAACCATCCTACGCCGGATCGCCGGGTACCTCTTGTGTTTCAATGCAATTGAGGTATGGGTGATC
>CAYPUQ010000698.1:0-2328 GCA_964413655.1 uncultured Solibacteraceae bacterium | reverse complement strand
CCGGAAGGCTACATCTACACCGCCAACGCCAACATCCTTCCTCCCGGCTACCCGCATACCCTGTCGCACGAGTGGGCGGCGCCCTTCCGCGCCGGCCGTGTCCGCGAGATGCTGGAGGAGAAGAGGAAGTTCACCGTCGCGGACTTCCAGCGGATGCAACAGGACGTTACCTCGATTCCCGCGCGGCGCTTTCAAGAGGTTGTTCGTCGCGCTGGCTTGAAGATGGAGGGCGATGCATCCGTGGCGCTGAAACTTCTGCTGGACTGGAACGCCCGCTTGGACAAGGACTCAGCGGCCGCGCTGATTTACGAAACATGGATGGCGGCATTGATCGAGCGGTTGACGCCTCGCAACTCGCCCATCCGGGCCGACACATCCTCGGTTCTGCGTTCCCTGGAAGAGAAACCCGGCCCCGAGGTTCTGTCCGCCGCGCTCGCCGATGCGCTGGCGGGAATCCGGCGTAGTCAGGGTACCGATCCCAAGCGTTGGCGCTGGGGCCAGCTACACCAAGCCGATTTTCGTCATCCGTTGAACCGGCGCGAGTGGAACCGCGGGCCAGTCGAGCGGCCGGGCGACGGCTTCACCGTCAACTCGACCAGTGGCGGCGATTTCCGGCAAACCGCCGGCGCCTCTTACCGGCAAATCGTCGACCTCAACGACTGGGATCGATCGGTTATGACAAACGTGCCGGGGGAGTCGGGCGATCCGGAAAGCCCTTATTACGACAACCTGATCGAGGAATGGGCGGACGGACGGTACCATCCGATGGTTTTCAGCCGTAAGGCCGTCGAGGCGGCGGCGGCCGAGCGGATCACGCTCAAGCCGCGCTGATCCTCGGCCGGCTTCCCGTGATTGTGAAACCTCCCGGATTAGCGGGTAATCTTGAATAAGCGGCTACTTTGGCCGAGGAGGTATTGTGGCGACCCGATTCCTTTCCCTATCGCTCCTCGCCCTGATTCCGGTGCTGCAGCTTACGGCGCAGACCGATCTGGGCGCGATCATTCAAGGCACGCTCGGCAAGGTTACCCGCAGCCGCGCCGTTGTCGGTGAGATTCAGCTTCGCACGGTCCCTGCCGAGCCGAAGATCCGGCCATTTGAACATCTCGTCGTTCAGGTTCAGGCGCTCGGCGAAGTCGACGGCAGGAAGGGCCGCATCGATCGCGACGGCGCTGTGCTGCGCTTGCGCAACCCGGGGACGGGATGGATCTCCAAGCCGTTCCGGTTCCAGGAGCAGGAGGAAGTACAGTTCATCGACCGGATGGGCACCAACCAAGCGACCATTTTCGGCCGGATCGGCGAGTATGTCACCAAGGACTCGTTCCTCTATACAGCGCCTTACGAGCCCGGCAAGTTCGTGCTGGAAGCGGAACTCGATGGCCGCCGGGCGACGCTCGAGATCGAAGTCTCCGAAGAGGCCGAAACGCGGATCAAGGAGCCGGAAACAGTCAGTTTCTGGCCGGAGTACGAGAGCCAAGATCCCTATCGCGCGCTGGTGGAACACTGGGCGCCGATGTTCGCGCAGGAAACCTGGTTCGTTCCCAAGGGCGATTACTTCGCCCGCTTCGACTTCGATGAGGACTGGCAGGGCGACAACAATTGGGAAAACCTCTGGAAGGGTAGTTCCCAGGCTTACGTCTACTACGCCGTGATGGAGACCGACACTCACTGGTTTCTCATCTACAACGCCTTCCACGTCCGCGACTACTCGGACATCTGCCAAGCCGGTTCCTGCCACGAAAACGACAATGAGGGCGTGATCCTGACCGTCAAGAAGGACTTCAACGAGTTCGGCACATTGCAGGCGCTGGAATCACTGGCGCACAACAATATCTACTCGGCCACCGCCGATCCGCGCCTGCGCAACGGCGTGCACGACATCGACGGGCCGGTGGAGTTCTATGAGGGCTCCCATCCGGTGGTATACGTCGAGTCCGGCGGTCATGGCATCTACCCATCGCGCACCAAGCACTCGCGCTACATGCTCGACAGAGACGAGTTTCTGGAGGGCACCGGCGTTACGTACGTTTACAAGGGAGTGGCCGAACGGCCGAAACATCCGAACGACCGGCTGGTTGGTTATGAGTTGCTCCCCATCAAGGAGCACTGGTGGGACAAACTATCCGACCTAAGGGCGCACAACGCCGAGCGGATGTACGACGATTTCTTCGCGTACGCGCCGTTCGGCGACCGCCCCATGACGCCGTTCGACCGAATCCCGAGCGCCTTCCTCGGGCGCACGGAGGCGGCGAACAAAGCCCGGCCCTTCTGGGGTTGGTTCGATAGCGCCACCAAGAAAGCCGGCGTGTTGAACGATGGGCAGTGGGGGCT
>CAYPUQ010000697.1:0-2329 GCA_964413655.1 uncultured Solibacteraceae bacterium | reverse complement strand
GGACCACTACCATGGCGCGCGTCGTGTCGCCGGCCGGCTCGCGCTCCTGAACGGCTTCGACCCGCGAGCCGGCAGCAGCCAGTGGACCGGCTGTTTCCAACCGGGCGTTCAGGTCCGCGCGCCGGTTCGCGAACTCCAGTTCGTTGAATTCCAATGTGAACAACATCCGGGTGACACGGCCGGGAATCTTGCGAGCGCCGAGAAACCGGCCGGTCACACGCGCGCCTTTCGGCACGACCACTTCACCCTTGCGCTTGGCGTCCCGCAGTAGCACGGCGGTTAGCACATCGCCGGTCGCCGCCTTGCCGGGCACCACCGGCGTCTCCAATACCATCTCCAGCGACAGGCCCTCAGGCAGAACCAGCCACTCCACTGGTTTCGGCGCCTCCGTCGCGTCAGGTGGGTCGTCGAATGAGATGACCGACTCGCCCGCATACTGGCGGCAGTTGCTGAAGTGGGTCAGGTTCCGGTTTTCGTTGCCCGCCAGATCCGTGAGCACAAGTTCCGACTGCTCGGGCAGCAGAAACGAACCGGCGCCGATTCGGACGCGCCGGTAGTCGATCCTGTCGCTCGCTGATGCGACCGACAGGAACGGTGGCAAGTCGTCGGCTACTACCTCCAGGCGGAGCACGTCCAGGGAACTCTCGTCCGCCCAAAACGACCCGTGATAGCCGACAATCGCTTCGGCATCCCCGACTTTCAGCTTGTATCCGCTGCGGAACTGCGGCACCACAAAATCGTATCGCAGCGCCGGGCCGCCCCGAAGTTCTTCCCGTGCACCGAAATGAATCCGCGGCACGTTGGACAGGAATACGCTCCGTGCGTGGAGCGCGTATGCTCCCGTTCCGGTGGTCCCGCCGCCAACGAGGTCCTGGAGATTCCGGTCCTCGAAGCTGCGCTCGCCGGGCCAGGAATACAGTTCCTTACCGCCGACCAGAGCCACTTCCAGCCGGAGCGTGTCGATCAACTCATACCGGCGCCGTGGCGGACGGCGTAGCGAGCGCTCGGTGGTTTGCTGGCAGGTGTAGTTCGGCAGATTCAGCAGGTTGGCGCCCATGTGGTTCTTGACTCGCGCAAGCGCCAGCACGGTATCGTCGATGCCCCGGCTCGCGCCGACGGATACTTCCTGGGCGCCGGCGGCCAGCACACCGGCCATCGCGAGTAACCCCAGCCGCCCCATCAGCTTTATTATATCGGTGGGTGAATCTGCTACGATGCAGTATTCACTCGCCTATGGCTGACACCAAAGTATCCGTGCTGAACAATGGCCCGCTGCGCATCGAAGGCGTCGTTAGCGTCTGCGATGCCGCCGGCAAGGAGTTCGGCCTCGCCGGCCGCACCGTAATTTCTTTGTGCCGCTGCGGCCATTCTCAGAACAAACCCTTCTGCGACGGCTCGCATGCTCGCCAAGGCTTCGAATCCCAGGTAGAGGCTCGCGAACTGCCGGCGCCCAAACCGAAGTTGTAGTTTCGTTTGGCTTCGGGCGCGCAGTGCGTTCGCCACGCGGCTCAGGCCCGGCCCGCCGGTTCGATCCACGACGCATCCTGGCCGGCGAGTTCGAGCGCTCGTTTCAGGCTTGCCGCCAGATATTCGGCTATCCCAGGGTCCTCGCGTCCGAGCCAGAAGATGAGTTGTTCCAGTTCCCGTTGCTCCGCGACTGTCACCCGCCGGCGCGCGGAACGGCGGCCTCCCTTAGCGAACTTGCGGATCGCCCCACCCACCGAGCGTTCTACGATGGTGCGCGCCATGCTCTTGTCCACACCCGCCGCCCGCAGCGAACTCAGCGCCGCGTCCATCAGGGCCAGTGTGACATTCGCCGACAGGGCCGCGATCGCGGCATACACCGCCCGCGTCGGCCGGGACACCGTATGTACACGGCACCCGGCCCGTTGGAGCCACGGCCGCATTCGCCTTACCGCCACGAGATCGCCCTCCAAAAGGTACTCTTCGCGCTCCACAACGCCCGCCGGAATCACCGAGCACGTGTGAGCGCCAATCGTCTGGAGCGGTTCCAGGACTGAGCTGTCGAGCAGGCTGTCCACCAACAGCACTGTCCGCCCCCGCCATCTCAGTCCCGATTCCGCCATCTGCCGGACGAACTTTTCGAGCCGTGCCGGAGCCGCGCTGACAACGACGATGGGCGCGTCCTTGAGATCTTCCCAGCGGCGCACCGCGAAGCCGGCGCGCAAAGTGTTCGACGACCGCCGCGCCAGGCGGAACGACGGTGCGATCACCGGCCCCAGGTGATGGCAAACGTCCGGCCGGCGGTCGAGGAAGGTCCCGCTAAGCGGACCGGCGACGGCCAGCGCCAGTGGATCGATCGTTTTCA
>CAYPUQ010000696.1:0-2333 GCA_964413655.1 uncultured Solibacteraceae bacterium | reverse complement strand
CTACGCGAGCCGATCGTCCATACTGGGCCGGTGAGATTCGCGCTCCTCGCCGCATTCGCCGCCCTTGTCTTCTCTGGTTGTTCTTCCGCCGGCGGGGTTCGGTTCGCCGAAGCCGGCGGGATACCGGTCGCCTACACCGAAGAGGGCCGCGGCGGAACGCCGCTCGTTCTGATTCACGGCTGGACCTGCGACCGCGCCTTCTGGCGCGGCAACGTCCCGGAACTGGCCAAAACCCGCCGTGTGATCGCTCTCGACCTGCCGGGCCACGGCGAGTCCGGCAAGCCGGAGACGGCCTATTCGCCGGAGTTGTTCGCCCGCGCCGTCCACGCCGTCATGGAGAAGGCCGGCGTCGAACGCGGCGTGCTGGCGGGCCACTCCATGGGAACGGCCGTCATGATCGCTTTTCACGGGTTGTATCCGGACAGTGTGGCGGGCCTGGTGGTTGTCGATGGGTTCATCCCGATGAAGCCTACTCCACCCGAGGCGCGCGAGAAGTTCCTGGATGGCTTCCGCAACCGGTACGAAGCCACCGCCTCCGCCATGGTTGGCGCTATGCTGCCGGAAACGATGACGGCCGAAACACGGGAGTTCATCCGGTCGCGCATGAGTTCCACGCCCGAGCATGTGGGCCGGAGCGCGATGGAAGAGATGACGCGGATCGACCCAACGGCCCTGCGCCCGATCGGCTCGCCGGCGCTCGCGGTGATGGTCCGCCGGCCGAACGACGCGGAGTATCGGCAGTTCCTGGGCGGCATCTTCAAGCAGCTCACCTATGAGTCCTGGGAGGACGCCGGGCACTTCCTGATGATGGAGCATCCCGAACGCTTCAACGCCCGGTTGAACGGGTTCCTGGCCGCCAGCGGACTTTAGTGCGGAGTCGCGAGCCGGGTAATCCGCGCCGGCTCCACGGCACGCCGTAGGCGGCGCGCGAATGGGGCTGTCACCGTGGGGCAAGCGTCCACGCTTCCGAGCCGGTCTCCCGGCCGGCTTCGGCCGGCGGCCTCTTGGGCCGCCATGGATGTCGCCCTCCAGATCGGCGCCGGACGCCTTTCCGAAGCGCGGCGCCATGGCGCGGCATCCGCTCCGTGAGCGCCGGCAGACCCCAACTGGAGTAGATTGAAAGTCTGACGGCCCGTCGTACTCAAGCGCCGGGTGCTGCGGACTCGATGCCCCTGACGTTTTCCCTCTTCCCCTACCGCTTCACCTTCCGCGCCCGCGACTCCGTCCAATTCCCCGCCGGCAAAGCCGGCAACACCTTCCGCGGCGCCTTCGGTCATGTCTTCCGCCGCATCGCTTGCACGCCGGACTGCCCCGGCGTCTCGGCCTGCGAGATCCGCGAAATCTGCCCCTACGCCCGCCTCTTCGAGCCCACCGGCGATCCCAATGGCCCATCCGGCCTCGCCGACTCTCCCCGCCCCTTCGTCTTCCGTGCCGCCCACCTCGACGGCTGCGCCTTGTCTCCACAAACCACGTTCCATATCGACGTCCATGTCTTCGACCTCCGCGAGCCGGCCCTCGCCTGGTTCACGCTGGCCTTCGCCCAACTCGCGCGCGACGGTCTCGGCCCGCGCCGCGGCCGCGTCGATCTTGTCTCCGTGGATGCCCTCGACGCCGCCGCCAATCCCGCCCGCCGTCTATTCGACGGGGATCGCCTCACCCTGGCCGAACCGCCGCCCCCGCTGGTCCTCTCCCTCGACCCGGACCCCGCGCCCGTAACCCGCGTCCGCGTCCGCTTCTTGACTCCCACCGAAATCAAGGCCGCCGGCCGGCTCGTCGAAACCCCCGAATTCGCGGCCCTCTTCGCCCGCGCCCGCGACCGTGTTAGCACCCTCTGTTACCTCTATGGCGGCGGCGCTCTCCCCATTGACTTCCGCGCCCAGGCCGCCCGCGCCGCCGCCGTCCGCACCCTCCGCTCGGACCTGAATCACGCCTCGGTTCTCCGCCGCAGTTCCCGCACCGGCCAAGTCCACCCCATCGCCGGCTTCACCGGCGAAATCGACTACGAAGGCCCCCTCGCCGAATTCCTCCCCTACCTCCGCGCCGCCGCCTGGACCGGCCTCGGCCGCCACACCGTCTGGGGCCAAGGCGCCGTAGCCCTGGGCGTGTCGCCGCTGCCAAAGGAGAGGGAGAGGGAGATGGAAGATGACGCGCTTCAATGAGGCCGCGATCACGTGATCGCGGAAATAACGCCTCCTCCGGGCAGCTTGGATACTCCTGGTGGCTTCAATGAGGCCGCGATCACGTGATCGCGGAAATGTCGTATACGATTGTCTTCCTGTTCACTCGCACCAGCTTCAATGAGGCCGCTATCACGTGATCGCGGAAATCGTGTT
>CAYPUQ010000695.1:0-2334 GCA_964413655.1 uncultured Solibacteraceae bacterium | reverse complement strand
CTGGTTCGGGACCAGGAGGTCGGAGGTTCGAATCCTCTCGCCCCGACCATTTATCCGGTTGAAATTATTTGTACTTGTCGCGGCCGAGGCCTTACGAGCTTCGGTCTTGTCAGTTTTGGTATGCCCGCTTCTGTGCCACCCCTCGCCTTCTCAATAGCGGCTTTGATTGTGTCGGCCTGCGGATAGACGTAGCGGCGCGTGGTTGAGAAGTCTCTGTGGCCGGCGAGATAGGCGAGCGTGTCCGGATCCATGAACGCCGCCCAGCGCGTCAGGCAGGTGTGGCGAAACGTGTAGAGCGTGAACGGTTCCACCCTGGCGGCTGCGAGCGCCTTCTTGTGCTGCTTCTTCAGCGTGGACTTCTCGATGTGGCCGGTAGCCGTCGGCGCGGGGAACACCCACTCGGAGGCGGCGTCGGTCTGCCGCATGTCGAGTTGCGCGGCCACACGCTGCGTAATCGGGATCGTTCGGCGCGCGTTCTCCGTCTTGCCGTACAGGATGTGCAACGCGCCATCCCGCACGTCCTCCCAACGCATCCGGAAGCACTCCTCGGGTCGTAGGGCGCAATCCAGCAGAATCGTCGTGACGTCGCGTAGCAGGAAGCTCTGCGCGGACGCGGCGGCGAGGTAGCGCTGTTCCTCATCTGGGCTGAGGACGCGCTCCCGATGATTCTCGCCGCTCAGCATTTCCACCTTGGGCCGCAGCTTCTCGACTTTACCCCATTCCACTGCCAGCTTCAGCATCCGCCGCAGGACCTCCAGTTGCCGGTTGATGCTGGCGATGGCGAGTCCGGCTTGGCGGCGCTTGGCGATGAACGAGGAGATCTTGTCGCCCGTGATCGCGTCGAGCAGCGAGTTCGCCAGAGGCTCGAACTCCCGCAGGTTCTTGAGGCCGATCTGGTAGTACTCGATCGTCTTGGCCTCGCTGGCGAAACGCGATTCCACGAACGGCCCGAAATCGTTGTCGAGGATCTCGCGCAACGTCGGCACCGGCTTCTTCTCGCGAATGCCAACTTCGGCTTTCGCCAGCCCTGCCTTGTGCGCGGCTTCAATCTGCTCGGCGACACGCTTGTTCGGCTGCTTGGTGCTCTCGCGAATCTGGCGTCCACGCCAGGTGAACTTGTACCACCAGTTCTTCGAGCCTTTCTGTTTGTAGACGGACATCGCGATTGCTCCCAGAATACGGCCGCCGCGCGCGAGGTTCAACGGATTTCTGCGTCGCGGGCGAAGTTTGCTGAACCGGTTGTGATCGCGTGTGACGTTTTCCCACGCGCTCGCGCGGCGCGGTAGTTTTTATCGGCCATCAGTCATGCCTTTCTGTTCGATTGCCGAGATCATGGTCCGAGAAACCGCTGCCCTCGATGGGCGGGAAATGGCACCGGACGTCTTAAAGACGTCCTTCGATGACTCAACGCGGCGCCAGACGTCTCTCGACGTCTTTGGCGCTTTTCGGCGAATGGAGCCACTCGCGGGAGTGGAACATAAAGGGTTGTGCACCAAGCCCCTCAGAAACATGGCCTAACTCGCAGCGGATGAACAGGATGTCGTTGTCATCCGCATCATCCCTTGGCGGTGCCACTTGGTGCACCTGCGAACAGCTCGACAAATATATCCAATCTTGTATAATCGAAGAGTGCCGAGCTTGAAACCAATCGCTTGGCTGGGCGACAGCCTGGCCCGATTGCGCGCCGCTCCGTCGGACATTCGCTCAGACGCGGGCTACTAGTTTGACTTGGTTCAACGTGGTGAGACTCCAGCGGATTTCAGGCCGATGCCGGACGTGGGCGCGGGCGTGATGGAGATCCGCCTCCATGGCGACAATGAATTTCGGGTCTTCTACGTTGCCCGATTCGAAGAGGCGGTCTATGTGCTGCACGCATTCGCCAAGAAGACTCGGGCAACGCGCAAGGCCGACATCGACCTGGTAAGGCGCGATACACCGCCATGCTGGAGGCAAGGAAAGGACGAACATGAAATCGACCAAGGAAACGACGATCACAAGGGGCAGCGGCAATGTCTTTGCCGACCTGGGTTTCTCGCCCGCTGAGTCCAGGAACTTGCGAATCCGGTCAGAGATGATGAATGCCCTCCGCAAGTTCATCGAGAAGGAAGGCTTGACTCAGGCGGACGCGGCCAAGCGCCTGAAAGTCAGTCAGCCGCGGATCTCGGATCTTACGCGAGGTAAGATCGGCCGCTTCTCGCTGGACACGTTGGTCAACATGCTCAGCGACGCCGGCCTGGAGGTCGCCTTCCGGATCAGGCCACCATCGAAACGTGTCGCTTAGCTAAGCTCGCTATTTGGGTTTGACGTGCGAATAGATCCGTATGTACTTCAAAG
>CAYPUQ010000694.1:0-2362 GCA_964413655.1 uncultured Solibacteraceae bacterium | reverse complement strand
ATGGGCGCCGGCATCGGCGCTGCGGCGGGCGCCGCCGCCGGACTTGTCGGCGTGCTCGCCACGCGCGGCCCCGACGCGATGCTCGAACGCGGCAGCACCATGGAGATGGTAATGGACCGCACGCTCGTCTTCACCGAGGAAGAACTGGACTTCAGCAACTCCATGCCCAGTCACCGCACCGGCTACGCCCCCGCTCCGTCGAACCAGAATCAGCGCCAAGGTATCCCCATCCCGGGCCGCCGGTTCCCTTATTAAGCATCAATAGTAAGGCGGGTGCTCACCCGAGGCTGGCCACAGGGCCGGCCAGAACGATATATGATTCTCCTACAGCCATGATGCGACTCAGTTGCTTGACCCTCAGCTACCAAAACCAGTTCCGCGCCGGCCGGATGGACATATTCAAGTTCATGGATACCTGCCGCTCGCTGAACTTCGATGGTGTCGACATCCATCGCTCCGCCCTGACCGCCACGGACAAGGACTACCTCAAAAAAATTCGGCGCCACGCGCTCGATAGCGGGCTCACCGTGTCTTGCATGTGCGTCTCCACCGAATTCGGCAACCGCACCAACGAACAGATCCCCGCCGAAATTGAAAAGGCGAAAGAGTCCATTGAAATCGGCATGCTGCTCGGCGCGCCCGTCCTGCGCGTCTTTGTCGGCTCGGCACCGTCGCCCGACAAGACGGAGGAAGCCTTCAAGCGCGGCGTCGATGCGTTGCGCCGCACCGCCGAGCTTGGCGCGTCCTACGGAATGCCCGTCGCCTTGCAGAACCACAGCGGTCTCACCAGCACCGGCGACGACATGTTGAACTTCCACAAAGCGGTGAACCATCCGAACTTCATGCTACTGCTCGACACCGGCCACTTCGCCGGCCGCGACGGTCCGCGCGGGCCCAAGATCGCTGGCACGACCTACGACGACTACTACCGCAGCGTCGAACAAGTGGCGAGCCTCGCGAAGTTCGTGCGGGTGAAGCTCTACGATCTGGACGCGAACGGCAAGGAAAAATTCATCGACTACGCGCGCGTCTTCAATATCCTCCGCGGCGTCCACTACAACGGATTCTGCGGCCTCGTCTACGAAGGCACCGAAGACGAACTGACCGCCATCCCACGCGGCGCCCGGTTTCTTCGTTCGTTTGTCAGCGCCTGCTGAACGGCGTCTACTCGAAGGCCGGCGTCATGCTCCCGGTTCTGCCCGGCGGCCGGCGGAGCCTCTTGACGGGAAGCTTACCGGGGTCCGCAAAAAGGCCGCGATGCTACAATCGAGCCTTGGAGCTGCTTCTGGTTTCTGAGCCTTGTTTACTTCCATGAAGCTGCTCGAAGCGCTAAGGATCGCTGACCAAGCCGCTAAAGCGCCGGGCGAAGCTTATGAAGTTTCGCTGCTATGCAGCTTCACCCCCTTGCACTTGAAGGTTTTCCTGACAGCGGAACTTTCTCTGCTGGCGCCTGGGCGCGCGATTCGCGTTCGCGAAGGGACGTATGGAGACCTTATTGTAAACCTGGAACGTGCCGTTAGTGACGGCGCGCCGGCTGCCGTAGTCGCCATGGAGTGGTTCGATCTGGACCCTCGCCTTGGTATCCGGGCGCTCGGCGGCTGGGGCGCAAGCCGCGGCGTTGACATCGCGGCCGTGGCGCGCGAATCGGCCGGACGCATTCGTTCTCTCCTCACCACACCTGCCTCCCGCGGCACCATCATCCTTTCTCCCCCGTCTCTCCCGTTTCCGCCCGTGTTCCCCACTCCTGACAGCCAACTCGGCCGGGAAGAAGCGCAGGTGCGGCAGGTGGCAGACGAGTTGACCTCATGGGCTACCGCGCAACCCCACATCCGTGTCCTGCACCCGGAAAGAATCCAAGGTGTCTCGCCACTGGGCAACCGCTGGGATGTCCGTCAGGATCTGGTGTCGGGCTTTCCCTACACGCTGGGGCATGCTGGCGCGGTGGCCGAACAGTGCGCCCGTCTGCTGCTCCCTCCTCCGCCGCTCAAGGGAATCATCACCGATCTGGACGACACTCTGTGGCGGGGTATTACCGGTGAAGTCGGGCCGGATGGGGTCACTTGGACTCTGGAGCACGGCGCACAGGTCCATGGCCTCTACCAACAGGCGCTTGCAGCCTTGGCCGAGATGGGCGTGCTGATCGCCGCCGCCAGCAAGAACGAGTCCGGGATCGTTGAAAAGGCGTTGGTACGGCCGGATCTCGCCATCCCGCGCGAACAACTTTTCCCCGTTGAGGCCAACTGGGGACCCAAGTCCGAATCCGTTGAAAGAATCTTGCACACCTGGAACATCGGGGCAGACAGCGTGGTCTTCATCGACGACAGCCCGATGGAGGTGGGCGAGGTCAAGGCCGCCTTCCCGA
>CAYPUQ010000693.1:0-2366 GCA_964413655.1 uncultured Solibacteraceae bacterium | reverse complement strand
GGGCTTCGGCAAAGCCCCACGGCTACAATGGAATAGTGTCTTTCCCCCGCCGTTGCCTGCATCGGGTCGCTTTGTCGGCAGGCTTGCTTGTGGCTGCCCTGCCGGCATTCCCCGCGTCTCCCACCGCGTGGGAGATGACGGCGTGGTCCGACTTCATTCAGGGGCGCTTTGACGGGGTCGCGCTGAGCCGCGATGGCCGCATCCGGCTGGCGCCGCGTCTGGACACGCTGTTCTCCTCCGGCCAACCCGTGGTGTGGACCATCGCACGCGCGCCGAACGGCGACCTCTACCTCGGCACCGGGCATCAGGGACAGATCTTCCGCGTATCGCCGAACGGCCGCAGCGAACTCGTCTACACCGCGCCGGAACCGGAAATCTTCGCGCTCGCGGTCGATGGGAAAGGCCGCCTCTTCGCCGGCGCGTCGCCGGGCGGCAAAGTGTATCTCATCGAAGGCGGCAAAGCTACCGAATATTTCCAGACCGGCGCGAAGTACATCTGGTCGCTGATAGCCGCGCCCGATGGATCACTCTATGCCGGCACAGGTGACGCGGGCAAAATCTTCCGTATCACTGGGCAGGGTAAAGCGGAGGTGTGGTATGAGACCGGCCAGACGCACGTCACCAGCCTCGCCTTCGACACGCGCGGCCGCTTGCTGGCCGGCTCGGAGCCGAACGGCCTGCTGTATCACGTGAGCGGGAAGGGTAAGGCATTCGTTCTCTACGATGCCGCCTTTCCCGAGATCCGCTCCATCGTCCCGGCGGCGGATGGTTCGATCTATGTCGCGGCGATGGGAGGCGCGGTCGGCAAGAAGACTCAGGCCGCGCAACAGCAGGCGCAGACGGGACAACAACCGGTCGTCTCCACCACCGTGACCACCATTACCGTCACCGACGAGATCCAGGGCGGCATCGAAGTCAGACCGCCGCAACAGCCGGCTCCAGCTCAGGCCGCCGTGGCAGTCGCCGCTCCGGCCGCGCCCATCGTCGACTACCCGGGGATGGACAAGTCGGCGTTGTACCGCATCCGTCCGGATAACACGGTGGAAACCCTCTGGCTGTCGAAGGAGGAAAACGCCTACGACCTGCTGCCGTCCGAGCGCGGGCTGGTGTTCAGCACCGACGCCAAGGGACGGATCTATCGACTCGGAGCGGATCGGAAAGTCACGCTACTGACCGAGACGCGCGACTCGGAGATTCTCCGGCTCGCACCCATCGCCGGCGGGCTGGTGTTCGGCACTGCCAACTCGGGCGATCTCTATCGGTTGGGCGAGACGCTCGCCGCCACCGGCGCCTACGAATCCCCGGTGCAGGACGCGGGCAACACGGCGCGATGGGGCCGGGTCCTGTGGCGCTCCATTTCCTGCGATGGCTGCAAGCTCGCGATCCGAACGCGAACCGGCAATTCGGCCCGGCCCGATACAACCTGGAGCGAGTGGTCCCAACCGCTGACCGATCCGGCCGGTTCTCCGGCGGCCAGTCCGAATGCCCGCTATATCCAGTGGAAGGCCGAGATGACTGGTAAAGGAGACGCTTCGCCCGAACTCTACCTGGTGCGGATCGCCTACCTGCCGCAGAACAACCCGCCCGAGGTAAAGAGCCTCACCGTGTCGTCGCAAATTGCCGCGGTCACGCCGAAACCCGCCACTTCCGGTTCGGCTTCCGCGACCGCGGCCTACAGCATCACCGTCACGGATACCGGCGAGGCTGGCGCGTCGTCGCTATCCGGCACGCCTTCGCAGCCGGTGAACCGCGCCGCCACCGAAGAACTGCTGATCAGTTGGGCGGCTGAAGACCCCGACGACGACACCTTGACCTTCAGGATCGAGTTCCGGGGCGAGGAAGAGCGGGAATGGAAAATGCTGAAGCGCGACCTGCGCGAGACTCAACACAAGCTCGACGCCGAAGCGTTCGCCGACGGCTACTACTATTTCCGCGTCACGGCATCGGACCGCGCCAACAATCCGCCGTCCGATACCCACGAGGCGGAGCTGACCAGCCCGCCGGTGCTGATCGACCGCACTCCGCCTTCGCTGAAGGCCACCACGGAGAACGGCCGCATCCGGCTCGACGCCGAAGACAGCGCCTCGCCGCTGACCCGCTGCGAGTACTCCATCAACGCGGGAACGTGGACCGCGCTCGCACCGGAAGACGGCATCCTCGATTCGCGCCGCGCGACGTTTGCGATCGCACCCGCCAATCTGCCAGCCGGTGAAAAGCTGCTCGTCTTCCGCTGCTACGATTCGGCGTCCAATGCCGGCTTGGCGCGGATCGTTCTACCGTAAGGGAACCGCCGATCGTCTATGCGACATTCGAAAATCGCCATCGTCGGCGCGCTGCTCGACCTCGGCGCCGGGCGCCGCGGCGTG
>CAYPUQ010000692.1:0-2366 GCA_964413655.1 uncultured Solibacteraceae bacterium | reverse complement strand
TCCCTGGGTCTACAACGAATACATCGGCACGCGCGATAACAGGCGTCTCGCTCAGAGTCTCTTCCGCTACCTTCTTCAGGGCGCACTGCCGCGGGTCGCACCATTCGACACTTCCGCGGTCCGTCCCGGACCGGTTTCCGTTACCGCGGCCATTGATCAAGCGGTTGTGACATGGCCGGACGAATCGAATCGCCAGTGGACGGCGGTGTTTTCGCTGGACCGCCAGAGGCCGCTGATCAGTTCGGTTTCCGTCAACGGGAAACCAATTCTCGAACGGGCCATTCCCGTCTATCGCTGCTCGACCGGCGAGCGCCGCGGAGGCTGGGACGAGTTCTTCGACTTCCCGCCGGGCCACCCCGAGGGCACGCGGAACTTTCGCGGCGATTTCCGCCTTGAGTCAGCTTCGGCGCAGACTATTGGTGACCGCGTCGAACTGCGCTTCGACGGATTTCGGATGGGGTTCTTCGAAGGCAGCATCCGGTACACCATTTACCCCGGCAGCCGCTTGCTCCATCAGGAAGCGGTTGTGACCACCAAGCAACCGGACGTCGCCTTCCACTACGACGCCGGTATCCGCTTCGCCGCCGACTCAGACCGCCGCCCTGGCAATAACATGGAGTCTTCGCGCGTCTATTACGACACGAACGGGAAATTGCGCGCCGAACCCGCCGAAGGTCCCGAGTGGACGCCCATGAAGGTTCGCTACCGGACCATCGCGTCGCCTGTGGCCGCGGGCAGCGTGGCCATCTTCCCCACACCGCATCAGTACTTCTTCCCCCGCGACTTCACCACCAACATGGCCTACCTGTGGCATAGCGCCTGGCGTGGAAACATCGCAATGGGCATCCGGCAACTGCCGGACGATAACAGCAATTTCTACCCCTGGGCCAACGCTCCGCCGGATACCGAACTCCGCCTCGGCGTCTTCCTGCTGCTGGCCGATGCGCCGCCGGAGAAGGTGCTCGACGATGTTCTTCGATTCACTAACCGCGACCGGTATCCGGCCGTGGCGGGCCACAAGGCCGTGGCCGCGCATTTTCACTTTGCCCACACCGTTCAGGCCATGGAGAAGGGCTTCGACTGGACACCTCCCTTTAAGCCCGTGCTGAAAGCCATGGGCGTGGATGCGATCGTCACGTCGGACTTTCACGGCGACGGCCACCCTCGCGATCTCACAGATCTGCGGCTGCGCGAACTGGAAGCCTACTACAAGGTTTCGCGCGCGCAATCGGACAGGGACTTCCTTATCATTCCAAGCGAGGAGCCCAACGTCCACTTGGGCGGCCATTGGGTTGTGACGTTTCCGAAGCCGGTGTACTGGATGATGGGCCGACCAGAGGGCACGCAGTTCCAGACCAAAGATGACCGGTACGGAACCGTGTATCGCGTGGGAAACGCCAAGGAACTGCTGGACCTGTTCCGGCTTGAAAAGGGGCAAGTGTACACCTCCCACCCGCGCTCCAAGGGAAGCCGCGGCTACCCGGACCGCTACCGCCACGAGGAGTTCTTCATCGATCCGCACTTCTTTGGCGGTTCATGGAAAGCCATCAACGTAGATCACTCCTCGCCGAGGCTCGGCGAGCGCTCGCTGAAACTGCTCGACGACATGAACAACTGGGGACTGCCGAAGCGGATTCTCGCCGAGGCGGATGTCTTCCAGTTGGATGAGACTCACGAGTTGTACTCGCACATGAACATCAATTACGTCCGGCTCAACCGGCTGCCCGATTTCGACAACTATCGGGAGGTGGTCGACGCCGTGTCTCGCGGCGAGTTTTTCGTATCAACCGGCGAAGTTCTGCTGCCGGAGGTCTCCATGCAAGCCCAGGGCGGCGATCGGATCGCCATCTCCGCACGGATCCGCTGGACGTTTCCTCTGCGCTTCGCCGAAGTTGTATGGGGCGACGGCTCCGAAACTCACCGCAGGCTCTTCCCGCTGGAGTCCACGCGTCCTTTTGGGGATCAGACCTTCCAGTGGACCGTGGATGCCAAAGACTGGAAATGGGCTCGCATCGCTGTCTGGGATGTCGCCGCGAACGGTGCATTCGTCAATCCGGTTCGGCGCGCCGACTGATTCGTAGCTCTGTTCGTCGGATCAACGGGGACCAACAACCGAGACGGCCGGTCGTGGCGCGACGGGAGGACCCCGGTGTGGCCTCGTTCCCATCCGCCTTCAACTCCCCGGCCATCTCCCTCCTGTAGAGCACATCGGGAAGCGCAAATTCATAGGGCGTGCCTACTTTGCGACGACGCGCAACTGTTTGCAGATCTGAGACTTACGCCGCCCGGCGCTGCTCTTGGTCGAAGAAACCACCGGGGATATGAAAATATCCGCGGTGGTTGACTCATCTAGCGCGGTGTGTTGG
>CAYPUQ010000691.1:0-2369 GCA_964413655.1 uncultured Solibacteraceae bacterium | reverse complement strand
CAACGACAAGAGTGCGGCAGTCTTCCGGTATTCCCTCCTCAAACGACATCTTCGGGAGCACACGCGGGGGTAGAATCCACGTCAGGAACACTTGTAGGAGGTATGTGGCGAGTTCGCTGGCGGGGAAGAGCGCGAGTATCCCCAGGAACAGGAGCATCCCTGGTGAAACTATGCCCGACCTGTGCGCCGCGAACAGAAAGGTGCTCGAAACCCCCGCGGTGAGTGCGGCGAGACTGCCCAGGTACACCAGCGCCGGATAGCGGCGCAGAAAGCGCAGCCGCCGTTCGCGCCACGGAATGTGGCGCCGCAGGCGCTTTTCGAGTTCCGGCAATCCGTCATCAATGAGATAGTAAGCGACGCACCCCTCGCGGCTGCCGGGCGGACCAGTTTGCGCCAGGTTCACCGCCAAGCGGGCCACATCCCATTCGGAGAACTTCGACTGGTGCGCAGCCGCTTCGACCATCCGCCGGGAACTGTCGCGCGTGGCGAAATCGCTTCGGACATGAATGCCTGCCGGGTCTTGGCGCAAAATCGCCTCCATCCGGCTTACCGCCTCGACAATCTTCGGGTATTGCAATTCGGACAACTGACGAAGACTCCCGATCGCGCTGGCGATCAACATCAGATCGTCTGTTTCGTCGGCATGCTCGCCCCGGATGATATCGGCCAAGCGGTGTTCCATCTTCTCCTGAATCCAAGTCTGGATCGGAGCAAGCGCGGACTCTTCCTGGTGCAACTGCTCGCCGAGCCGGGCGATGAAGTGGGGCATCAGTTCGTCACCACGACGGTCGAGTTCAGCGACCATTTCCTCGAACTGCTCGGGAGTGCGATGGGCGGCGTTCAGAAGGCGGTCCGCCCAAAGGTCGGCCAGTTCCTTCTGATGCTGGCGCAGGCTGGTCGACGCAGACAGCCGGCACAGCCGCTCCAGAAGCACCAAACGCAACATCAGCGGGAATACCCACAGCTCGGCGATGATCAACGGAGACTGATGCTGGTAAGCGTCGAGAAAGCTGATGATGGTCTCTGCCGAGAGGCGGTGGCCGGTGCTATCGATTAATTTGGCGGCGAGATGATAGACCCGCAGCCGGACCGGACAGCTCCGGTCTGTCAGCACCGGCAGAATTTTGTTGTGATTGTCGGGAAGATTGTGCCGGATGTCGGCAATATTTGAGCGAATGAGGTATCCGTTATCGAGGAGCCACTCGGCTGCATGGGTGATGCCATATTCCAGGCGCGCGGCTTCGGCTAGATCGGCCCGCGCACGTTCGATGGCAATCTCGCAGTCGCGTAAAATCGGCAGCAGTGGCCGCGATCGGGTCGACGACTCGAGTTCGTGTGAAGCCGCCAACTCCACCGCGCAATCCGGCAAACTGGCCATGGTGATCGGTTCGTGCCGCCGCCCGGCAGTTTCCCTCGAGGCACTGAAGCCACGCCCCGGACGAAGCGCGAAGACGGATGGCTGAGCGATGCGCCGCAGCGCCGCTATGACATCGGCCGCTTCAGCTTCGGTTGCTTCGACGACCACGAGGCTCTCTCCGGGAAGGACAAAGCCGCGATAGCCGCGAAGAATTCCGTTGCGGATCCCGAGCCCCAACCACAGCGTGCCAAACCAGGTAACTAGAAAACCGGACAATGCCGATGGGACCACCGCCCACGGAGGAATGCCCGCGGCCGTGGCCAACGCGGCGACGGCGAAGGCCATGCCTAGCCCGAATGCCGCCCGCTCGCGAGACCCGAGTCCGTCATGGAAATGCTTCAGGCCGCCCTCTGACGCGCGGTGGATGACAGCCGAGCGCCGGAAGCCGTTCTTGCGGACTTCACTAAGCGCTTCCCCCCCGTGTTCCTCGCTACGGTAAAACCCGAGCACAAGTCTGGCGACGCCCGAGTTCCCGGTTGCACGATGCGAAGAAAGCACATATTCATTCTCGCCTGCGAGTCTGGGACTTAGCCACTACGCAATTCGCGACAAGTCCTGGAACGCGCCCCGACGCCTTTTCACGCAGTCAGCATGACGGCGAAACCCCCGATCTAGCCACGGAAGTTTCACCGATGTGCCACGGAAATTGGACAAAAGTCGGGACCGTGTCCAGGCGGTTCCGTGCGACCATGAGCAGATGATCGGGACCAGTTCGGCGTGGCGGCGATATTGGAAAGGAAGCCATCCAGCGGCGTTGGATCTTGCCGCGCCTATCGGCCGCGATCCCGGCGGGCATAGTTAGTGGCAGGTTCTCGATCAGGTAGATATCGCTCTCCGTGTCGCCGGGCTGCGTGAACATGAACAGGATGGTCCGCCGCCTGGCCCGCTTCTGTGGGTGCACGCGGATGCCCCAACTGGACAGTGCGTCTATTTCAGCCAGCCATCGTGCGGT
>CAYPUQ010000690.1:0-2388 GCA_964413655.1 uncultured Solibacteraceae bacterium | reverse complement strand
CGCAACGACTTGCCCACGGCCGAAACGCACGAGAGCCATAATCGGCGTTGGCTCGTCCGCAATCAGAATCTCGGCGTTGGGCGCCGTTATCTCCAGCGGCGCGACGTCCACCGCGTAAAAGACGCCGCCGCCGGACAGGAAGCGGTTGAACGGCGGGACCTGTAGCGTGAGCTGGCCCGACCCGGCGGCGTTTGTATGTTTGATCTCCAGGAATTTGATTCCAAACTCGGCGGCCAGGCGGTTGAAGTGCTCGAACTCGCCGTTGCCCGGATCGTTCCCCAACAGCACGAGTTGTCCCCCGCCGCGCACCCATTCGCGCACGGCCTCTATCTCGGCGGCTGTGATGTACTTCGGATCGGCGGTTTCGCTAGGCGTATCGGGGTCTACGATAATCAGGCAGCGCGCGCCTTCGAGCGTGCGCGCGGTTAGGGGTTCCTTGACGCTGCCGGTCGTGGCGCCCAAATCGCGGAGCAGGTTGCCGAGTTCGGAGAAACCGCCGGGATAGGTTCCGTCCCAACGGTAGTGGGGTTGCGGTTCGTTGTTATGCCACTCGTCGAGTAGAACGACCGGGGCCTGCGCGAAGGCCCCCGCGGCGAGAAAGGCGAGCAAGAAAAGTCGGGGCAATGGCAACTCCTAGAAACGGATGCGGGCCTGAATCAGAAGGAACCGCATGGTGGTGGCCGTGTGATTCACAATCCGGCCGAAATTCGTCGAGTAAGGATCGACGACGGGGGCGGCGAATTGAGAACGGTTCATAACGTTGAGCACATCAAGCCGAAGCTGGAAAGAAGCGGATTCCCCGAAGGCAAACTCACGTTGAATATTCGCATCCATTCGATTCAATCCGTCGGCCCGGACATCGTTGAATCGCATCGGAAAGACCCGCCGATGGAAGGCCGCTGGACCGCGCGCGGCCAGGCGCTCGAAACCATCCGTGTTGAACCATCGGTCCAGGGTCCGTTCACCGTTCGACAAATCGGCCGTATCGCCATAGTAGAACACGTTGGGGAAGTTGAGCGGCACACCTTGCTGCCACTCATAGGTCGCTGCGATCTGCCAGCCGCCAGCGATCCAGGACAGCGGGCCGGAACGGAGGAACCCTGCGCGACCTTCCGAAGGGAAGTTCCCATACGCCCGTAGCCGCGATCCGGTGCGGGTAACCGTCATTCGAAACCATCCAGGACGGCTCGGGATCGAACTCGTTGAGGAACGTGTCAGCCTCCCTCGCGCGCATGGCGACATAATTGACGTTCAAGCTCAGCCCGCCCGCGAACCGTCGCTGGTATACGGCTTCCAGTGAGTCGGTTCGCACATTACTGAGCGGCGCCCAGGTCTGGGTGAGCCCATTCATGTGAGGGAAAGTCCGGAGCAGGCTGTTTTTGCGGATGACGGCCGCGGTGAAATATCCCTGGGTCGAGAGTTGCTGGAATGCCGCCGGGTGGTTGTTCGCGAGGGCGTTATCTCGCTGACTGCCATCGGCCCAATACTGCTCGGGCAGCGCGTCGAGTCGCTGATTCGCGCGCACACGATCGGACCACGTACCCGCATAGGCGATACTCACAACGTTATTGGCGCCGATCTGACGTTGCAGGTCGATGCGCCACCGCTGCTGGCGCGGCCGGCGCGCATCGAACGGCAGAAAAGTCCAACCCTGGCCGGCGCGGGCCAGCGGGCCCAGCGCGCTGCCAACGGGGACATCGAAGCGAGTGCCATCCTGACGCACGGGGAACGGATCGGCGAGCGGAGAGATGCCGGCAGCGGGATTTCCCAGCAGCCAATCGACGCCGAAATTGTTCGTCGGATTGCTCGATGTGTTGCGGCTGAAACCAAATTGATCCGGTTCGCGGATAGTCGCGTTGAGAGTGTCCTGGTAGATGCCATATCCCACTCGCAGCACAGTCGAGGAGTCGAAGCTATAGGCCGCCCCGATGCGCGGCATCCACATCAGCTCGTTCTGATTGAGCCGCCGCGGAGCGCCGGCAGTGCCCGCATAAAGCGATCCGCCGCGCACCGAAAAGGCGGACGCGGGCAGCTCGGGAATCGGGTTGGCCGCGTATGCCGCCTGCGCCTGTTCCGTGATAGGCAGCGCCAGGCCCGGATCGAAATGGGTCAGCGCCCGGTCGTACCGCTCGATGAGGCCGCGCTCGTACTCCAGGCGCAGTCCCAGATTCAGCGTCAGTTTCGGTGTCACGCGCCACTGGTCTTGAAAGAACCAGCCGATGGCGGGGCTTCGCGTCGCGTGAGAGTCCCGTGTTTCGTTGATGAGCGAACTCGGTAGTCCCATCATGAAGGAGGCCCAACTATGGCCCAGGTTGCCGGCCGGAGCAAACGTGTCGTCGTAGCGCCGGGTGAACTCATTGGTGAATCCAAAGCTGCCGGAAGTGATGC
>CAYPUQ010000689.1:0-2399 GCA_964413655.1 uncultured Solibacteraceae bacterium | reverse complement strand
GCAAACCGTTCAACGCGGCCGGGTGCTTTACCTCGTACGCTCCGAAGAGCACGAGTGACGCCGCCAGCGACACGTCGGGATCGGTCAGTCCGCTGCCGAGCACCATGAGGCCCGCGTCGCGCAGGATCTCGATTTGGCGGCGGGCGTCCCACAGCCCGGCGGTGCGGGCGGGCTTCATGGCGACGCCGTCGAGGAGGCCCAGACGGATGAACTCGATCAGCTCAACCGACGATACGATACCTTCGTCCATGAGGATCGGCAGCGCGCCCTGCCGTTTGAGGTCGCGGAAACCGGAGAGGCGGTTGGCAGCCACCGGTTGTTCGAGCACGTCCACCCCGGCGGTGGCGAGCTTGGGTGCGGAATCCAACGCCGCCGCCAGTTCGTAGCCGCCGTTTGCGTCCGCCCACAGGAAGCAATCGGGCGCGGCGCGGCGCACGATTTTGGCGAGTTCGACGTCGAAGGCCGGGTCGGGCGCGACCTTGATATTGAAGTGCCGGTAGCCGCGAGCCTTACCCTCTTCGACGAGTTCCGCTGCTTCATCGAGGGTACGCGGGTTAACGGTCCAACTCAGCGGAATGCGATCGAGACCCTTGCGGCCCCAGAGCGCCGGGACGGAGCGTCCGGTAAGCTGGCCGGCGAGGTCGTGGAGAGCGAGATCGATGCCGGCTTTGGCGATCGGCATTCCGGTGGAGAACGATGGCGCGATCGCGCGGTTCATCGCCTGGTGGGCGCCGGCGATGTCGAACGGGTCGCGTCCGATCATGAGCGGGCCGAGGTAGTCGCGAAGAGTGGAGGTAACCGACTCCACCGTTTCATAGCTCCACGTATGGGTGGGCACACTCTGACCCCAGCCTGCCGTACCGTCTTCGCAGGTGATCTTGACGAAGATGGCCGGGCGCTCGGGTTTCGGGAAGAAGCGGAAATGGCTGGTGACCGGATAGACCACCGGCAGCACGTCCACCGTGCGGATGGCGGGTCCTTTCGCATGCGCGAGACCGGCGGTGGTCATCGCGAGGAAGCTCCGCCGGGTCATAACAGCTCGAGTTTGGCGGCATCGAACGCGACGCGGCGCCCGGTCCGGAGTGCTTCGGCGGCCATGCAGCCCGCGACGCTGTGGGAGAAACCGGCCTGAATATCAGCCCGCGGCGTGGCGCGCGAACGAACACAGCGGAGGAAGTTCAGCATGTGGGACTCGGTGGCCGGCTTGTCCACTTCGATATCGGCGGCAATGTGGCCGGGCTGCTTGCTTCCGGCGCCAGTGATCTTCAACGCGTCCACGTCGAGCACGCCTCGCGTTCCATACCAGACGTTGCGCGAGCCGCTGGCGTTGGTGAGCGACATGGCGAAGCGCACCAGGCAGCCGTTGGGGTATTCAAGGAGGGTCTGAAACACGTCTTCGGTTTCGCGGCCATCCTTCCAAAGGTAAACGCCCCCATGGGAGACGACACTGGCCGGGTAGGGCTCGCCCAGAAACCACGGCACCAGGTCGATGAAGTGGCTCATCCAGAGACCGGGCAGACCATTCGTGTAGTCGCGGAAGAGTTGCCATTCGCGGAGGCGGCGCGGGTCGAATGGGCGGTCCGAGCGGCCGAAGAGAAAATTGGGCCAGTCCACGTCTTCTTTGCGGATCTGAGAAAAATCGCGGCGCCAGCGCGCTTCGTGGAAGTGGACTTCCATATCGACGCGGGTGACCTTGCCGAGGATTCCCGAACGGACGAGTTTGGCAGCGCCAATCAGGCCGGACTCGCTGCGGCGCTGGGTGCCGATCTGCACAACGCGATCCGAGTTCTTGACAGCGATGTAGGCCCGTTTGGCCTCGCGCCATTCCACGCCCATTGGTTTTTCGCAGAAGGCATCCTTGCCGGCTCGAACGGCATCTTCGAGCATTTGGCTGTGGGTGAAGTCGGGCGGGGCGATGATGACGGCGTCGATTTCGGGCCAGGCGAGCAGTTCCCGGTAATCGGTGGTGCGGCGCGGCGCCAGGCCGAAGGTTTCCGCGGCGCGGCCGGCGTAGGCTTCCAGCGTTGGCCGGTGGACATCGCAGACGCCAGTGACGGCGATGTTTTCGCTCTTGAGTTTGCTCAGGTCGGTCAGGTGATACTGGCCGCGGCCGCCGCAGCCGATGACTCCAATGCCGATGCGGTCGTTGGCGGAGCGGGGCTCGCGGGGGGACGCCTCAGCCGCCACGGCGGCTGAGACTGCAAAAAACCCACGTCGTGTCGTGTGCATGGCGCTGCCTTTGGTGTCCCTGAGGCAACTTGGTAGCCATTCGCCGTTGGGTGAAGGTGCGGCCTCACGCACCATCATTTGCGGGCGCGGAGTGCGCAGGGTGCGCGATCTGCCCCAGTTCCGTAAGGCGTGACGCGCGAGATGGCCCGGCCGAGCGGGAAATGAATTGG
>CAYPUQ010000688.1:0-2401 GCA_964413655.1 uncultured Solibacteraceae bacterium | reverse complement strand
TGGCGCTGTCGACAGAAGTGGTGCGGGATCAATAATTTGGCCGGTTCGTTCGGCGAATTCGAAGTGTTTTTTCAAAGTGGTCAGAGTGGTGAGGATCTGATTGCGGGCGGGGATGGTTGCAAGGCTGCCTCGCGCGGCCCAGGAACGGCTGGCGGAACCCGTCCCGGATACTCATCCAGCCCCGCAAAACCGCCGTCCTGCGATTCACTCCCACGCCCAGCCAGATATCATGGCAGACGATGGACCTCCGGCTCTGGTACCGCCGGCCCGCCGCCGAATGGAACGAAGCACTGCCGATCGGCAACGGGCGCCTCGGCGCGATGGTGTTCGGCGATGTGGCCAAGGAACGGCTGCAGCTGAACGAAGACACGATTTGGGCGGGCCAGAAGATGAACCGGCTCCGTCCCGAGGCGTACAAGGGCTTCCTGGAAGTGCGGCGGCTCCTCATGGCAGGCAAGATCCTCGAAGCCGAGCAACTGGCCGAGCGCACGATGCTCGCGCGGCCCAAGCGCCAGCCGCCGTATCAACCGCTCGGCGACCTGTGGATCGAATTCCCGCACCGCGACATCGCCGGCTACCGCCGGGAGCTCGACATCCGGCAGGGCCTTCTGCGAGTCGCCTACCAGGCTGGCGGAGTGCGGTACGAGCGCGAAGTGTTCGCCTCGGCGCCGGACCAGGTGATTGCGACCCGCTTGTCCGCGGATCGGCCATGTTCGCTGTCGTTCGAGGTAAGCATGAGCCGCGTGGCGGACGCCACTGCAAGAGCGGAGCGGAACACGGCGATCCTGGAGGGCCAGGCGTTGCCGCGATCCGAGCGCCATGCCGAGGAACCGAGCACCGGAGTACGATTTCGCGGCGAGACGCGCGTGCTCGTATCGGGCGGCGAAATGCGGGTGGCAGGCGATCGGATCGTGGTTGAGAACGCCGATTCGGCGATCCTGCTTGTCGCCGCCGCCACCGATTTCCGCCATCACGATCCACCCGCCGAATGCCGCCGCGCGCTCGATGCCGCCGGCGCCAAGGAGTACGAGACGCTCCGTGCCGCGCACGCCGAAGACGTTCAGCGGCTGATGGACCGCGTCGATCTCGAGCTTGCCGGCGAAGCGCCGGATCTGCCCACGGACGAGCGCTTAGCCCGGCTCCGCGCCGGCGCGGCCGATCCCCAACTCGCCGTGCTCTACTTCCAGTACGGCCGCTACCTGCTCGTAGCGAGCAGCCGTCCGGGCACGATGCCCGCCAACCTCCAGGGCATCTGGAACGACCGGCTCGACCCATCCTGGGACAGCAAGTACACCATCAACATCAACACCGAAATGAACTACTGGCCGGCCGAAGCCGCTAACCTCGCCGAGCTGCATGAACCGCTGTTCGACCTGGTGGACCGCGCCCGCGAAGGCGGCCGGCACACCGCGCGCCAGTTGTACGGCGCGCGCGGCTTCGTCATCCACCACAACACCGACCTGTGGGGCCACACCGAACCGATCGACGGCGCGCCGTGGGGCGTCTGGCCGATGGGCGGCGTCTGGTTGGCGCTGCACTATTGGGACCACTACGAGTTCGGCCTGGACCGCGAATTCCTCGCCCGCCGCGCCTACCCTGCGCTGACGGAAGCGGCCGAGTTCCTGCTCGACTACCTGGTGGAATATCAAGGCTATCTCGTAACCGGCCCGTCGAATTCGCCCGAGAACAAGTTCTACACCAGCGGCCGCCGGGAAGCACGGCTGTCGATGGGCCCGGCGGTGGACACCCAGTTAGCCGCTGCGTTGTTCCGGCGCACCTTGGCGGCCGCGCGCATTCTCGGCGTCGATTCCGCACTACAGCGCCGGATGGAAGAGGCGCGGAAAAAATTACCATCCATGCGCATTGGCCGCCATGGGCAATTACAGGAGTGGATGGAGGACTACGACGAGCCCGAACCCGCGCACCGGCACATTTCGCACCTGTTCGCCCTGCATCCGGACGGGGCGATTACGCCACGCGAAACGCCGGAACTGGCCCAGGCGGCGCGGGTGGCGCTGGAGCGGCGGCTCGCGGCGGGCAGTGGCCAGACCGGCTGGAGCCGGGCCTGGGTCGTCAATTTCTGGGCGCGGTTGGAGGAAGGGGATCGGGCACACGAGAACCTTCAGGCGCTGCTGGCGCGCTCGACGCTGCCGAATCTGCTCGATACCCACCCGCCGTTCCAGATCGACGGGAACTTCGGCGGGACGGCGGCGGTGGCCGAGATGCTGCTACAGAGTCACGCCGGCGAAATCGCGCTCCTGCCGGCGCTGCCGCGGGCTTGGCCGACGGGCAAGGTGCGCGGCCTGCGGGCACGCGGTGGGCTGGAGGTGGATCTGGAGTTGGTCGAATGGCCGCGCGGATCGCGCCCGGTTACGTTCGAGAGTGGGCTGGGATCACCAGC
>CAYPUQ010000687.1:0-2416 GCA_964413655.1 uncultured Solibacteraceae bacterium | reverse complement strand
TGACGCTGGAACGTATGGGCCAACCTTTCGATGGTCCGGGTTATTACGTGACACGCGTCCGCCACACCTATGACTTGACCAACGGCCACCGGACGCATTTCGCGGCGGAGCGTGCCACGATTCAGGAGGGTGCATGAGCGGTCCGGCCCGTCCCGACGGCGACGCGCGCCGCTACTTCGGCGTCTACCCGGCGATCGTGACGGACATCGTCGATCCGGAAACCCTCGGCCGCGTGGAAGTGAAGTTTCCCTGGCTGGGCGCGGATGGCGATTCGGTGCGTTCGTGGGCGACGCTGCTGTCGCCCTACGCCGACGACGATCAGGGCTTTCAAGTGATGCCGTCGGTGGACACACAAGTGGTAGTGGCATTCGAGGCGGGCGACGTGAGACGGCCCTATATCATTGGCGCGGCGTGGAACGGCCGGGAGGCGATGCCCGAATCGCCGGCCGCGCCGAACAACAAGCGGCTGATCAAGACGCGTTCGGGTAGTCTGCTCGAATTCGACGATACGGATGGCGCATCGAAGGTGACGCTCTCTATGCGGAGCGGGCACAAACTCGTCCTGAACGATGGGGCGCTCGAAGTCGAACTGACCCACTCGAGCGGCCACACCATCAAGTTCACCGCGGCTGGCCAGATCGAGATCCAGGCGAACTCGACGGTGGAAGTCACAGCCGCGGCGCTCAACGTACACGCGCCCATGGCAACGTTCGACGGGATCGTCAACTGCACAACATTGATCGCCAGTTCGGGCGTGGTATCGCCATCCTACACGCCGGGAGCGGGGAACATATGGTGAACAACCATCATCCCTGGCTGCTCGTGGGTCCGTGGTACCGGTGGGGCGATCCGTACGACGCGATGGCGGGCCGCGTCTCCCGGCCGGCGTTCCAAAAGTTCGAATCGTCGAACTTCGTCAACGATTTCATTCAGGACCCGCAACATTCGTTGAAGTACATCGATCCGGACGACTTCGTGCGGCGTCCGGTGGCGGCGACAGGAGCGGTGCGCTACAGGCTTGCGAACACCGGAATCCGCAAGATCTATCTGGAGACGCACAAGCGCTTCTACCTGGTGGTGTGTGAGCTTCACTGCGACCTGCCTGGATTTCCGGACACAACGCGCGACGAGGTGTGCGAAGCCGGCTTCGTGGTGCGGCGGAGGGTGGCGAAGATACCGGCGGGCGCGGTGAAGGAAGCGCAAAAGACGGTCCGCGACATTGCGTCGAAGCGGGCGCAACTGATGCAACTGGAAGAATTGCCGCCGGGCATGAAGCCGGGCGCGGTGCAAGGTCTGCGGGCGAAGGTAGAAGCGAAATTTGTCGCCGCCCAGGCCGAATTGAAAGCTGTCGCCACCGAGTACGGGATCAGCGTGGAACTTCAAGGTTGGTTTCCCGAGGAGGGTTTTCAAGGTGTGGGCTCCTGGCAAAAGGTCGACGAGACACCGAAGAAAGTGACTGAGCACATCTTCCCGCTCTATCCGCTGATTCCCGATCCCTCAAAGAAGGATCACAGCGGCGGCGGGCGGACCCTTTATTTCGGCGTACTGCCGGCGACTAGTTCGGACGTCGATCTGCGCGGCAGCGCCCGGCTTGACGACCGTAGCTTGTATGAGGTTCGCTGCTTCGTCCGGCGGCACGATCCGCGGTGCCCGAAGAAGCGCGAGCGGAACGACTGCCGCGGCGAGATCGTGTGGAGCCGCCGCTCGGAGTCCTATCAGTTGGCGAACCCGTTCGACCTGTCGGGCACCAGCAACCGGCCGATCAACATCTTTCTCCCGGATCTGCCGGCGCTTGAAGCGCAGGCGGTGACGCTCAAGCCGGGAGAAGGCGCGCCGGTGCGGATGATCGCGCCGGAGTCGTCAAACATCGAGGTTACCGTCGATCCGGAAGATTTCAGCAGCGTGAGCAAGAAGGAACCCGGCGCGGCCATTTGCAGCTTTTCGATTCCGCTTATCACCATCGTCGCGTCGTTTGTGTTCCGGCTGTTTCTCCCGATCGTGATGTTTGTTTTCGGCCTGTGGTTCCTGCTGAAGCTGAAGTTTTGTATTCCGCCGAGTATCTCCATCGACGCTGGCGTGACCGCCGAGTTGGACGTGGTGATGGGCCAGATCGAGCTGGATATCAATGCGGATATCGAAGTGAGCGCGGGTCTGCTCGGCGAGCTGAATTCGGCCAAACTGCCGGGGACCGAGAAGAGTCTCGGCAGTCTGACGGATCCTTCGCTCACGTTGAATGAGAAGGTCGCGTTTGCCGGGAACCAATCGGCAGACTTCTCGGCCAGCCTGCCGGATCATCTCGAGGTGGATGCGCCGCCGGACGGCGCGGTTCAGCGCACCCTGCCGAGCGCCACTTCGGGACTCGAATACGAGGAGCGCGTGGAGGTGAAGGTCTGATGTCGACGCTTCGCATTCTCGG
>CAYPUQ010000686.1:0-2427 GCA_964413655.1 uncultured Solibacteraceae bacterium | reverse complement strand
TTCCGCCTAGCGACCGCGTCACGCTCGGCGGGCTCGGCATAGGCAGCCGCGGCGGGCGTGTACTGGAATCCTTCCTGATTCAGCCGGACATCCAGTTCCTGGCTATATGCGACGTGCGCAACGATCGCCGCGAGACGGTTAAGAGCATGGCCGACCAGAAGTACGGCAATCGCGATTGCGCCATGTACAGCGACCAGGAGGAACTATGGGCGCGGAGGGACATCGACGCCGTGCTGATCGCCACGGGCGACCGCTGGCACGCGCCGCTGTCGATCATGACCGCGCGCGCCGGCAAGGACGTCTTCTGTGAGAAGCCGTGCTCGATGACCATCGCCGAGAGCCGTGCGCTCGCGGATACGTTCCAGCGGCTTGGCCGCATCTACCAAGCGGGCACGCAGCGGCGCAACGGTCCGAACTTCATGCGCGCTTACGATCTCGCACGGAGCGGCAAACTGGGCAAGCTTCACACGCTCCATGCCGAGGCCGGACCCGGCGACCGCTGGCCGCCCAAGACCAGCCATGCCTGGCTGCCTGCCGAGCCGGAACCGCCCAAGCAGGTGGTGGATTGGGACCGCTGGCTGGGCCCGAGCCCCTGGCGGCCATATAATCCGCAGTACATTCAGGGCCGCTGGCGCGGCTACTTCGACTTCCACGGCGGCGGGATCCTCGAATGGGGCTCGCATACCGCCGACCTCTGCCAGTGGGTTGGTGGACTGGACGACACGGCGCCCATCGAATACGATCCCCAAGGAATGGATGCCGACACCCCGTACTCCATCTCCTGCCGTTACGGCAACGGTGTCCGTTTGGTTCTGCGCGACAAAGGATTCCTCGGCCTCGGGAGTTGCCATTTTCGCGTCGAGGGCGATCAAGGTTGGGTGGAAACCGCGGACGGCGGCACGATCGCCGTCTCCGACAATCTGCGGTCGGAGAACCTGGAGGTTTCGCCCGAAGAGGCACGCGAAGCCACGACGAATCACGTGCGGGACTTTGTGAATTGTGTGAAGTCGCGGAAGCAACCGCGCTCGAACGCGCTCGCGGCGGCGCAGGCGCATATCGCCTGCCATGCCGCTTACATCGCGTTCCAGCTTGGCCGCAAGCTGCAATTCGACCCGGCAACGGACGCGTTCCCCGGTGACGACGAAGCCAACCGCATGCGGTCGCGCGCCATGCGCGAACCTTGGCGGCTCTAGGAGAGGAGGAGACCATGGCACAGCAACAACAGTCCGCTCAGCCGCCGCAGGCAGCCGCGCCGAAGCCGCCGCCAGTGGAGCCGATGGTGGACGAGAAGTACGGCAGCGCGGAGAAGATCATGGCGCTGCCCGCCGCACGGTTGGTGGCGATTCTCAAGGACCCCGGCGCGTCGGCCTACGCGCGCGCCAAGGCGTGCCAGCGATTGGCGGTAGTGGGCGACAAGACGGCCGTGCCGGCGCTAGCGAACTTGCTGACCGATGTGGGGCTGTCGCACTACGCGCGCTTTGCGTTGGAGCCGATGCCCGATCCGGCGGCCGGCGATGCCTTGCGCGATGCGCTCGGCAGGGTGAAGGGGAGCCTGTTGGTGGGCGTGATCAACTCGATCGCGCGCCGGAAGGATCGCAAGGCGCTGCCCGTGCTTGCGAAGTTGCTGGACGACAGCGACAAAGAAGTGGCCCGCGCGGCCAACGAGGCGCTGGCGCACATCCGGCCGCCGTTGTGATGCGCGGCTTGGTGGCACTGCCGCTTCTGGCGCTGCTTGGCGGCGCCGGTGCCGGGCAGGAGACGAAGCCGGCCGGCAGCGAATGGCAGTCCTTGTTCGATGGGAAGACGCTTCAGGGTTGGCAAGAGACGCCGTTCACCGGCCGCGGCCAGGTCCGCGTCGAGAACGGCGGCATCATTCTCGGGCCGGGTTCGCCGATGACCGGCGTCACGTGGACCCGGTCTTTCCCGAGCACCGGCTACGAGCTTCGCTTCGAAGGCATCCGGCTGCAGGGGAACGATTTCTTCGCCAGCGTCACCTTCCCGGTGCGGGATTCATTCTGCACTTGGGTGACCGGCGGATGGGGCGGCGATATCGTAGGGCTGTCGAGCCTGGACGGCTGGGACGCTTCCGAGAATGAAACCCGGTCGTACTTCAACTTCGAGAATGGGCGGTGGTACGTCTTGCGGCTTCAAGTGACGGACGAGCGTATCCGGGCTTGGATTGACGACGATCCCGTGATCAACGTGGCGATCGGCGGACGGGAGATCGGCCTGCGTCACGGCGAGATTAAGCTGTCGGCGCCGCTGGGGTTCGCATCCTATGCGACGGCCGGGGCCGTGCGCGGGGTTCAGTATCGGCTGCTTCGTGCGGCGCGGGAGTAACGCACCGATTGCAGAGTTAAACAATATACCGATAAAAGGATATGTACTTGACGCAGGTAGCCACTACAGATTGTGGTTACCGCCGCA
>CAYPUQ010000685.1:0-2431 GCA_964413655.1 uncultured Solibacteraceae bacterium | reverse complement strand
TGGTAGCCGGCCTGAGCAGCCCCGCTGATAGCGATTTCTCCTGATCACGCCATCCGGGAGTTGGCCGGCCATCGCGGTAATCTGACCGGCAACTCGCAAGGCCGGTGAGCGAACCTTGCGCGCCAATGCGCCTTGCTCACTATCGGCCGTGAGGCATTCCCACCAATTCAACAACTATTTCTCCCCCAATTTCAATAACTTACCAGCACCCACTCAACCGCCCCCGCCCCACCTCGCCCTAATCTCGTGTCCAGAGAGTCAAACTATGTCTCCACCAAACCCAGGCGCGAACGCGCACCCGCGCAGAAGGAAGCCTCCCGCCGCAACGGCGCCAAATCCCGCGGCCCCAAACCCACCGCCCCCGCCGAACCCCCGTTCGTCGACCTCCATCCCCTCCTCACCTACGTCGACAATCCCGCCTACCTCCAGCGGATGTACGACAACTACGTTGCCTATTTCCGCCCCGTCGGCGCACCCGAATGCGACCTCGTCGAACAACTCACCGCCGCCGTCTACCGCAAGGAACGCTGCCTGCTCATCCTCAGTCTGAACATCACCGGCGTCATGAAAGAGAACGAACAGTCCTACGACGAAGCCGGTCTCCCGGGCCTGTGCGTCAACCGGATGGCCTTTGCCCATCGCGACCTCGCGGACGAGTTGCGCCTCCTCCGCGGCGTCCACACCGAAGAGGCCCTCGTCGACCGCCAATACCAACGCGCTCTCCGCAATCTGATGCACCTCCAGCAGGCCCGCCGCCAAGGCCTCTGGGGCGCGCCACCGCAGAAAAATCCAAAAAAACCCGGGAACCCAACAACTCCTTCAAATGAAACCATTTCACCCCCCTTGGGTTCCCTCCAGGACCCAACCCAACCCGCGCCCAGCCCAACCCCGGCCGACGGCGATCCACAATTTCCCGTCGAGAATTCCCACCGCTGTCGCCAAAACGAACCACGCCCCGTCTTAGCGGGTGAAGGACACGCGGCTTCCACAGCCGGTCAGAAAACCAGAAACGAGGAGAAGAATGGTGATTCGAAAGCTCATAACTTGTACCGTCCTGTTCATGGCGCCAACGGCGTTCGGCCAACGCGACCCCGGCGACGTAACGATTCTTGCACCGTCGTTCCAGTACCCGGAGCTCAAGGCCTTCCTGCAACTGTCCGACAGCCAGGTGGAGGCGCTCATCGAAATTCAAAAGGAGATGCGCGAAGAGAACAGCAAGATCTACCAGGAGATCGCCGGGAAGCAGCGCGCTCTGCACGGGTTGCTGGCGAGCGGCTCGACGGACTACGGACGCATCGGGCTGCTCATGGTGGAAATCAACGAACTGCAGAAAAAGGTTCCCATCACCGGCGAGCCCTACCGCACCCGCGCTGTGGCGGCGCTAACGCCGCCGCAAGTCGAGAAACTCGCTGAACTGGTCGCGGCGTTGCGCATGGCCCCGGCGGCTCACCAAGCCGTCAATCTCAACTTGATCGACCAGCCTCAGCCGCCGCCCGGCATGCCGCGGCCGCTCCCCATGCCGATGCCCGTCGCGACGGGTGGAAACTAGAAGTAAGCCGGTTGGACCCCCGATTTCCGCTTGTTTGTAAAGGGGCGGTCTCATCGGCCGCCCCCAGGCGGGTATTCAAGGATGCTGAAGCAAGCTGCGATCGACGGCCGGAACGAACTGAAGGACAACGTCAGGGAACTGCGCCCCCCTACCCATGCCGGCGATCGCGCCTCGCTCCATGCCGTTGTCGAGGACAACTACCGAAAATCGAGAGACGACGTGTACTACTATCTGCTGACTCTCGGGTTAACCCCGCCGCAGGCCCAGGACGCGGCACAGGAGGTGTTCCTGCGCCTCTACGTCGCCCTGCGCGATGGGGCCGCCATCGAAAACATCCGCGGCTGGATCTTCCGCGTGGCGCACAATCACGGGATCGACATCCGCCGCAAGGAAGCGCGCACCGCCGCGGTCGAGCCGGACGCCGAACGTACCGTCCTGCCCGCCGAGCAGGGTCCCGAGCACCAACTGCTTCATCGCGACCGCCAGCGCCGGCTCGGCGAAGCGTTCTCGCGCTTGTCCTCCCAACAGCGGCTGTGCCTGCACCTGCGCGCCGAAGGTCTGCGCTACCGGGAGATAGCCGAAATTGCGGGCATCAGTACTTCGAGCGTCGGCGAGTTTCTGCGCCGGGGCATCGAGAAGCTGCGGCAGGTGATTCATGACTGACACGAAGCCCTTGCACCCGGATGATGCGCGCCTGCTTACCTACCTCGATGGGGAACTGGAAGCGGCCGAGTCGGCCGAAATGAAGCTTCACATTGGCGAGTGCGGCGCCTGCGGCGAACGCGCGCGCCAACTCAGGGCCGGCCTCGATGCCGCCGTCCGGCTCCATCACACTTCGTGGAAGCCCGCCCAACCGCCGCCGCCGAATCCCTGGCCCGGTCT
>CAYPUQ010000684.1:0-2432 GCA_964413655.1 uncultured Solibacteraceae bacterium | reverse complement strand
CTGGACTACCATCACGGCCATCGCCAACGTGCTGGGGAACCGCGCGACCTGACCGATCGGGCCCGATCAACTCAAAACTGCAAACTTCAAACTTCAAACTCCAAAGGCGTTCTAATCCGGGCATTCCTTGCCAAAGACGCGCTGACGAGCGCGAAGGAGCGGTTCATGGCAATCATCCCGACGGTGCGCTGCAGACGAATGCAGGCATCGGTCGACTTCTACACGAAGGTCTTGGATTTCGAGTGCGTCGACGGAGGCGGCGACGATGGCGACCCGTCGTTCAGCATCCTCATGAGAGAAGGAGCGCCGCTCTTTCTCTCGAGCCATGGCGGAGACGGCACGTTCGGTCAGGCGATCGTCGTGTCGACAGACAACGTGGACGCCCTGTTTCGCAATTTCCGAGCGCGCGGACTCGAGACGCCAGGGAATCCTCAAGACCCTCAGGCCGTTCATGAGGGCCCGCTGGATCAGACGTGGGGAACGCGCGAGTTCTACGTCGATGACCCCGACGGCAACACCCTGCGGTTCACGGAGGGCCTGCGGCTTCCGCCGGCCGCGGGAATAAACGACCGCGGCAGTGGAGAACATCTCCTGGCACGACATCACCCGGCCCGGCGGATTCCTCGAGCGGGCGAATGAGCGGCTCTTGCCGGCGGTTGCTGCGGACGACCCACAGCTCCGCTTCCGACTCCCATCGGAAACGGAATGGGAGTACGCTGCGCGAGGCGGACCGGCTTGGTGCGACGGCTTCGCGTTCAGCGGAAGCAACGACCCCGATCAGGTCGCCTGGTATGCGGGTCAACCTGCCGCTGTCCTACGCCGCGCCGGGACGACGCGAAAGCCGATTTCTATGGGATTCCGGGCAATCGCTGGCGCGGCTTCAAACTGGCGGACGATGCCTGAGGGCCGGTGTTCGATCCGACCGGCGGTGAGCGGCTGCCGTCCGTCGAGGGGCGTGGCGGCCGCGCGTGCCTACCTCACGCGGCGCTTCCCGGCACTCGAGGGCGCGCCGCTCCTGGAAGCGCGAGTGTGCCAGTGCGAGAACAGCCCGGATGGTTACGACATCATCGATCGCGTGCCGGGGCTCGGCCATTGCCTGGGCGATCGGTGGTGGTTCCGGGCACGGCTTCAAGGTGGGACCGGCCCTCGGAGAGATGACGGCCCGGCTCGTCCTCGAGGACCAGCACGCGAATCCTCTTTTCCGGCTGGATCGGTTCCGGAACACCCGATGATGACCGGATTCGTCCGCGCGGACCTGATCGCGAACTCGCAGTCCAGAGGTCAACCAAACCCGCTTCCGCCGCCAAGTCGCCGTCCGTGACGGCGATGAGTAGGTCCCGACGCACGCGAGGTTCCAGAGGATACTCACCGAGGAGCCGGCCTCGGTGACTACCAGGCCAAGAGACTGAATGACGATCGCGAGCCATTTGGTTGGCAAACGAGTTCGCGTTTACGTCTACGACTGCCACGATCACGTTCAGACACGGCCGACCGATTTCGGCGTACTATTATTTGCCGCGCGAGGCGCATCACAAGAGCGCTCGAACTCGGCGGGTCGAGCCCGGTTTGGTCATCGATTTCACAGCGGAGGGGCAGGCGATCGGAATCGAGATCACGGCACCGGCGAAGGTGTCTCTAGCCGCATTGAATGAAGTACTCAAGGAACTCGGGCAAGCACCGGCCAGCGAGGCGGATCTGGCTCCGTTGCTCGCCGCATGAATCGTCTGGCAAACATGGCGCTGGAGCTGTCGGCGCCGACGTCACGATGAGCGCCGCGGCTCATCGCGAACGTTATGCTGACAGGCAGGGGTCATCGATGGCCGCGAGAGAAGTGCACACGCTCTGGAGGTGTCCGAAGTGCGGAGAGAGCTTCACGACCAAGAATCAGTGGCATAGCTGTGGGTCGTTCGATCTTGAACCGCTGTTTGAGGGATGCGATCCTCTCGTGCGCAAGTTGCTTGACAGGTTCCTCGATCTCGTCCGCGCGCGCGGGACCGTGACGATCATACCGCAGAAGACCAGGATAGCGCTTCAAGCGCGCATGCGCTTCGCCGCGCTCATGCCCCAGAAGCGCGCACTGAAGGGCCACTTGGTACTGGCCCGGCGGTACGAAATACCGCGCTTCGAGAGGATCGATACGTACTCTCCACGGAATCACGTTCACGTATTCCGGCTTGTTGCCGAGTGTGACCTTGATGAAGAGTTCTGCTCGCTGATTGCCGAGGCGTACGATGTCGGTTGTCAGCGCCACCTGTAGACAGCATAGGCAGCATAACAGCCAGCATGCACCGGACGGCGCTTCGCGCCGCCGCCGATGCTGGACGTCGGGCGGATTAAATCACGGAGTGATTTGACGATCATTGCGGCGACGGACGGCCCGCGTCCAATCCACGACCTTGAGACCTTTGAAGCGAATGAAGTCCTTGGTATTG
>CAYPUQ010000683.1:0-2471 GCA_964413655.1 uncultured Solibacteraceae bacterium | reverse complement strand
TGCCGGCCGTCGCCGAGGTGCTGGCCGGCTCGGGCGTCGATCCCGCTCGCGCCCGCACCCTCCTCCAGGTGCTCCTCCGCCAGCGCCGGCTGGTCAGGATCGGCGACGACCTGGTCTATCATCCCGTCGCCCTCGACGGATTGAAGGAGCTTCTGGCCGGCCGGCGCGGGCATCGCTTCACGGTGCCGGTCTTCAAGGACTGGACCGGGATCACCCGCAAGTACGCCATCCCTTTGTTAGAATATTTGGATCGCCAGCACGTCACCCGGCGTGATGGCGATACCCGGGTAGTTCTGTAGCGCATGCCGATGAAGAAAATTCTCGTAACCCTGTTGTCACTCGCGTTGGCCGCGGTGGCGGTGTTGGCCGCCTATCTATTCCTCCGCAAGCCGGACATGGCGCCGCCCTCAGCCGTGCAGGTCGAGGTCACCCCGGAGCGGGTTGCCCGCGGCCGGTATCTGTATGAACGGCTCGCAAACTGCGGCCACTGCCACGGCGAAGTGGAGACGGAACGCTTCGGGTACCCATCCGTCCCGGGCCGCGAGGCGGCCGGGCGCGTCATGCCGGCCGAATGGCAATTGCCCGGACGTATTACCGCTTCGAACCTCACGCCCGACCGCGAGACCGGCCTCGGCGCTTGGACCGACGGCGAGATCCTCCGCGCGATTCGCGAGGGCGTCAGCCGCGACGGCCGCGCGCTGTTCCCGCTGATGCCGTACCCCGAGTACGCATCGATGTCCGGCGATGACGCGCACGCGCTGGTGGCCTACCTCCGGTCGCTCCCGGCAGTGCGCAACGAGCTGCCGAAAACGAAGCTCGACTTCCCCGTTTCGGTTCTCGTCACCGGCATGCCCCGTCCGGTTGGTTCGGTTACCCCGCCGGACCCGAACGACCCGGTTCGATACGGGCAATACGTCGCCACCATGGGCGCTTGCGTCGAGTGCCACACGCCGTTTGAGAAGGGCGAACTCGTTCTCGAGCGCCGGCTCGGCGGTGGCCGTGCGTTCCCGCTGGCTGGCGGCGTGGTGGTGGTGAGCGCGAATCTGACCCCCGACGTCGAAACGGGCACGGGCGCCTGGAGCGAGCACGATTTCCTGGAGAAATTCCGGCAGTATCGCGAGTATGCCGAACACGGATCGCCGAAGCTGGCGGCGGCGGAGATGACCGTCATGCCCTGGCTTGGATATGCTCGTTTGGATGAAGAGGATCTCAAGGCTGTCTATGCATGGCTGCGCACTGTGCCGCCGCTTCGGAATGCTGTCGAGACGCGCCCGGCCGCCGTGGCGGCCGGCAACTAGCCTGCTCGCCGTGCTCCTGCTAACGGCCGCTGGCGGCGCCGCTTTGGTTGGCGCCGAACGCCGCGTCGTGGTTCCCGAAGGCGCGCCCAAGCCGGTGGGTCCGTACAGTCCGGGCATCATCGCCGGCGGCTTCCTGTACGTATCCGGCCAGGGTATGCGCCGCCCGGATAACTCCACCCCCGATTCGAACGAACAGCGCGTCCGTCAATGCCTCGATAACGTCCGCGCTATTGTGCTGGCAGCCGGCCTGACGATGGAGCATATCGTCTATTCGCAGGTTTACCTCCACGAATCGATGCCTCTCGAAACCTTCGACAACGTCTGGATGGAGACTTTCCGCCAGAATCCGCCCGCCCGCGCCGTTCTCGGTGTCCACCGGATGCCCACCGATACGACCGTCGAGATCAACGCTGTCGCCATCCGCGACCTGAAGCGGAAGCGCGTGCTTCATGTGCCCGAACTGCACACCATCGTGCCCGCCGCCGTGTGGGCCGGCGACCGGCTGTACCTCTCCGCGGCCTACGGCGCGGGCGCTCAGGAGGCCCTCGACGCCATGAAGCGAGTGCTTGCGGCGGCCCGCCTCGACTTCCGCCACATAGTTTTCGTCAATCCGTATCTGACGGGCGCGGTCCCGATGCGCGATATGAACCAGACGTACGCACGGCACTTCGAGTTCGGCAACACGCCGGCCCGCGCGACGATCCAGGTGGCGTTTCTGCCGCACGGCGCCGGGATCGCGTTTACCGGGGTGGCGGTGCGAAACCTGAAAGAGCGGAAGGCCGTCCGCCCGAAGAATATGCAGCCGAGTCCCACCGCCAGCCCGTGCGTCTGGGCCGGCGACACTTTCTACTGCTCCGCGAAGTCGGGTTTCATCCCCGGCCCCAACAGCGGAATCTATGCCCCGACGGTGGAAAACCAAGTGCGCCAGACTATGCGCAACCTCCTCGACGGCCTGGAGGAGGCCGGCCTCGACTTCTCCCATGTTGTCGCCACCAACGTTTATCTCGACAACATCGACGAATTCGCTCAGATGAACGGCGTGTATGCCCGTTACTTCACCGGCGGCCCGCCGCCCACCCGCACCACCGTGGCGCCGCTCGCCCCGGTGGAACGCGTTCCCGCCGCCGGCGGAAGGTTCCCGAAGCTGGAAGAGATCTCACTGATCGCCGTCCG
>CAYPUQ010000682.1:0-2483 GCA_964413655.1 uncultured Solibacteraceae bacterium | reverse complement strand
TTGCCTACTCTGTTTCGCTCCGCACGCGCGAGATCGGCATCCGCCTGGCCCTTGGCGCACGCCGCGGCGAGATCGTAGACATGGTTGTGCGGCAGGGGATGCGGTTCGCGCTCGCCGGGATCGCCGCCGGCATCGTAGCCGCTCTCGCTCTCACACGCCTGATGGCAAGCCTGCTCTACGATGTGCAACCCAACGATCCTTGGACCTTCGCCGCGGTCGCCACCGTCTTGGCCGCGACCGCCTTACTGGCTGCCGCCGGCCCGGCTGTCAAAGCCTCGCGGGTGGATCCGTTGACGGCGCTCCGGTATGAGTAAAGGTGGCCCGCCCCCGAATTGACACCACGCCCGCCTTCTGACAACTTGGTCGAATCATGCCGGAAACCCGCAGATCCTTCCTTCTCGCCGGCGGCGCCGCCTTCGCGGCTCAAGCCCCGCCCTCGAACCGTGTCACGCTTGGCGTCATCGGGAGCGGCGGCCGCGGAACCTTCGTGATGACCGTCTTTCAGAAAGACCCCTCGCTCCGCGTCGGCGCCATCTGCGACGTCTACGAACCAAACCTCGAACGCGCCCTTTCCACGGCCGCCAAGACGCCCGGCAACCAGCCACGCGCCTACCGCAACTACAAGCAGCTTCTCGACGACAAGACCATCGAGGCCGTGTTGATCGCCACGCCCGAACACTGGCACCACCGCCAGGTTCTCGACGCACTCGCCGCCGGTAAGGACGTCTATGTCGAAAAGCCGCTCTGCCAAACGCCGGAACAGGGCGTCGAACTCGTCCAGGCCGAACAGCGGTCGAAGAACATTGTCCAGGTCGGCATGCAGCGCCGCAGCTACGACCTCTACCTCGAAGCCAGCAAGATCGTCGCCGCCGGAACCCTCGGCGCCGTGCGCATGGTCCGCTCCTGGTGGCTGAACAACTATCTTGGTGGCACGCCCGCGACGAAACTCGACGGCCCGCTCGATTGGGAACAGTGGCAGGGCCCCGCGCCACGCCGCCCGATGGACCCGAACCGCTTCCGCAACTGGCGATTCTTCTCCGACTACGCCGGCGGCATCGTCGCCGACCAAGGCGTACACGTCTTCGACGGCATTCACCTTCTCATGAACGCCTCCTACCCGATTGCCGTCACAGCGGCCGCCGGGAAACCGCACAAGGAAGGCGTCGACACGCCCGAGTCCGTGGTCGTCACCGCGGCCTACCCGGAAGACTTTATCGGCGTCTTCTCTGTCAACTACGCCGCGATGCGCTACAAGAGCCGCAACGACCAGCTCAATCAACTCGACGGCGACCGCGCCCGCATGGACATCGGCCGCGAGGAGTGCAAGGTTTACCTGGCTGGCGCCGAGGAGACTCCCGCTATCACGCAAGCCTCCGCGCGCGGTTTCGGCTACGCCACGGACCTGCACGTCACGAATTTCCTCGACTGCGTCCGCACCCGGCGGACGCCGACAGCACCGATGCGGCTGGGCTTCCAGGCGGCGCTCGTCGTCCAACTCGCCAACCTCTCGCTAAAGCAGGGCCGCCAAATGAAGTGGAACGCTTCAACGAGCCGCGTTGAAACGTAATAAAATCGCTTTCACTCATGAGACGCGACCCGAACGCGATCCTTGGCCTCGCCGCGCTGGTCGAAAGGCTGGGGCCGGAAACGGCCACGCTCACGCTGGTGAACGTGAATCCCTTGGAGCACCACGACGTGAACCACGCCGGTGAAGGCCCGCTATTGGCTGTGCGCCTCGAACCCGGGGTACAAGAACCAGCCGACCCCGGCCCACCCGGCCCACCCCTGGCAGCGGGGCTGGTCCAGAAACCTGATTTTTCTCTGGAACTTCCGGCCGATTCCGGGTAGTCTGTTAACTAGCAAAGCCGCGAACCGCGAGGAAGCGGCGAAGAAAAGGAGTGGGCTTTATGGTCCGAGTAGCGATTTGTATTCTCTCGCTTCTCACCATCGGGGTTGCCGACGCGCAAACCGTCGAGGCGGTACGTGTCGCCAAGAAGCGCGGCGCCGTTGATGGCGAAGTGTACGCTTACGTTGGCGGGAAGCACCGCCGGATTGCCAAGCGCGCGGTCGGCGCCTGGGCGCTCGAAGACAAGTCGGGCGTCCTATTCACGCAGCGTCGCGGCCAGCCCCGCGACCCGGACCCAAGCCAGTCCCTTGTGATGTGGAACGCTGCCACGGGAGAAAGCCGCACGATCGACGAAGAACCCGTGCCAATCCGCGATGTCATGCAGACGAAGCTCTCCTCGGGCCAACTCGTCTTCGTCCTGATGATGCAGAACGAGGAATCGGGACTCCCCGCAATCGCCCTGGCCAACCCGGAAAGCGGCGTCTTCCATCGGGAACGCCTCGCCTGGCCCGAACGGATCGACGGCGACTCGCTCATCATCAAACGCTTCGCGGCGGAAGAAGTCGCCCGCGTCCAAGGCAACCTCGCCCGCGCCGAGCCCGCCGCGACGGAAACCATATCGCTTCAACCCTCCGCC
>CAYPUQ010000681.1:0-2486 GCA_964413655.1 uncultured Solibacteraceae bacterium | reverse complement strand
TCACCTTACCCAGCAGCGCGCCCACGGGCTTCTTCGCGGTCTTGCCCAACAGGTCCAGCGCACTCTGTTCGGCGTAGGCGACCGGACACCAAAACGGCTGACCGGCCAGTTTGTAGTTTCTCGTATAGACGCCGTCGACGAGCGCTTCCAGGTCACGAGCGTCCTGGCCGATGAAGAATGGCGCCACACGGTGGACGAAGATCGGCGTGTAGTGCTCGATGTCCTTGGTCTTGATGAGCCCTTCGACTCCGTCGGTGGAGCGCGTGCGCACGAAGAAGTCGTTACCGTTGCGCAGCAGTTCCATCGAGGCGATTTTGACCGGCGACTTCAGGACGGCGTGCAGGTCGAGCAGCGGGGCTTCCCAGGCGGGCGCTTTGTAGGGCAGGGCCTTTTCGGAGGCTTGCAGCCATGCCGCGGCGGCCGGCAGTCCGGCGGCGGTCCGGAGGAACGATCTTCGTGAGTTCATTGGGCCTTCTCCCTATGCGTAGCAGCGCACTTCAAAAATCCGGGCCTCATCGGCGCCGTGGGTGGAGCGGACGTGAACGCGCACCGCCGAGGCCATCACGGAATCGAAGCGGTGCCGCCGGAGCCGTTGATAGTTACCGCGAACCTCGGCGAGCGTCTTCCACTCGCCTCCGGCGCGATAGAGCAGATCGTAGTCCTTCACCGTCTCCGGCTGCGGGCGGCGCAGAATGCCGGTGTTGACGCGGTCGTTGGAAGTAAGCGTCAACTCGCGCTGGAAGCCCGTATCGAATGTTAACTGCACCTCGGCGATCCGTTGCGGCCCGTCCCAGGCAAGCTCCAGCCATGCTCCTTCACCCGACAGCGGCCCTTCCCAGTGGTGAACCGATTTGCCTGGAATGTCGCGCGGAGCGCCGTCGAGGACAAGTTCGGGCTTCGCCTCGCCCTTCGCCGCGGAAGCCGAGACCTTGCCCTTTCGCGCCAGGTCTTTCGGATCCATATTCCGGAGATCGCGAATCGACTGGTCGTCGCGGAGGAGGGTCTGCTGCAACTCCGACACCCGTTCGCGCTTCTTCGCGAATTCGCGCGGCGAGACGTTGTAGCGGAGGCAGAGCGCGGCGGCGGTTCCGGCCGCCTGCCCGCACACGGCGCAGGTAGCCATCACACGAGTCGAAGTGAACGCCACGTGGGACGCGCTGATGTTGCGGCCCGCCATCATCAGGTTCGAAACGTTCTTGCTGTAGAGCGACCGTAGCGGGATATTGAAAACTTCGGGCGTCTTGATCTGCACCGCGGGCGGCAGATCGGCGCGGTCGAAGCCGCCGGGCGGGTGATCGTCCATCGGCCATCCACCGATAGCGACGGCATCTTCGAAGGAGCCCTTCACCAAGTCGTGCTGGGTCAGGATGTGGTCGCCGGCCAACCGGCGGCTGCCGCGTTTGCCGGGCATCATGCCCACCCAGTCGAGCGCCCAGTTGGAGACCGAGGGCAGCTCGCCGCTGTTCTTGATGTAGTCCCAGACGCCCATCACGATCGAGAGCAGTTCGAAACGGATGCGCTCGTTGTCGCGGATGGTGTCCTTGTTGCCGCCCCACTCGATCCACCAGTAGCCGTACTCCCATGAATTGACGCCGCGGAATTTCAGGTGTTCCTTCGTCACCTTGCGCGCCCACTTCGGCGGTGTAAAGGGCATGGGGCGCGGATAGAGCCGCGAGGTGAAGAGGATACTGCTGCCGAGGGTCTCTTCGTCGGTCTTCTCGGGCGCAAGCGACTCGCCGAACTCGGTCTTAGCTTCGCGGCCGGTGCGGTACTCGGCGCCGGCTTCGACGCCGAGCCGCGAGTCGCCGGTGCAATCGAGGTACAGGCCCGCCTGAATGCGGTACAGGTGCTCGGATTTGTCGCACCGCACCATCACCTCTTCGATCCGGCCGTTCTTCGTTGAGGCCGAGTAGAGCGTGCTTTCAAGCAGCAGCGTGATGTTGGGCTCGGAGATCGCCTTGTCGTAGAGCAGCAGGTCCCACATCTCCCAACAGCGCTGCGGGTTATTCACGGCGTCGTCGAGCCGGAACTCTTCGAGCAAGCCGCCTTCGCGCCAGCCGGGCCGGCTTTTGTGGTGATTGGCGCCGACCACGTGCATCTTCACTTCGCTCGAGGAGTTGCCGCCGAGACGGCTGCGGTCCTGCACGAGGATCACCTTCGCGCCATGCCGGGCGGCCGCCACAGCGGCACAGACGCCAGCGAGTCCGCCGCCGGCCACGAGAACATCGGTCTTCAGGTCGACCAGAGTCATGTGCGGCTCGACCGGCGACATCCGGCGCAGGGTCTCGGGCGGCGCGAGGATGTCGAAGTCGGGCCGGAATTCTCCTTCGGCGAACGACGGCTGTTGCGGCGCGGGCGGCATGGCCGCCGCATTCACGAATACCGAATAGGTTCCCGCCGCGGCGAGGAATTCTCTTCTGCGCATTGGTTACTCCTATGATGTTTGTCTACTCCGAGGTTCAAGGCCTCGGGTTTTGGCTTGCCTG
>CAYPUQ010000680.1:0-2487 GCA_964413655.1 uncultured Solibacteraceae bacterium | reverse complement strand
ATGGATACGCTCACCGCCGGCTTCGTGGTCTTCTTCGGCCCCCGCTAATGCTAGCGCACGTTCTCAACGTGCCGTGACCGCAGTCGTCCGGTCACCCCTTGGCCCGAACCACGACGGCGCCCGGACGAATCTCGACGCTATCGAGATTGCTTTCCAGTTCGAACCACTGTCCGATCTTCGCCTCGGGGAACCGCGGCTTGACGAAGTTCTCGATCAGGAACGTCAAGCCGCGGCCCTCCACCGGCACGTCGGAAACCTCGACCCGCTCGACGTCGACCCGGCACATGCCGTTGGCCGACTGCACGCGGAGCTGAACCCGCACTGGCCGCTCGCCGGTCAACAGGTACCGCATGATCAACCCCGGCGGTTCGCCCTGCGCGTCCTGGATCCGCGCAAAATCCACCATCGCACTAGCAACCGCTCGGCTAGCGCTCAGCGAGATGCGCGGATTCCGCACGCCGTCGGGGACATGGGTCCGCGCCTCGTGGCTGGCATAGGCGTTCACCTCGGCGCCTGAGAAAACGAGTTGCGATCCGGGGGCAAGCCGTTCCTCGCCGATGGCCGTCAATTTCGCGCGGGCGCTGGTGTACTCCGGCGTCACGGCCGCCAGCGCCGCCAGCGGTATCAGGACTCCGGCAAGACACTGGTAAGTCTTCTTTTTCATCGCGCCTGCTCTCTTTATGGTAAACGCAACCGAGGTGGCGCCAGTTTCAACAGTCACCAACGGCATCGCCCGGCCCGGTCGTGCCCCGCGTGCCCAAGTGACAAATCCTGTTTATAGGGTGAATAGAAACAATCAACTTCCGTGTTGCCCATCCGGTGGTTACACTGAAACCTAACCGAACCTGCCTTTCTGCCCACGATGCCAGAGGCCCGGCCAACAATAACTGAATTCGGCCGCGTGGGCACGTGCCGTCCACCCGCCGGGGAGTGAAAAAGTGAGAATCCGTCCAACTCGATTACTTAAAACAGGAATTTTGCCTCTCGGTTATCTTGCGCTGATCGCCTTGCCTGTTCTCGCGCAAGACGCCGCACCGCCGGCAGCGGGGGAACTGAAGGAAGGGATTGACAGGGTTCAGACCCACGCCAACATCCTCTGGACCATGATCGCCGCCGCCCTCGTCTTCCTCATGCAGGCCGGCTTTGCCATGGTCGAGACCGGGTTCACCCGCGCCAAGAACGCCGGGAACATCATGATGAAAAACCTGATGGACTTCTCGATGGGCGCGTTCGCTTTTTGGGCCATCGGGTTCGGCCTGATGTTCGGCGCCAGTAACGGCCTCACCGGCTGGTCGAACTTCTTCGCGAACTTCGACAACGGCACCGCCGAAGGCCAGTGGGCCTTCACGTTTTGGTTCTTCCAGGTCGTCTTTGCCGCCACCGCGGCTACCATCGTCTCGGGCGCGATGGCCGAGCGCACCAAGTTCGCCGGCTACCTCTGCTACAGCTTCTTCCTCACGATGCTCATCTATCCGGTCTTCGGTCACTGGGCTTGGGGCAACTTGCTCGTCGAAGGGAACGAGGGAACCGGCGCTTGGCTTGCACGGAGCGGCTTCATCGACTTCGCCGGTTCCACGGTTGTCCACAGCGTCGGCGGATGGGCGGCCCTCGCCGGCGCTATTGTGCTCGGCCCGCGCATCGGCAAGTACGGCCGCGACGGTAAGCCGCGGGCGATTCCCGGCCACAGCCTCACGCTGGCCGCCCTTGGCGTGCTCATCCTGTTCTTCGGCTGGTTCGGCTTCAACGCCGGTTCCACCACGACGGCCGATGGATCCGTCGCGCGGATCGCCGTGAATACCCTGCTCGCCGCCGCGCTCGGCGCCGTCGCCGCCATGTTCACCTCCTGGGCCAAATTCGGCAAAGCCGACGTCGGCATGTCCCTCAACGGAACCCTCGCCGGCTTGGTGGCCATCACCGCCCCTTGCGCCACGGTGACGCCGCTCGGAGCCATCTTGATCGGCGCCATCGCCGGCGTCATCGTTGTCTACTCGGTCCTGTTCTTCGACCGGATCAAGGTCGACGACCCGGTGGGCGCCATCTCGGTTCACGGTGTCTGCGGCGCGTTCGGCACCGTCGGTGCCGCCCTGTTTCACGAAAACCTCTTCCTCGGGCTCGAATACAACTTGATCGGACAGTTGACCACCCAGGCAATCGGTGTCTTCACGGCGTTCGCTTGGACGTTCGTCACGGCCTTCATTCTCTTCAAGGTGATCGCGCTAACCGTCGGTCTGCGGGTCAGCCCCGAAGAAGAGATCGCCGGACTCGACCTCACCGAGCACGGCGCCAACAGCTACCCCGACTTCGCACCAGCCGCCAGCAGCGCCGGTATCAGCCTTTCCTCGCCCAGCGATGGCTTGAAAGAACCCGGTCTCGCCGCCGGCAAGGTCTCGACGGCGGAAGCCTAACCTCAAAGGCGGGGCCCCACCCGGGGAGCCCCGCCATCAACTACGTTGACTTTGCCCCGCGACACCAGTATTCCGTAAAATC
>CAYPUQ010000679.1:0-2512 GCA_964413655.1 uncultured Solibacteraceae bacterium | reverse complement strand
TGCCGGTGTCCACGCCGCCCAATGCGATCGCCTACGCCACCGGCGCCATCCCCGCCCGAACCATGCTGCGCGCGGGCGGGCTGATATCGGTCGCCGCGCTCCTCGTGATGCTGCTGGGATACCGCTGGGTCCTGCCGCTGATATTCTGAGGAGGCTCTCGTGGCTTCCGCCTTCAGGCGGAAGAACCACCAATCGACTGCCTGACAATGCCGCATCGCATCGTCATCACGAGCTGGGGTTCCTATGGCGATGTCTACCCTTATGTCGGGCTGGCCCGGGCGCTGGCTGCGCGCGGACACCGGCCGGTGCTCGCCGTTCCGCCCTTCTATCGCACGCTCATCGAGCGTGAAGGGTTCGAGTTCTTCCCGGTCGGTCCCGACATCGATCCGAACGATCGCGTGATGCTCGCGCGCGTGATGGATCCGGTGAAGGGTACGGAAGCCATCCTGCGCGGGCTGCTCATGCCGGCGCTGCGACAGACGTACGAGAGCCTGCGGGCCGCAGTGCGCGGGGCTGACCTGCTCGTGACGCACCCCGTGACGTACGCCGCGCCGGTGGTGGCCGAGACGGCAGGGCTGCCGTGGGTCTCCTCCGTGCTGGCGCCGATGTCCTTCTTTTCGCCCACCGACCTTCCGGTGTTCGCACCGACGCCGCGCCTCGTGCATCTTCGCCGTCTTGGCCCGTGGTTCGGACGCTTCATGGTGGGAATCGCACGACGCGCGACACGCTCGTGGATGGACCCCGTGTATGCGCTGCGCGCGGAGCTCGGGCTCGAACGGGGGAAAGATCCCATCTACGAGGGGCAATTCTCACCGGCTTTGACGCTCGCCCTTTTCTCGCGCGTCCTCGCCCTGCCTCAACCCGACTGGCCGTCCAGCGTTCACACAACCGGTTTCGTGTTCTACAACGGCCCCGAGCCGCTGTCACCCGAGCTCGAGGCGTTTCTCGACGCCGGGCCGCCCCCAGTCGTGTTCACGCTGGGGAGCTCCGCCGTTGGCGCAGCCGGACGCTTCTACCACGAGAGCGCCCTGGCCGCGGCACGCCTCGGCATCCGCGCCGTGCTGCTCACGGGCGGCTTCCCCGACAACGAGCCGCTCCATCGCACGTCGCCCGATCTGCTGCTCGTCGATCGCGCGCCGCACCAGCTTCTCTTCCCCCGTGCACGCGCCGTCGTCCATCAGGGAGGCATCGGCACCACCGCTCAGGCGCTGCGATCGGCGCGGCCCATGATTGTCGTCCCGCACGCGCATGACCAGCCGGACAATGCATTCCGCGTGACGAACCTGGGCGTGGCGCGCACGGTGTTTCCCGCTGCATACCGCGCGACCCGCGTCGCCCGCGAGCTGAAGCGACTGCTGAACGACGACCGTTATGAGGCGCGCGCCGCGACCGTGGCGGCCGGCGTCCGATCCGAAGGCGGAGCGGAAACCGCGGCGGCCGTGCTCGACAGCCTACCTGCGCTGGTGTAACCCGATGCCGCGGCGGTTCCCCCTCCGCTGCGATGTTTCGTAGCCGTCATCCACGCCGCGTCGAAGGCGCCGGACACCACGACGCGGCTGCGGACCCGGTCAGAAATGAAATGGGCGGACGACGGTCCGCTCCGGCAAGCTAACGGTGGCGTGGAAACGCGCGCGCAGCGTAACTGCCGGGCTGGGTGGGGAGCCCGCCCGGGTCGCCAGCCGCGGTGCGAAGCGCGCGTTTTAGCGCGCGATCTCGGCGGGAGCGCCGAGCGGAACGGGCGTCAGCCGCCCTCACGGGCGAAACCTTCGTAGCAGTGCCAGGACGTGTCAGGCGAAGAATCGTTCTCCCTGGTGGCTGGGCGCCTCTTCAATGCACCGCGCTGTCGCGGTGCGGTGTCGTCGCGCGGTCGACGACCAGGTCAGGGAACTCCCGCCGGAACGATTCGGCGGTATTGCAGTTCGCGCAGACGGGGAGGTGTGTCTGCAGCGCGGCGGGAATCTGGTCGGGCGGAATGTCGTTCCAGCTCAAGGTCTGGCGCGTGCCGGCGTTGAACAATCCGGGCCGGGGCTCACCGTGAATCTTGGCGATCGGGCGCTGGCAGAGGGCACAGGAGCGTCCGGCGTACCACTGCTTGAGCAGCGCGACGATTTCCGGCGACAGTGACGCGCGGGCCGGGCGGCGAGCAGGCTTGGCATCCGCGGCGGCCGGTTCGGGTGACTCGGACTTGGGCCAGAGAGAGACGATGACCGGAATGCAGACGAGGAGGCCGGCGAGCAGCAGGAGGAGGATGAGAACCTGAAGTGTCATAGATTCGCTCCCCGGCAAGGCCGCCGCACTGGCGGCACTCGACTACAAGACAAATGCGGATGCGGAGATTCGCGTCTGATGCTCCGCACTACACCGCGATTCACTCGAGTTGTCAACGGAACGCGGGTTCTGTCGCCCGGCAGCCCCACCCGTCCTCGGCGCCAAAGCGGTTGTCACCGCGGGGGCACCGCGTGGCGGACGAGGCGGCCCAGCCGGGCTGCGCGGGTATCATACGCCTCCGGGC
>CAYPUQ010000678.1:0-2512 GCA_964413655.1 uncultured Solibacteraceae bacterium | reverse complement strand
GGATTCAGCGTCACCGGCCCTTCCACCACCGTGATCTCGGTTAACTCGGGCACCTCATATTCCGCCAGTTCCACCGTGCCCTGAATCCATTGCTGCGACTGCTCATCGAACCCCGCGACCCTAAGATCCTCCAGAAACTCGACGCCCTCCACCTGGAGCGCTGCGGCCTCCAGTTCCGGACCATGCACGCGGCGGCCGAGCGGCCATCCCTTGCCGTCAGGTCCGTACGGCGGAAGCGGCGCGAGGTACTGGCGAATCACGAGTTCCACCCAACGTCGCACGGCTTCGACGCCGTAGCCGTCTTTCACTTGAAGCCCAACCGCGACCGCGACCTTCCGATACGCCGGCGGAATCACGTACAATTCCGTCGTCACCAGCCGCCGGGCGTCGAGCCAAGCACAGACACTGCGCAGAAGGTTTCGATCGGGACGCGGGGCATTCGGATTCGCGCGGTCCTCACTCGGCCAAACCACCACGCTTACGATTCCTGGACGCTCACCCGTCTTCGTCGGCGGATGAAAACGCGGCAGACACTCGGCACGCCCTACCTGGGCGCCCGGGGTCATGCGCGCCAGCTCTTGGAAATCGCTTGCCGTTACGGCGCGATCACGACGCCGCAGCTCGCCCGGGATGCGCTCCAACGCCTCCTCAATGGTCTCAGCCTCGGCGCCACCGGCGGCTGGCAGTGGATTCGCCGCCTTCACCCCTGGCAAGGTGGTGAGCTTGTTGATTGCGCTGGCCGCAACGTTACCCTTCGCTCCACCGCCGTAGCGGTACTCTAACGCGCGAATCCGCTGGCCGATCTGCGGCGGCAGTCCTTGCAGGCCGTTACCGAACCGGACCGTACCCGCCTCGCGGTCCAGAACATAGTGCCGTGCATCCGGCGCGCTCGCGTGGAATCCGTCCACCTCAGTCCAGCGTTTCCAGCCGCCCGCCTCTTCCACCTCGATCGCCAGGCTGCCATCGATAACGGGCCGGTGCGCCAGTTTGTAGGTCTGGCTCTCCTCCGCCGTTCCCGTGCCGACAAATTCAGGAAGTGCCCGCCGCGACTGCCTGACCTCTGCCGCGTTGATTCCTACCTGGCGGACTTTGTCGAAACGGCTACCGTCGTGCCGGAACGCGCGAAGCCAGAACAAAACCTTCGCTTCGGTGTCATCGTCGAGCGCCGGCGGACGATCGCCGGTGCCGCGCAAGTCCGGATCGTCCACCGGAAAGACTCCGAAGTCGTCCGCACTTCGCGGCACGCGCAACCGCACGATACCTTCTTGCGTCAACCCGCGTGTCGTATCGCCTTCGACGGCGACCGCCTTATAGAGAGGTCTTCCGTCGCTGCCCAACGCGCCGGTCGAGATCTGCCATTCGACCGCCGGACCCGTCGAGACAGAACCAGCGCCGGGACACGCATCGACCTCTTCCATCCCCGGGACGACGGAGTCTGGCACAAAACCAATGTTGATCAGAGCGCCGCCGAGCTTATCCGGATCGGTTTTGTCCTCCCGTAGCGCCGCGATCCACAGCATGCCGTCCACTGCCGCGGCGAAATCCACGGGCGGTTCGGAATCGTCGGGAGAGACTGTGACGGTCGAATAATAGGCAGGCTCCTCGGTCTCGCCCAAACCTCCCAGCGCATCGAGCGTCCGGAGTACGAACTCCTGGACTTCCTGCTCGTTCTCTTCGGGCGGCGCCGCCTGTATGCGGCCCGCCGCCACGACTGACAGCGGCCACGCCATCACTTCGTTGAGGGTTTCAAACGCAACGTCGCCGGCCTTCGCTTCCGAATAGAGCGGTACCAATGTGCCGGTCGGCTGCTCCGTAGTCAAGGTGAGCAGCGCGCGCGCCGGATTTGCCGGCCGCAGCGGAATCTGAAGCAGTCGCAGGTATTCGAGTTTCGTCTTTTCCGGAATCTGGTTGAAGCGGAAAAGCAGGTTCTCCCCGAGAAACGCGAATAGCTCAATCAGCGTGATACCGGGATCGCTCGCATTGTGGTCGGTCCACTCCGGCGTGTGGACCGGTATTCGCCGGATCAACTCGTCGCGGAGTTGCTGGTAGGAGCGATCGTCAAGAATCGGTACTGGTATCGGCATGGCGCTTCACTCCAGATAGAACGGATAGACCAGGTTGTCCCGGCGCCCGTCTCGCGCGTGGACGTAGAAGATGTGGATCAGGATCAGGGACGGATCGTCGCCAGGCTCGACTCGAACTTCCTGCAAACGGATGCGCGGCTCCGAACCTGCCAGCGCTCGCTCGACATCGTGCTTGATCAGCGCCCGCGTCGCCGTATTGTTCGGCTTCATCAGGTAACGGCGCAGACCGCACCCGAACGAGGGACGCATGATTCGCTCGCCGGGCTCGGTCTCAAGAATCAACAGGATCGATTGGCGGACCTTTTCCGGTCCCTCGGCGTAGTCGAGAAATCGCGTCGCGCTGTCCGGCAGCACCGGGAAACGCCAGCCGCGCCCGAGAATGCGAAGCGTCGACATCAGACCTTCACCTCCACGCGCTCCTCGTATTC
>CAYPUQ010000677.1:0-2519 GCA_964413655.1 uncultured Solibacteraceae bacterium | reverse complement strand
GAAATCCCGCGCGGGCTGAACCCGCCCCACCCGGCTCTGTGGTGTATACTCCGTCCTTTCGGGAAGCTGAACATGGAGAGCGCACATATCGGGATTATTCTTCTCGCGGCGGCCGGCGCCGTTTCGGCGCAGCAGTACGATCTGCTGATCCGGGGCGGCCACGCGATCGACCCGGCGAACTCGATCGACCGCGTGATGGATGTCGCGGTGGCCGGCGGCAAGATCGCGCGCGTGGCGCCGTCGATCGACAAGGCGCAGGCGCGGAAGGTAATCGAGGCGGCCGGCTACTACGTGACGCCGGGGTTGATCGACATTCACGCGCATACGTTCGGATACTCGGGATCGATCCTGCCGGACGATACGCACCTACCCGCCGGCACGACAACCGTGGTCGACGCCGGAGGCCCCGGCTACCGCACGATCGACGAGTTCCGCGAACGAATCGTCAAGCGCTCCCGCACCCGGGTGTTCGTGCTGATCAACATCGCCGGCGGCGGCATGGTGGGCAATGCGGTCGAGAGCGACGTCGAAGACATGCTCCCCGAGAAGACCGCCGCGGCGATCCGGGCCAATCGCGATATTGTTGTCGGCATCAAGTCGGCGCACTTTGGCCGGCCCGGCTACGCCTCGCTCGACCGCGCGGTGGAGGCGGGCAAACTGGCCGGCGTTCCGGTGATGGTGGACATGGGCATTCTGTCGCCGAGCGACCGGACCACCAAGGGGAAGCTGGACCGGCTACGGCCGGGCGACACGGCCACCCACATGTACAACGACCGGCAGTTGGAACTGGTGGACCGGTTCCGCGGCCGGATTCAGCCGTGGGCGGTGGAGGCCCGCAAGCGCGGAGTGCTCTTCGACATGGGCCACGGCGGCGGCAGTTTCCTGTGGCCGGTGGCGATGAAGGCGGCCGAGGCGAAGTTCTGGCCGGACATCATCTCGACGGACCTTCATGCTTCGAGCATCATGGGCACGAAGTCCGATATGCCGAACTGCATCTCGAAGATGATGGCGCTCGGGATGGGGCTCCAGGACGCGATCATGCGGTCGACGGTGGCGCCGGCGAAGTGGATCGGCAAGTTTCCCGAACTCGGCACGTTGGGCGAGGGCATGGTGGCGGACATCGCGATTTTGAAGAAGAGCGAGGGCACGTTCGCCTACTTCGACGCGTGGCTCAAGAAGCACGCCGGCAGCGTCAAAGTTGAGAGCGTACTGACAGTGCGAGAGGGCAAAGTAGTGTACGACGTGGACGGCCTGGCGTTTCCCGAGTGGACGACGGCCGGCGAGTATACGGTGATCCCATGACGAAAGCGCTTCCATTGTTGCTGTTGGCGTTGGCGCCGGCGAACGCCCAACAGACCTACGATTTGCTGCTGAAGGGCGGGCACGTCCTCGATGCGAAGAACGGGCGCAATGAGCGGCTGGATATCGCGGTGGCGGGCGGCCGAATCGCGCGGGTCGCGCCGCGGATCTCTTCGCGGCTGGCGCGCAAGACCGTGGACGTGAGCGACTACTACGTCACGCCGGGCCTGATCGACATCCACGCGCATTTCGACGTGCAGGGCGCGCCGCTGTGCATCGATCCCGACCACAACACGCTGCGCTACGGCGTGACGACGGCGGTGGACGCAGGCAGTTCGGGCGCCAAGGGGTTCGAGGATTTTAAAGCGAAGGTGATCGATAAGGCGGCCGTGCGGCTGCTGGCCTTTCTCAACATCGTGAGCGCGGGAATGTATGGCGGCAAGGTGGAAGACGACGTAAACGAGATGGACGTCGCGGCGGCCGTGCGCATGGTGAAGAAGTATCCGGACACGATCGTCGGCATCAAGACGGCGCACTACCAGCCGGCGGATTGGGAGGCTATCGACCGGGCGGTGCGGGCGGCCGAAGAGAGCAACAGCGTGTTGATGGTGGACTTTCATCCGAAGCCGGGGCGCGGTTACGAAGAACTGATCCTCCAGCACATGAAGCCGGGGCAGATTCATACGCACTTCTACGGCCGGTTGACGCCGCAGTTGGACGAAAACAAGCGTGTGCAGAACTACATGTGGGAGGCGCGGCGGCGCGGCATCCTGTTCGACGTCGGCCACGGTTCGGGCAGTTTCTGGTTCCGCATCGCCGCGCCAGCGATCCAGCAGGGTTTTCTGCCGGACACGATTTCGACGGATCTCCACACCGGCAGCGTGATGCTGCCGCGGGCCACGCAGATCGGCGTCATGTCGAAGCTGTTGAATATCGGGATGACGCTGGAGCAGGTGATCGAGCGCAGCACGTACAATCCGGCGAAGGCGATCCGGCGGTTGGATCTCGGTCATCTGAGCGAAGGCGCGGTGGCGGACATCGCGGTGATCGAGCTAGAGCGGGGAAAGTTCGCGTTCCTGGATTCGGGCCACGGGAAGCTGACCGCCGACCGGAACCTGCGCTGCGCGATGACGGTGCGGGCGGGCAAGGTGGTGTGGGACGCGGACGGTCTGGCGGCGGAGGAGTGGAGGTATGCGGGTCCGTATAGCAACTACAAGTGA
>CAYPUQ010000676.1:0-2525 GCA_964413655.1 uncultured Solibacteraceae bacterium | reverse complement strand
AAGCCAAGCTGCGCCTCATGGCCGCCTAACGCTCGCGCCACACCAACATCTGGTTTCCGCGCCCACCGCGCGATTACCAAGGAGATCAACGATCGCGTCGGCGCGCAAATGGCGAGGGAGGAGGAAGAGGCCGCCCTGCGCGAAGAAGCCCAATTCGAGGCTGCGGTCCAGGCCACCGTCCGGGCAAGCATGGCCGATTTGTACAAACAAACTCCCCCTCCGAGCCCTCCGAGCCTCAACTTCTTCACTACAACATCCGGGAACTTCTGAACGGCCCGCTCGCGCCACGGGGAACCGGAGCGAAAGGCGAAATATGACCCCATCCAGCCACCGAACCAGTCTCCAGCCCTCCACCCCGGAAAACTGTTATGCCTGTCCTTTGTCCGCCGGACTCCGACTCGCGCCGGCGGTCCACCGTCTCCACTTGGACGGGCGGTCAAGCAGCCGTCTGGCTGATAAGGTGAAATGTTGGTGTGCGACGGTAGAGTTTGAAGATGGAACTGGACGAGCAAATCCTCGATCTGTTGGGCCGGGCCCCTAAGCCGGTTAGCCTCGCCGCGCTGCTAAAGGAGACCGGCGGCAATCGCGAGGCGATCGAAGTAACGGTGCGGGATATGGTCAACCGCGGCCAGGCGTTTCCCTGGCCGACCCGGAGCGGCGCCACCTCGTACTGGACCACGCCGGTGGAGGAACGCGCCGAGCAGGGCATCCTGCTCGCGCTGGCTGGCGGGCCGCTCTCGGGTCCGAGACTGCGCGACGCCGCACGGCGGCACATGCTCGGCTGCGCGAAGGCACGGGCCGAAGGCGTCATTAACGACGCCAGACGCCGACTGGCGGCCACCAGCCGGATCTTCGCTCATCCGCGGACCGGAACGGTGAGCAGCGACAGATTCGGCTTGCAGCCCGCCGACCCGCGCAACTATCTCGACCCGGTCTACAAGGCAATTGAGACTCTCGCGGCCAAACTGTCAAAAGTTGGTGTGCCGCGCAAAAATCTGGATCGGGCCATTGTCGAGATGCTGGGAGGCGCGGGTCCCGAGACGGCAACCATCGAGAGCGTCGAGGATTTGGCGGCCCGAATCTTCACCGCGATTCCGGCGATTGAACCCGCCGCGCCAACCGGCGCCATGGCATCGCTCGCGGCGGTGCGGGGCGGGCTGAGTCCCTCCGTTCCTCGCGAGGTCTTCGACAGGGCTGTGCTGCTGTTGCGGCGCCAAATGCGGATCTCGCTCCACGAAATGTACATGCCGGAGTCGGACCTGACCGATAAGGAACGGCAAGAACTGGTGCGCGACGAGGAGGGAAGGTATTATGTCGGCGTCACGCTACGCCACGACGCCGTCTGACTATCCGGCCCCGGTCAATCCGTTTCGCGATGCGATTGCCGGCGACCCATGGCGGCCCGGCCTGGTGGATGTCCCCGAGATCGGCGGCGGCGTATTTCAGACCGTGCTCCAGCGCTTGGAAGAGGTCCACCGCACGCCGTCGCCTCAAAGTGTGCTTCTGCACGGCGATCCGGGCAGCGGCAAGACTCATCTGCTGGCCCGCCTGCGGCGCCACCTCTGTGGCGCCGACTGGATAAGCCGCGACACGAACTTCGTGGACGTGCGCCTCGACACTGCGCCGTCGCGGCTGTGGCGGCATCTCCGCAAGCGTTTGGCGGGCGCGCTGCTGAAACCGGCCGGTGACGATGCGGGCATCTCCCAACTGGATTGGGCATTGTGCCGGCGCCTGGCTCGCCCGGGGTCGCGCGGCCGCTGGCTGGATCAACTCAAGGAACAACTCCGTGACGGCCTGCCCTTCCACGAACTCCGCCTCGCGAACGCGCTCGCCCGCTGCTGGGGCCGGCTAACGCCGCGGCAGATCGAGTCTTGGGGCCGCCTCTGGGACGAACTCGACGGGACCGGAGAGATGAGCCCCAACCTGGCGCGCGTCGTCGAGCACCTGTTTCACCGGCGGCACAATGCGATCGCAGTGGCGTGGCTGCGTGGCGAACCCCTGGCCGAAGAGGACCTGCGGCGTCTCCGCCTGGCCGCCGAGGAAGACACCGGCGAAGATGCCGGCGACGAACAGTCTTCCAAGGAGATCGTGCTGGCGCTGCTGCGCCTCACTCCGTGCTCGGTAGTTGCATTCGATCAGGTCGAGGCCCTCCGGGCCTCCGGCGGCGAAGACACCGGCCTGAAAGCGTTCGGCAAGATTGCGAGCGACCTTCATCACCATTGCGGCCGCCTGTTGATTCTCACCTGCATCCAGACCAGCTACCGCGACCGCTTACGGGAGGCTCTCGAAGCTCCGGACTACGACCGGCTCGCGATGTCGGCCGTGGCGCTGCCTCTGCTCACCGAACCGTGGGGCCGGGCGCTCGCGCGCGCCCGGTTGGACGCCGCCGGTGCCGCCGAGAGCGGTTCCTCCGGGGTCGATCTCGCCTTCGACGTTGCGCAGCATTATCCGACTGTTAACATTGTCGTCACATCAGGTCGCCGTCGGCCTGCGAGATGCCGACCGATGGAATCGTGATGGTCGGA
>CAYPUQ010000675.1:0-2525 GCA_964413655.1 uncultured Solibacteraceae bacterium | reverse complement strand
CCTGCGCCCACTGGATGAGAGACAATGCTGTTCAGCATGTCTCGAAAGTACGGCGTTTCCGTTGCATTGTGCTTGGCGGTCGCGAGCGCTCAGGATGTTTCCAGTCCCACCGGCGACTATGGCGCACAACTCGAGCGCGCGCTGACCCGCGAGGCGCATGCGTTGATCGACCGGCGTGCCGCCGAGGTGGCGCGCTTGCGCGACCCCGCGGAGATTCGGGCGCGGCAGGAACGGATCCGGCGCGTCATGCTCGATCAGATCGGCGGGCTGCCGGAGAAGAAGACACCGCTGAATGCGCGGGTGACCGGCCGCTTCACGCGTGACGGCTACCGCGTCGAAAACGTCATCTTCGAGAGCTTCCCGGGCTTTCGGGTGACGGCGAACCTTTACATACCGGCTGGCGGGAAGGGGCCACATCCCGCCGTGCTCGGCGTAGCCGGACATAGCGTGAACGGCAAAGCGTCGGCTACTTACCAACGGGCCTGGATCGGGTTTGTGAAACGCGGGTACGTGGTGCTGGCGTTCGATCCGCCGGGCCAGGGCGAGCGGCTTGAATACTTCGATCCCGACACCGGCACTTCACGCGCCGGAGTTGGGACGCGCGAGCACATCATGGCCGGCGTGCAGTGCCTGCTGACCGGAAGCACCTTCGCCCGCTATGAGGTCTGGGACGGCATCCGCGCTTTCGACTACTTGCTAACGCGGTCCGAGGTGGATCCGAAACGAATCGCCGTCGCCGGCAATTCGGGCGGCGGCACGCAGTCGGCCTACCTCGCCGTCTTCGAGCCGCGACTCGCGGCGACCGTCGCTTCGTGCTACATCACGGGCTGGAAGCAGCTCTGGACCGGGCCGGGTCCGCAGGACGCCGAACAGGTGTTCCCGAACTTCCTGCGCGACGGGTTCGACTTCGGGGACTTCCTGCTGGCGTTTGGACCGAAACCCTTTCTGATGACCACGGCCATCCGCGACTTCTTCCCGATCGACGGCGCGCGCGAGACGTACCGCGAGGCTTCGCGGCTGTTCGAGTTCCTGGGCGCTTCCGAGCGCGCCGGCTATTTCGAGTACGACGATACGCACGGGTGGTCGCAACCGCGGCGCGAGGCGGCGGCGCGGTGGCTCGATAAGTTTCTTCAGGGCCGCGAGACCGATGGCAAGGAGCCGCTGATCGAAGTGGAACCCGAGAGCCGGCTGTACGCGACGGCGACCGGGCAACTCGCCACCTCGGAAGGTTCGGAGACAGTGCAGTCGCTCAACTTGGCGCATGCGCGGGCGGTTGAGAAGAAGCGTCCGGCGGTGAGCGCTGACATGATTAAGGCGCGGCTTGGCATTCAGGTCCCGGCGGGCGCGCCGGCCATCGCGGGCAAGGGCACGGTGGAGCGCGACGGGTACACAATCGAGAACCTGGAGCTCACGGTGATGCCCGATGTGGCGGTTCCGGCGCTGCTGTTTGTGCCGGGGACTCCGGCGGGGCGGAAGCCGGGATTGGTGTACGTGAACGCGGCCGGTCTGGCTTCGGAAGCGGAGCCGGGGCAGGACGTGGATGATTTCGTGAAGGCTGGTAACGTGGTGCTGGCGCTGGATCCGCGTGGGATGGGCGCGGCGGCGGGATCGGGCGTCAGCGTAGGCTACAACGCCGCCTACCGGATGGCGGCGCGCGGGTGGCTGCTGGGACGGCCGCTGGTTGGGATGCAGGTTCAGGACGTGCTGTCGGCGGTTCGAGTGTTGGAGCGGCGCGCGGATGTGGATGCGAAGCGGATCGGCGTGATGGGCAAAGGAAGTGGCGGTGTTTTGGCCCTCCTAGCCGCGGCGGTCGAGCCGGCGATTGGCCGGGTGGCAATGGAGCGGTCCGTGGTTTCTTACATGGATATCGTCGCGGCGAAGATTCATGTCGGTTGGACCAACTTGGTGGCGCCGGGTATCCTCGCGGATTTCGATCTGCCGCAGGCCGCCGGGTTGCTCGGGGCGCGGCCGTTGTGGATTGTGTCGCCGGTGCATGCGAATGGGGCCAGGATGCTGGTGGACGACGCGCGAGCGCGGTTTACGGCCGGTTCGGCCAAGATTGTGGAGCGGGTTGAGGGAGCGGGGGGAGCGGAGGCGTATCGGGAGTGGTTGGGGATGTGATGAGGACGTTTGACACCGGAGACTGCACGCCCTTGTTGAAAAATATGGAGCTTCACTCTCCGGCGATCAGAAGGCATCTATCAGGCAGGCCATTGAGACGGGCCGCTTTCCTCGCGAAGAAGGAAGCGGTCCAGGAAGCCCTTTCGCATGGGAGGCCCGCGAACGTGCCCGCGCCGGGATTCTCGCTGCCGTGGACATCGCGGAAGCCTTTTGCGCGGGGCGAAGGTCGCGCTACTCGGGAGTCCATGGGCGATCTGGCCAACGAAGTTTAAGAAGCGCGGGCCGATCGCGAATTGCCCGCGAGCAGCACCCGGCCCTGTAATGGCCTATCGCCTTGCTCCGCAAGTGGAGTCCGAGGCTCGACGATATATGGCATTACTCCTTCGGTGCGACATATGATCACA
>CAYPUQ010000674.1:0-2533 GCA_964413655.1 uncultured Solibacteraceae bacterium | reverse complement strand
CTGGGTAACGAAAATCGCGGCTCCGCCCGAAAGATACCGTAGGAGCACTCGCGTTGGGTGGACTATACCTGTTCGCGGTCACGACTTTTCTCAGCGCCTTTCTGCTGTTCCAGGTCCAGCCGCTGATCGCCAAAATCATCGTGCCGTGGTTCGGCGGTTCCGCCGCCGTGTGGACGACCTGCATGCTCTTCTTCCAGAGCGGTTTACTGGCCGGGTACGGATACGCGCACTGGTCCATCGCGCGGCTGACCGCCACACGCCAGGCGACGCTGCACACCTTACTGCTGGCGGCCAGTTTGGTGCTCCTTCCGGTCGGACCGGGGGCAGTCTGGAAACCCAGCGGCAGCGAAGTTCCGATCATCGCCATCCTGCTCATCCTTACCGCGACGGCCGGTCTGCCCTACGTTCTACTCTCCTCGACCAGTCCGCTGCTCCAAGCCTGGTACGCCCGGACCAACCGGCAGGCGTTCCCGTGGAAACTCTTCGCCCTGTCGAACTTCGCTTCCATGCTGGCGCTGCTCAGCTACCCGGTCGCCGTGGAGCCCTTCTTGCCGGTCCAAGCGCAGACTTCGCTTTGGTCCGCCGGATACATCGGATTCGCGGCCCTGTGCGCCGCCACTGCGTGGCGCAGCCGCGGAGCCAGTTGGACCGTCGAAGCCGCGCACACCCCAGTGCCCGATTCGCCCGTCCCCGGCATCGGGGTGCGGTTGCTGTGGGTGCTGCTGGCCGCCACGGCGTCGATGTTGATGCTGGCCGTTACTAACCACCTCACGCAGGATGTCGCCTCCGTGCCGTTCCTCTGGGTACTGCCGCTAAGCGTCTATATGCTGAGCTTCATTCTCGCCTTCGACACGCGCCGCTGGTACCGCCGCCGCTGGTTCCTGGCGCTGCTCGGTCCGGCACTGGCGGCAATGGCTTACCTGCAATGGCACGAGGCCAACACGCCGCCGATTGCCGGCGTTATCGCAATCTTCGCTCTCAGCTTGTTTGCTGCCTGCATGGTGTGCCACGGCGAGATTGTGCGGCTAAGACCGGCACCGCGCCACCTCACCAGGTTCTACCTGATGCTGGCCGCCGGCGGCGCGATTGGCGGACTGTTCGTGGCGGTCCTGGCGCCGGCGCTGTTCCGCGGGTTCTTCGAACTGCCGGTGGCCCTCGGACTGTGTGCCCTACTCGGCGCGTTTGTGCTCATTGCGCGACCGGGCGAAACCGCGCCACGGCCGGCGCCGCTGGCGCTGCTGATCCCGGTGCTGCTGAGCGTCGCGGCCCTCTGGGCGTTTCTCGGCTACAGCACACGAACGTTCCTGGGCAGCTATCTCACGGCCCGCCGCAACTTCTACGGCTCGCTGCGTGTGGTCGAGCGGTCCCACAGCCCAGAAAAATCGCGCGTTCTGTTACACGGCAAAATCAACCACGGCGAGCAGTGGGTGGAGCCGGAACGCCGCGGGCAGTTGACCGCCTACTACTGCGAATCCTCCGGCATCGGCCTCGCCATGGAGGCGAAGCAGGGGGAGGGTCCGATCCGAGCCGGTCTCGTCGGGCTCGGCGCCGGCACGACGGCCGCCTACGCCCGGCCCGGCGACGAATTCCGCTTTTACGACATCAACCCACTTGTTGCCGCCCTGGCGGAGGAGTACTTCACCTATCTGAAGGACTGCCGCGGCCAGGTGAAGGTGGTGCTGGCCGACGGCCGCCTGGCTCTCGAACGCGAGCCGGATCGCAGTTTTGACGTCCTGCTGGTGGACGCCTTCAGCGGCGACAGCATCCCGGTCCACCTGTTGACCCGCGAGGCGCTCGAACTCTACTTCGAGCGTCTCAAACCGGACGGGATCTTGGCCCTTCACATTTCCAATACCTATCTGGACCTGGAACCGGTGCTGGCGCGCGCCGCCAAGGCGCTGGGAAAGCACGGCATTCTAGTGGCAACCAACGGCGACCCCGCCCGCGCCTGCCTGACCTCGGTCTATGTCCTCATGACCGCCTCACCCGATGTTTTCACCCGCCCCCCATTTACCGGCGCCGGCCGGCCCCTCCAAACCCGCGACGCCGTCGCCCTCTGGACCGACCAGTACTCGAACTTGTTTCGCATACTGAAGTAGTGAACGTCCGCGAATCGCTGCGGTTCAGTTTCGACGCCCTGGCCACCAACCGGCTGCGGACCTTCCTCACCGCGCTCGGCCTGGTGGTCGGTAACGCGTCCGTGGTCCTGGTGGTGACCATTTCGCTCACCAGCCGCGACTACATCCTGGAGCAGATCTCCTCGATCGGTTCCAACATGATCTATGCGTACTACGAAGCGGGCTCGCAAAGCGCGCGCCGGGCCGACGCCGATTTCATCAAAGTCGCCGACGTCGAAGCCGTTCGCAGCCAACTCGGCGCGCAGGCCGTCGCCGTAACCGGCGCGATGCCTACTTTCGACCGGCTGTACCTGGATGGCCGCGAGGAAGACATAGCGGTCATCGGAACCGACGAATTCTACGCGCCGGCCCGCAACCTCGTTTTACTCTCGGGCCGCTTCCTCGACGCGTCCGAT
>CAYPUQ010000673.1:0-2540 GCA_964413655.1 uncultured Solibacteraceae bacterium | reverse complement strand
CGCCGAACCGCGTTGCGCGGCCGGAGCGGCCGGCTGTGCGGTTCCCTCCGGAGCCGTGGCCGCCTGCTCCTCGCCGGCGGCGGGCTCGCTTGCCTGGTCGGTAGCCGTCCGGCTGCAGCCGGTCCAAATTATCGTGAATGCCAACAGAACGGTTGTCGCAACCGCGGGCACGTCGGAAATGCGTTTCATCAGGGGAATCCTCCGGATTCTTAACAGAGCAATTGCTCTGCCAGAGATTATCCTATTGGATCTCGGTCCGTTCGGCAACGTTCGGGCAATCGTCCTGGCGGTCGAATTTTCCGCATTACGTAAGGTTGTCCGCGATGTTTCAGACAAATAGAGCCCTCCACGTTGCCACCACCAATGCGTGAGTCACCATCGCCGCGCGTATGCTTCCGGCGCGCACGAACGCCAGCCCACAGAAGACACCGAGGACCGCAGCCACCGCGACCATGTCCCAGTTTGGAAACTCCCGGAACCACAAGTGAACCAGTCCGAACAGCGCACTCGCGCCGGCTAAGCCGGCGACGGGGCCGATCCATTCGGTTAGCCGCTGCTGCAGGATACCGCGGAAGAAGAACTCCTCGGCCAGCGCCACCACGAGGTAAATGCCCGCAAAGGTCGCCGGAGCCTTCCACCACCAACCGTCGGCGACATGGAATTGCGCGAAGCGTGTGATCAGGATCACCGCCACGCCCACGGGAAGGAAGTACAGAAAGTACCGTACCCCGGTGATCCACTCGGCGCGCGTGGGCACGAATCCGAACCCGATCCCCGCGGCGCCGCGAAACCACAGTACGGCGAACACGCCCAGTCGTATCCACATGAGTTGGCCGAGCACATCGACGCGCAGACCGTCGCCGATCGGCGGATAGATCTCGCGAAAGGGCCGCGCGAGGTAAACCGCCGCCATGAAGGCCAGAAACAGAATGTCGGTCAAGCCGCCACGCGGAGCCACGACGTACCACCAGGAAGCGATGCCCGCCAGTAGAAGCAACACGCCCAAGTCGCGCCACGAAAAACTGCCACGGCCGATTGCATACAAGAGATACGGCACAGTCGCACTCGCCCACAGCCCGGGCGCCGCCAGCCGGTCCAACCGTTCCCGCAGGAATGCGGCGCGGCTGGTGGCCAGGTAGAAGGTAATCTCCACCAGGAATGCAAGTGCCGTTAACGCGGCCGCGCGCGGCGGGATATGCTGTTGTTGAGCGTAGAAAAAGGAAGCGATGCAGCCGCCGATCCACACGAGCGCGATCACCGCGCCGAAGCTCTGCATTCGCCCCATCTTAGCACTGGGTCTGCTCGCCGCCGCCGTGGTCTCCGGGGCGGAACCGCCGCGCGATCTGGCCCGGCTCATCGCCGCCCGCGAGGCGGAAAACCGCGAAGCGCGCGGGCATTACACCTATCGCCAGATGGTGCAGATCGAGGAGTTTGACCGCAAAAGCAAACCGGCCGGCCTGTTCCGGATGGTGCAGGATATCGTCTTCTCGCCGTCCGGCGAACGGACCGAGCAGGAGGTCGGCCGGCCGCTCGACCGGCTGCAAAGGCTGCGTCTCACCGAGGAAGACTACGAGGACATCCGTAGCGTCCAGCCGTTCCTGTTTACCACCGACGAACTCTGGCTGTACGAGACGCGGTTCAAAGGGGAGGAGAACGTCGACGGGATGGACTGTTGGGTGATGACGGTGCGGCCACGGCAGGTGCTGACCGGCCAGCGGCTATTCGACGGCACGTTCTGGGTTCACAAGGCGGATCTCTCAGTGGTGCGGAGCCGCGGGCGCGCCGTTCCGCAGATTCTCTCGCGGAAGCAGGAGAACTTGTTTCCGGCATTCACCACGCTGCGGGAGAAAGTGGACGGCAAGCACTGGTTTCCCGTTCACACGCACGCCGACGACGTGCTGCCGTTTTCGAGCGGCGCGCTGCGGATGAGAATGACTATCCAGTACTCGGACTACAAGCGATTCGGCGCGGAATCCGTGATTACGTTTGAAGAGCCGCGGCCCAAGCAACCCGAGTAAACGAGCGGAAGTGAAGCCGCCTTCTAGAAGGTGGGGCAGCATCAAACGGCAAAGGCCGGGTGCGAGGACGCACCCGCCGCTAAGCGAATCGAATGGTCGGATCGAGGGATCAGGCCTGGAATGAGCTGCCGCACCCGCAGGTCGACTTCACGTTCGGATTGCTGAACTTGAAGCCCGAACCTTCCAGGGTCTCGACGAAGTCCACCTCGGCACCGTCCAGGTACAACAAACTCGCCTGATCGACGAAGACCTTCAACCCGTCGTAGTTGTACGTCTTGTCGAGCATGTTCGGCGTGTTCTCAAACGCCATCGAGTAGCTGAATCCCGAGCAGCCGCCGCCAACCACGGAAATGCGCAACCCGGCCGGTTTCGGCTCCTGCATGTCCAGGATCTCTCGAACCTTGTCGATGGCCTGGGCCGTCAATGTGATCATTCCTGATAAGCCTCCAATCCCAAGAATACTACAGAAAAGTCAAGTATTGCCCGGCTGCCAAAAACGATTGGGGCCGGCACCCTTCCTTA
>CAYPUQ010000672.1:0-2560 GCA_964413655.1 uncultured Solibacteraceae bacterium | reverse complement strand
GTTTCCCGTATACACGCTTTCCAAGCGTGCGCCTTCAGCCACTCGGCCACCTCTCCAGAAAAATGAGGGTCTACATGCTATTTTAGCGCGAGGCGGTAAAGGAAATCTCGAATGAGCAGATAACGCTCCGCGCTTTCGTAGCCCAGCGTGAAGGCCGAAGGCTTCATTGCGCAAAGCGTTTTCGGATCGGCCGAAGTGAGGATGTGCAGGATACCCGCCTCCAGCGCCTGCCGGCCGTGCATCTTTTCGAGCGACCGCGCCAGCGCCACGTCCTGCGAAGCGTTCCGCGCAATGAAGTGGCGGACCGTCTCGGCGGTTTGCGCCGCCGGTTCGCTGCGATTGCAGAGGTAAGCCCATATCGCCAGACCCGCGGTATCCTGGGCCGGCCCCGCCGGGACCGCCAGCAGGCCGGACGGCTTGTCGAAGGAGGGAATCACCGTCGACTGGACGCGGAACTCCATCGGGTAGATAAACCACGAACTCGCGTACGCCATCTGCACTTCCACGCGCATGCGCCGGACGGGCGCGTCCGGTGGCACCCAGATATCCAGCCAGAAGGTGTGATGCCGCTGGAGCGAACTCAAGCCGGAAATGGACGCGGTATAGGGAAGGGGCAGTTTGGTGAGCTTATCGGGCAGGACGTGCTTGCCGGCTTGGGTATGTTCCAGGCGGTACAGCGTGGGCTTGATGCCGCCCTCCGGGTTTTCGCTCACATAGAGGGTGAACGATCCCTGCTCCGGCGCCTCGACGGCGATCATCATCGAGATATAGGCATTCCGCGCCACCGCGGGCGACAGCACTTCTCGAGGGCGGCCGCCGTCGTCCGGATCGACGATCGTTCCGTCCGGCCCCAGCCGCCGGAGTTCCGAATAAACCTTGACCGACTGCGCCGCCGCCGGGCCGGCCATCCACGAGACGGCCAGCCCGGCGAGCCATGCGAGACTCTTCACACCGCGACCCTGCGCGTGCGGCCGAGCATTTCGCGAGCCTTTTCCAGCGCCTTGTCTTCGGCCTCTTCGCGGGTGGCGCCGGTGGTCCGCGCCAGCCATGCTCCGGGCGAGACATTGTCGGCACGGGCATGGAAGATATCGCCCGCTTTGTACGAGGTGATGCGAACCTGCCAGCCCGCTACGTCCAGCTTACGCTCGGAGTAGCCGGTTGGCCTGATGGTGCTCATGCTGCCGCTCCTTTCCGGGCTCCACGTTCGATCGGAACGCCAACGAGGTTGCCATATTCGGTCCAGGAACCATCGTAGTTCGTGACGTTGTCGAAACCCAACAAATATTTCAACACGAACCAGGAATGCGAGGAGCGTTCGCCGATGCGGCAGTAGGCGATCACCGGCTTCGATCCGTCCACGCCCTCGGCGCCGTAAAGCTGCCGCAGTTCGTCGTAGGACTTGAACATGCCGTCTTCGTTGCAGGCCTTCCCCCAGGGGATGCTCGCCGCGCCGGGAATATGGCCGCCCCGTTGGCACGTTTCCGGCAGTCCGGGCGGGGCCAGGATCTCGCCCGTGTACTCCTGAGGGCTGCGAACGTCCACCATGTGCGCCGATCCGGTCTGACTCGCCTGCTGGACCCGCGGGAGGAACGCACGTAGGGAGAGATCGGCGCCGCCCGACTTGTACGGCGCTCGCTGTACTCTTGGAACCTCCGTCGTCAGTTCGCGGCCCTCGGCGATCCACTTAACCCGCCCGCCGTTCATGATGCGGAGATCCTTGTGCCCATAGATCTTAGCCTGCCAGAACGCCCAGGCGGCGAACCAGTTGTTGTTGTCGCCGTAGAGCACGACGGTGGTTTCCGGCGTCACACCGGACGAACCCATCAACTCCTCGAACTGCGCCCGCGAGAGGATGTCGCGGCGAACCTGGTCGCAGAGTTGTTTCTGCCAGGCCCAGGCGATCGCGCCGGGCACGTGGCCCTCGTCGTAGGCCGCGTTGTTCACGTCCACTTCCACCACGCGGACGCTCGGATCGTTGGTATGCCCGGCGACCCATTGGGTACTCACAAGGACGTCGGGATATGCATAATCGGTCATGCTCTCTTAGCCTCCTTGGAATTGGTACCGTTCAACACTGTATCGATTTCCGGCGGCGGTTTCCAGGGCCGATTGACCGGAGGGGTGAGATTGCGGTCACAGCCTCGTGGTGGAACAGTAGAGCGAGGGGAAGGTGGATGCGATATCTGCTATTGATCCTGGCCGGGGCGCTATCGTTGTGGGCACAAAGCGAGGCGGAACTCCGGCGGTTCTTTGAAGGAAAGAAGGTGCGGGTGAAGCTCGATCTGCCCGCCACGCAACTGGGCGCGGACGTCGCTTGGAATGCGCAGCCGGGGCTCGATTTCGCCCGTTATTCGCAGCGGCTGAGGCAGTACGGCAAGTCCCTCTACGACAGCGACGAGGTGATGGTGACGGGTGTGCGCGTCAAGTCCCGGAACATCGAGTTCCACCTCGGCGGCGGGGGTTATGGCACTTTCTGGGACGATTCCGGTACGTCACCGTCACGACCGTGCCCAAGAGCAGCCGGGAAACGCAGGTGGAGCGCGAACTGCGGAACGAGAAA
>CAYPUQ010000671.1:0-2561 GCA_964413655.1 uncultured Solibacteraceae bacterium | reverse complement strand
GGATGGCGTGATCAGGAGAAATCGCTATCAGCGGGGCTGCTCAGGCCGGCTACCAAGGCACCTGGGCCGGGCAACGACCGCGTGTGGTTGAACGTGTACTCGCCGAGCAGCCGCTCACCGCCTGTTTCATCGAAGGTGACCAGACGCGCGACCATTTTGCTCGTGGGCAATGCCTTCGCGAACGTGATCGACTCCTGGTAGACAACCCTGCTTGCCCCGGACTGAACGGGAATGTCCGGCAGCCGGAGCTGTTCGACGCCAAGCTCATCACAGATGCAGAGATCGACTCGTTTTGCTCCGGTCAAGTTCGCAGCCAGACGTGCAACGAGAAAGTTGTCTTCGGCTGTCACAGTGCACTCCACGCCGCCTCCCGCCGGAGGTGCGTATTCACGGATCCGCAAGCCTTCCTCGGTGGCACGCTTAAGAAATGAGTCGCTGATAACCATTCGCAGGGAGCCCTCGCGCGCCAGCCTGCGGACTCCCTCCGCAAGCGCGATCACTACGCGGAGCCGCGCCCCGCATTGGTCGCAGTCGAGCAGATGCAACTCGACGGCTTCTTCTTCGGAATCCGCCAGCGCCGCGAGCCAATAGTCGGCGAGGACCGCCGTGTCGATGGGATTTGAGCAGTTCATGCGGCGACCCCCATGCAATCGCGCAGTTGATGAATCGCCCGATGGCGAATCACCCGTACATTGGCTTCAGAGACGCCCAGGAAACTGGCGACATCCGCGCCTGTCTGCTCGTCGTAGAAAGTCATGACGACGACCGTGCGTTCGCGTTCTTTCAGATTCTGCACACAGCGGGCAAGCTGTTCATGGTCGAGGTGCGGCATGGACGGCTGGACCGGCGCCAGTAGATCCGCGCCAAACTGTTCGAGCAGGCGTTCTCTTCTCTGACCGCCGCGGCGCAGGTCGAGCACCGTCATTCGGCACGTTCCCAGCACGAACGATGCGAGCTTCTCCGGTTCACGCAGGCGGCCCGCCCGTAGCGCTTCCAGCGTCGTGATCAGAACCTGCTGCACCAGATCCTCCGCAGCGTGTTCGTTTCTCAGGTGGCGCAGGCCATAAAGTCGAATGCGCGGGGCCATCCGGCGGAATAGCTCGGCTTCAGCTTCGCGGTCGCTTCCGGAGCCGATCTGCCGCACCAGCTCGGCATCGTTCAGCTCAACGCCCATCCACACAAATTATATGTGTAACGCGGGGGCTTGTCGTTACACGTCCGGGTATCGGGCGCGGACCATGACCCACCAGGGCGGTCCGCCCGGAGACCAACAGAAGGCACATCAATCGAAGAAGAGGAGCATTGAGTGGATTCCAACGAAGCCAAGACCGTAGCTGACTTTCTCATCGCCGATTTCGAACTCGAAATGCAAACGACCCTGCGCGTCATCGAGGCAGTTCCCGACGGCCATCTCGATTACCGGCCGGACTCGAAGTCCAAGACCGCGCTAGGACTCGTCCGGCATATCACGCTTGAAGACGAGTGGCTGCTGAACTGCATCGCGAACGGCGAATTCACGCCTCCACCCGACGATTCCGACGCCTGCGGCATCATGAAGCCGGCCGACGCCGTCGCCCGTTACAAAGAAAGAGTTCCTGCGGCCCTCAATCGCGTACGCACCATGCCCGGCGAGAAGCTGACAAAGGTCATCGACATGTTCGGTGTGATCCAAGCACCCGGAATCAACTTTCTGGCGATAACAACCAAACATTCGGTCCACCACCGCGGCCAGCTCAGCACCTACCTGCGCCCGATGGGTACCAAGGTCCCGGGGATCTACGGGCCTTCCGCCGACACTCAGTAGCGACAACAGTGAACCTCCAAGGTACGAGGAGAACATAAGTGATCACAAATCAGGAAACCGGCACCCGCGTGGACGAAGTCGCGGCTGGAATATATCGCATCTGTACGCCGCTGGACGTAATTCCAGGAGGATTCACGGTCAATTCATATCTGATCGCTGACGACGAACCGCTCCTGTTCCACACGGGGTACCGGAAGCTATTCCCGATCACGCTGGAAGCCATCGAGAACGTCATGCCCGTGGAGAAGCTTCGCTGGATTGGTGGATCGCACTTTGAAGGTGACGAATATGGTGCGCTGAACGACTTCTTGGCAGCCGCGCCACAAGCGACGCCGTTCGGCGCGGAAATCGGCGTGCTGACATCACTGAATGATTTTGCCGCCCGGTCCGCCCGCGGGATCGGGGATGGCGAGGAGTTTTCCATCGGCAGCCGCCGGGTGAAGTGGATCTACACGCCACACGTTCCGCACGGCTGGGATTGTGGCATTCTGTTCGATCTGTCCACAAAGACGTTGCTGTGCGGGGATCTGTTCACCCAGGCCGGCGCGAACATGCCGCCCGTAACCGAGTCGGAGGTACTCACGGCCAGCGAAGGAATGCGCGGGATGATGGATTACTACGCGCACGCGACCGGCACCTCGGCGATCTTGGAGCGCTTGGCGGGCCTCCGTCCGGCGATGCTCGCCTGTCAGCACGGGAGCGCTTATCGAGGAGATGGCGCCGCACTGCTCCGGGAACTGGCCACCACGATTGAGAG
>CAYPUQ010000670.1:0-2567 GCA_964413655.1 uncultured Solibacteraceae bacterium | reverse complement strand
GCGGATCGTAGATGACGACGAAGGCCGGCAGGTTCTGGTTCTCGCTGCCGAGACCATAGGTCACCCAGGAACCGACGCTGGGGAAGCCCATCAACAGCGAACCCGTGTTCCACTCATACGAGGCCAGCACGTGATCGTTGGAACGCCCCTGCGCCGAGCGAATGACGGCGAACTCGTCGATGATGTTCGCCACGTTCGGAAACAGGTCGGAAACCTCAATGCCGCTTTGCCCATATTTCTTGAACGAAAACGGGCTCTTCATCAGAGGGCCGGGGTAGCCCTGCCGAACGCGAATCTCCCCTTTGCCCGTCAACGGCTGGCCGTGATACTTGGTCAGCATGGGCTTGGGATCAAAGGTATCCACGTGGCTGACGCCACCGCTCATGAACAGGGAAATGACGCTTTTGGCGCGGGGCGCGAAGTGGGGCGCGCGCGGCGCCAGAGGAGACTCGATGCCCAGCGAGGCACTGCAGGCCGCCGAGACCTCGTCTTTCGCGAGCAATCCCTGCTGCCCAAGCAAATAGGCAAACGCCAATCCACCGATGCCCTCACCGGCTTTCCAAAGCAGATCGCGCCGTGAGATGAACTGGGGCTTCTTGCTACCGCTGCATCCTCGATTGTCTTGGTCCGCCATCTCTTTATCCTCAAAGCTGCTCGCGCGATTGCAAAACGTTCGCGCGGTTGTGACGCAGTGCGGCGCGGCCGCGGCTACGTCAGTTGATGTAGACGAATTCGTTAGTGTTGAGCATGACGTCGCTAAGGTCGGTCAAGGCCGCCAGAGCCGGCGCATCTCCATCCTTCCCGTGGCTGCGGTGATAGGCCGCCTGCTTGTCGAGGAAGGTGCGATTACTCTGCATCTCTTGTTGCGAGGGATCCCGGCTGAGCGCGATTCGATAGAGTTCGCGAATTTGTGCTTCCGGATCCGGGCCGGCCTGTTCTCTCACGCGTTGCGCGAAATACTTAGCCTGCAGCAACACGAATTCGTTGTTCAACAAAGTCAAAGCCTGCGTCGGCACGGTTGTTGTGTTCCGGCTTTCGCAGGTGATGTTCGGATTGGGCTGATCGAAGACCTCAAATAGCGGATGACGCAGCCCGCGCTTCCAATAGGAGTAAATACTGCGGCGCCAGTTTTCAGGACCCTCTTTGGTGACTTCCCAAGTTCCCTTGAAGAACGACTTCCAAAGGCTTTCGGGCAGGGGCGGGAAAAACGGCTTGCCGCCCGCCTGCAGGTTTAACGTGCCGCTGGCGTCGAGGATGATGTCACGTATGCCCTCGGCTTCCAGACGCCGCTGCGGATACCGCCACAGCAGCATGTTCTGGGGATCGGCGGCGCGGTTCTGCGCGTGGTTGAAGCTCGATGCCATCTGATAGGTCTCTGAGTTCATGATCAGCCGGTGCATCTGTTTGATGCTCCAGCCGTTCGAGCGGAACTGGGTAGCCAGCCAGTCGAGCAGTTCCGGATGCGTCGGCATTTGGCCCATGCGCCCGTAGTTACTGGGTGTGGAAACAATCCCCTGCCCGAAGTGGAAATGCCAGATGCGATTGGCCATCACGCGCGCCGTGAGCGGATGATTCTCGGAAACCAGCCACTCCGCCAACGCGCGTCGGCGGCCGGTGGTGATCTGGCCGTTCTGCGGAGGAAGCTCCGTCGGCGTGTCGTTATTCCACAGCACTTGCAGATAGCCGGGCTCTACCGGGGGCCCGGGGCTGAGATAGTCTCCCGAAGGCAACATGTGCGCTTGCGGGGGAACGTAGGGCTTGCCCGGCTCGGGGATAAACGTTCCTTCGACTCCATAATCGATGCGATTGCCTTTCCCAGGCAATGGATCGTCCCCGCGGCCATCCGGGGTAAAGCGATAGTCGCCGTCACGAACCCCCGCGGCGACGGGTAGCGGTTCCGGCATGTCCTTCTGGGCATCTTTGATCTGCGCCTGCAGCGTGTTGATGGCGGCGGCGTCCTCTGCCGTCAGCAGGTCCTTGAAATCGCGGCCCCCAATGCCGGCGACCTGCGCCGCCAACAATTTCTGTCCCTCGGTTCGCTCCTCTTCCGGCGTATTGACAGCAAGCTGAATGTCCTCGGGGAACGCCTGAATTGCTTTCCTGAAGGCCTTCTCGCGGTAGGGCGCCTCAATCTCGGAGATCCGCTTGCGCAACGGATCGATCCGGGCCTCGACGGCAGCCTTCTTCTCGTTGTAGGCAGCGACCTCTTCCGGCGATGCCAACGGATGGTTGTAGTCTACGTGCGGGAAGAGCACGGCCATCATGCGGTAGTAGTCCACCTGCTTGATGGGATCGAACTTGTGGTCGTGACAGCGCGCGCAATCCACGCTCAAACCCATGAAGCCGCGGCTGGTCGTGGCGATCATGTCGTCGAGATAGGTGTAGCGGTACTGAGGATTGTCCTTCTCGCGAAACTGCACGCGCGGCCCAACCAGATAGAAGCCGGTGGCGATCAGCGTTTCAAAGGTCGGGTTCTCCAACTCATCACCGGCGAGCTGCTCGCGGATGAACTGGTCGTAGGGCTTGTCGTGATTGAAGGCGTTGATCACGTAGTCGCGATAGCGCCA
>CAYPUQ010000669.1:0-2576 GCA_964413655.1 uncultured Solibacteraceae bacterium | reverse complement strand
GATCGTCTCAAGAAGGAAATCCCTCGGGATTGTGTCTGCCAGAAGCCAGACCCAATGCGTCGCCAGGACTGGCGACGCGGTACGCACGAGTGCGTGCGCCGCACTTAGCCGCCGGAACGACGCCGGGCCGCCGCCAGCAGACGCCGACCGGACCAGCCGGCGATCATGCCGAACAGGAGCAGACTCAGCACAACGACTGCCCGCTGCCTGGCTTCCGGGATGGTCGCGGCCTCCGGCGGCGGAGGATGATACTCGACCTCGACCTTGAGTTGAACCCGCGCCGGCGCACGGTGTTCGAGCGTATTGTCGACGCGGACGCGATACCGGCCCGCGTCGCGGAGGCGGAGGCGAAGTTTCGAGAGGGTCTGGCCTTCCCCATGGCAGCCGCGGCAATCCCTCTTGAATACGGGGTCGATCCTCTGTACGAACAGCTCCAGCGGTCCCTCGCCGCGGGCCGCCCCAAGGAACAGTCCGGCTAGCAACAAACAGTGCCGCATGGAATCCTTCGATCTTATCGCAGATCCCCGGAGTTTCGATGGTGGCATCGCGCGGCTACGCCCTGCCGAGCGACCGCATCGCCGCGGCGATCTGGCGGCCGTGAAAACGTCCGTTCTCGATGCCGATCTCATCCGGACGGATCGCGGCGACACGGGCGCCTTCGCGGGCGTGCCGGGCGGGTATTCGGCGAACCTGCTGTTGGGGAACGTGGATCCGCTGCTGGCGGGCCTATCACAGGAAGCAGCGCGCATCATCGACCCGGCCTACCTGGTGAACCCGGCGTGCAACCACTACTTCATGGTGGTCTCGATGTTCCTTCTGGCGGCGGCGGGGACGATTGTCACCGAGCGGCTGACCGTGCCGCGGCTGGGCGAGTACACGGGGGAGGAGAAGGCGGACCGCATCGACGAGTTGTCGAGCGCCGAGCGGCGCGGCCTGCGCTTCGCGGGCGTGGCGTCGCTGCTGCTGGCGGGATGGGTGCTTTGGGGCACGGTACCCGCGCGCGGCTTTCCGCGCGATCCGGGCACGGGCGACCTGTTGCACTCGCCGTTCCTGTCGGGCATCGTGGCGCTGATCTTTCTTGGAGGTTTGGTTGTGGGCGTCGCCTACGGGATCGGGGCGCGGACGTTCCGGAGCGATGCCGACGTGATGAAGTCGATGGGGATCGATGCCGGCGCTCGGGCTGTACCTGGTGCTGGTATCCTTCGCCGCCCAGTTCGTGGCGTTCTTCAACTGGACGAATCTCGGGCTGATTTTCGCGGTGAAGGGGGCGGAGGCGCCGGTGTTCATCCCAATTTTCATGCTGCACGGCTACTCGCCGGAGCTGACGCAGGCCGCCTACCGGGTGGGCGACAGCACGGCGAACATTGTGTCGCCGATGATGCCGTACTTCGCCCTGATTGTCGCGTTCTTGGAGCGCTACTCGCCGCGGGCGGGCATCGACACGGTGATCTCGCTGATGCTGCCGTACACGGTGACGTTCCTGGCGGTCTGGATGGCGCTGCTGGGGGTGAGGCTGGCGTTCGGGATTCCGATCAGGCCGGGGGCTCCGCTGTATTTGTCGTGAGGGGGCAATTTTCCGGCAGAATGGCCGGTTAGTTTTTGGTTCGTTCTTGGTTTGTTTTCGGTTCGTTCTTGGTTCGATCTTGGTTCGTTTTTGGTTCGTTTTATCGATTAAGTTGTTGTTTACAGACGATTTTGTTGGTTCGTTTCTACATTTTTTTGTAATCTGCCGTTTCCGGCCCGTGGAGGCAGCTCTGGAACAAAGAAACGGCGAACAGGCCGACGGGTGTATGGTTGTGGCGGGCGGGACCCTTCGGCTGCCGGTTTGCGTAAGTCCACTCACGCCCGAAGAATAGCGCAGGGGCGATTATATTTCTGTCTGTATCGAAATTATGGAATTCGCGTAACGCGATAGATTTAGGGGCATTACAGGCCTGAAAATATTTCTTGAGTAGCTGTGAACGCCGGGCGGCGGAATCGAACACGGTTTTTGGCGGCGAGTTTCCACAGCGGGGAACGGCCGACGCGTGGTGCTCATGTCAGGCCGCGACCTGGACGCTGTCGTATAAGAACTCCGGAGCAAGATCGGCTCCGTTCGGCCACACGAGCGCATGGAACTCCGGGGTGAATACTAAACTGCATGAAGAACGCCACGTCCTTGAGAGGTTCCATGACGGGGCGGTTGAGAGCAGGGGCGAGATCGATTTCGCCGGACACGCCGTCGCGAAACCGGAGCCAGACGACGTGGGCCCGCACGTGCCGGGTTTCAACCACGTGGTTATTTGCTTTACCGGTCCAATCTGTGCACGTGGCTTAAGTCGAACATTTCGCAATGAGTTGAGCTTGCGCGGGCATCACGATTGCCGGTAAAGCGCGTCAACCGCTCACGATCCTCAGGGCGCGCCCGGATGACCAATTCGACGCGCACCCGACCGTGTGAGAATGGCAAGAGGGATCAGAAGACATGCGTCGGGGCCAAGTTGCACCCTCCCCTCCGCGACCACCGCGAGGACTCGATGCACCCGATGCACCCGCCCGTTGCGGCGGGCTTCTTGCGTGTGATAAGCTCCTGGCGT
>CAYPUQ010000668.1:0-2584 GCA_964413655.1 uncultured Solibacteraceae bacterium | reverse complement strand
TGGCTGCGGTCCGCCGGCGGATCGGGGTTACCTTTCAGGCGGGAGCGCTGTTCAATTCCCTGTCGGTTGCCGACAACGTTGCCTTGCCGTTGCACGAACTGACGCGCCTCGCCGATTCCACGATCGAGCTGATGGTCTGGATGAAGCTAAAGGCGGTCGGCCTGTCGGACGCGGCCAAGCTTTACCCTCCCGAGCTTTCCGGCGGCATGCGGAAGCGGGCGGCCGTGGCGCGCGCGATGGCGCTGGATCCCGAGCTGCTGATCTTTGACGAGCCGTCGGCGGGCCTCGACCCGATCGTCGCAGCGGGACTCGATGAACTGATTCTGTTCCTGAAACACACCCTCCGCATGACGATCCTTGTCGTAACCCACGAACTGGAGAGTGCATTCCGCATCGCCGACCGCTTGGCCATGCTGCATCGGGGATGCCTGATTGCCGACGGCACAAAGGAGCAATTCTCCGGTAACATCCATCCGCGGATTCGCCAGTTCCTCGACCGGCAGCCGGACCCGATCGCGGGCCAGGTAGCGGAAGCGTTTATCGCCTCCTATCTGGGGGAGTTGCAACGTGAGCACTGAAGCAAAGGTCGGCGCTTTTGTTATCGCCAGCCTGGTGGTTCTCGGCGCGAGCGTATATTACGCACGCACCACCCAAGCCGTACGCGGGCAGGTGCCCTACAGGACCCACTTGCGTTACGCCGGCGGCCTGGCGCCCGGCGCCTCCGTGCTGTTCGGCGGCATCAAGGTAGGCCAGGTCACCGCGGTGCGCCCCGACTCCGAAGATCCCACGCGAATCGAGATTTCGTTCGACGTCAAGACCGGCACTCCGATCAACCAGAAGTCGACCGCTCAGGTTGGAACCGTCAGTATCATGGCAAGTCCGGCACTCTCGATCACCACCGGAAGCAACGACGCCCGCCGCTTGAGTGCCGGCGAGGTGGTGCCGTCGCAGGAAGTCGTGAGCCTGGAAGAAATCACGCGGCGCGTAGCCGTCGTTGCCGAGTCGGCGAACGCGCTGATGACCATCCTTGGGACCGAGGTTCCGATCCTGACAGGCGATGCGCGGAAGGTCCTCGCAAATCTCAACGAGATCAGCGGCCCCCGGAACCAGAAAAAGATCGAAGCGATCCTTGCGGACTTCAACACCCTATTGAGTCGCGAATCGCTCAAGATTGCGCAGATCACCGATCAGATTTCCGAGTTGGCGAAACACGCGGACTCGGTCGTCGCTTCCGTTAAACCGGTTGTGGCGAACGTGGACCGGACGGTCACGAACGTCAATAACACCGTTGACACGGTTCGCACCGGCGTTACGAAGGATCTCAGCGAACTGGAACGTACGCTCCACGATGCCCGTACCCTGCTGGCGAGCATCGAAGCCGTGGTTCGCACCAACGAAGGAGACGTCAACGAGACGGTGCGGAACCTGCGTGTCACCTCCGAGAACGTCCGAGCGTTGAGCGAGTCGCTCAAGCAGCGTCCCTGGAGTCTCGTCCGCACCAAACAATCCCTGGATCGGAAGGTTCCCCAATGAAGATTCAACTCGCGGCGGCCGCCATGGCGACGCTGGCGCTCTCCGGCTGTGGCAGCGTCCGTTATCCGACCAGCTATCTCCTGAACCTCCCGCCGCCGGCGCCTCAAGCCGTGCCGCCGCAAGCGCCATTGGGCCCCGTCGCGGTGCGTGAATTCCGCTGCCCAGACTATCTTTGCGAGGGCCGCATCGTATACCGTCCAACTCCGGAGGAAGTCGGTTTCTACGAATATCATCGCTGGGCGGCCAGTCCGCGCCAGGCGATCACACAATCGATGGCGGACGCTCTTTGGGCGCGTTCGCTATTCAAGAGCGTCGTCGTTCACGAACGCGGCATTGAGGCCAAGTATGTGCTGACGGGCAGTATCGAGCGGCTGGAAGAGGTGGATGAGGGCAGCGATGTCCGGGCCGTCTGCACGATCTCAGCGCAACTAAGAGAGGTTCAAACCGGATCCGTGGTTTGGAATCACAGCGTATCGGAAGCGGTTCCGGTCGAGAAACGAAACGTCGCAGGCGTCGTCAGCAGTCTATCGGCAGCCGCCCGGACTGTCATCGATCACCTGGCTGCTTCCGTCGCGAAAGAACTCGCGCCGGGCCCGCCACAGCGGTGATCTGGCGCCCGGTGATCGTTGGCCGGAGCGATCTCGAAAGCCTGCTCTCGTGCGGCCGCGAATGCTTCACCGAATTGTTCCAACTGGGTATCCCTTTGACTCAGCTTTGGCTGTTGGGCAGAGGCTGGTGGGGCGGTCTACCTGGACCGAGGCGAACGCCCTCGTCCGCCTCTCAGCAGGCCGGTCAGGGGCCGGCCGCGGGCGAGGGGCGCCTACGCTACAACACACTTTGGATCGTTGTCGGCTGAGTCAAAGGGATACCCAGTTTGTTCATTCAACCACATCGGCCAGTCTTTGCACCGAGCCCAAGGGCAGGCGTGCGCAAATCATGAGCCCGCGGGTTGGGTCTTGCTTCGGCGCCCGCCGGCAACCTGGTGTCTTGATGCTGAGATCACCATTTCTTAAATACAATAACGTATTTCGCAGTTGAAAAGTCCGCTCAC
>CAYPUQ010000667.1:0-2590 GCA_964413655.1 uncultured Solibacteraceae bacterium | reverse complement strand
AGTTGCCAAAGCCCCGCTCCTCGATGCCGAAAAACGTCACGGCCACAAACACGCACAGCGCCAGCGCCGTCGTGGTCGAGAGCGAACCAGTCGGAGGCTGGTAGCCGGGAATGACGGTGCAGATGGCGGCCATTGCCAGGAAGAGGAAAAGCGTGGCCAGGAATCCGAGATACCTCTTGGGGTGACTGAGGCCGACCTCTTCGATCTGCTTCTCGATGGCGATGACGATTATTTCGAGAAGATTCTGCCAGCGTTCGCGTTCCAGGCCAATGGAAATATTGCGGGTGATCAGTTTCGCGCCCAGGGCCAGTACGAGCATCAGAGCCCATGTGAACACGATGGTGGCGTTGAGCTTGAAAAACCCATATTGCCAGAAAATGATTTCGTCGGGGCTAAGGCGCATGAGCCGGCTCCTTAGCTGGGGAGTTGTGATGTCCGATCGGCGGGCTGGCAAGCCGCGTCACGATGAATCGCGCGATGACGAATCCGGCGAGACACGCCAGCAGCCCATCCCAACGGCCGCCCGAGACGAAATAGATCCCGGCCAGGACGATGCCAGTGCGCAGCAGAAGGCTGCAGAGGAACCAAAGCGCGGGCCTTTTCGAAGTCAGACCCCTTCGCACCGTCCACCAAAGGCCGCCGAAAAAGAACAACCCGAGCAAAACACCCGCGCCCCCCAGCAGCACGAGAGTCACACTTTCATTCATCGCCGTCCTCCTGTTCTTCCTGGATGGCCTTGTTTTCCTTCGACACCCAATGCCACGCGTTCCAACATCCGATCGCCAAGCCCGCGACCAGCAGGGCCAGCGTCCACGAGCGGGCTCCCGGATAGTGCCGGTCCAGCCAGACACCCAGCGCCGCGCCTAGCAGCGTCGGGATCGCTACCGACCAGCCAATCAGTCCCATCATGCCCAAGCCAAACCAGACGGTTCTCGTGACATGGCGCTGCGCGCGGAGTTTGCGCGTTGCCTTCGCGCCGACCTGCTGACCGAGCTGCGGCTTCCGCTTGGATAACCCTTTTGGGGGTTCGTCAGTCATGATGAAAGTCCGCGATACGGCGGATGAGACCTCCTTCCATCTTCGCCAGCGCCGAACGCACACTCCGCTCCTGTTCGTCCAGGTGCAAAAACTCCCGTTCCACCGCCTCCCGCAGGTGGCGGAGGTCCGTTCCGGCGATGGCGTTGCGCACGGAGACGAGCACGTCCGAGCCGGTCTTGATCAGCACCCCTTCATCCACGGCGAGGTAAACCTCGCCCTCGGCGTCGTTTTCGTAGATCAGAATCCCCGGCGGAAGCGCGGCCACGCAATCGAGCCGCTGCGGCAACAGCCCGAACGACCCCTCACTCGTTTCCGCGACGATGCGGGTCACGCCGGTCTTCTCGGCAAAAACCTGGAACGGCAGGAGCACCTTAAGATTCATGCGTGTATTCTGCACGTTGGGCCTCAGTTGTGGACTTCTGATCCGGCCTGAGCGCCGGCGCGGACCCGGCACTGGGCGCGGAATCCGCGGACTCGGCATCGGATGAGTCCTCGCGTGCGCGCTTGCCGGATTTCGCTTTTGCTCTCGCCTCGTCAACAGTCCCGATCATATAAAGCGCGCTCTCGGGATAGTCCTTGAATTCATCCCGCAGGATACGCTCGCAACCGTCCAGCGAATCTTCGCGGCTGACGAGTTTACCTTTGAGCCCGGTAAACTGCTCGGTCGTGAAGAACGGCTGGGTAAGAAAACGCTCCAGCCGGCGGGCGCGGGCCACCACGTTGCGATCCTCCGGCGACAGTTGTTCCAAGCCGAGCATGGCAATGATGTCCTTGAGCTCCGCGTACTGCGCGAGTGTCCGCCGGATCTCCTGCGCGAGGCGATAGTGGCGTTCACCAGCGATGCCTGGCGTGGCGATTTTCGAACTGGACTGCAACGGGTCGATGGCAGGATAAAGCCCCTCGCTTGCCCGCTTGCGCGAAAGGACAATGGACGCCGAAAGGTGGGAGAAGGTATGTACTGCCGCCGGATCGGTGAAATCATCCGCCGGCACATAAACGGCCTGAATGGACGTGATGGCCCCGGTATCGGTGTTGGCGATACGCTCCTCCAACCGCGACAACTCGGTGCCCATCGTGGGCTGATAACCGAGGCGGGACGGCATCTGCCCCATCAAGCCGGATACCTCGGAACCGGCCTGAATGAAACGGAAAATGTTGTCGATGAGTAGCAGCACGTCGCGGCGCTCGTCGTCCCGGAAATACTCGGCCATCGTGAGCGCCACGTGGCCCACACGGAAACGGCTGCCGGGGAGTTCGTTCATCTGGCCAAACACCATCACCATGTTCGGCAGTACGCCGGCCTCCTTCATCTCGCGGTAGAGCTCCTCGCCTTCGCGACAACGTTCGCCGATGCCACAAAACAGGCTCACACCCTCGTGGTGGCCGATCATGTTGTGGATCATCTCGGTGAGCAATACGGTTTTGCCCACGCCCGCCCCGCCGAACAGGCCCGCCTTGCCGCCACGTTCCAGCGGCACCAGCACATCGATCGCCTTAATGCCCGTCTCGAAGACCTCGGACTTGGTGGAACGCCGGGCCAGCGGCGGCGGAG
>CAYPUQ010000666.1:0-2596 GCA_964413655.1 uncultured Solibacteraceae bacterium | reverse complement strand
GTTCAGCAGTAGGGACATCCAGATTCTATCGTAGCGACCGGGTCGGCTTCTCCGGTTGGGTTCTGGGAACGCGGGCCTTTGCTCCACTTCTATGGAAAGCGTGGCTCGCGAATCAGCATGAGGTCGCCCGAGGGAGGTCCCGACACATTGATTGCCACCAGACGGCCTGTGTAATCGGCCGCCAGGGAATGTATGCTTTCCGGAAATGCGATCACTCGCCGCTCCGATCCAGAGGTGAAGTCCAGGAACCGGACTTCGTTCTGGTTGTGCGGAGAGACGAAGTAAATGCCGTCGCTTGTTACGGACATCGCGCGGTGCCACACTGGGGCGAGTATCTTCCGTGCGTCGCCGCCCCCGGCCGGCATCGCGAAAATAGCAGTGGAGCCGCCGTCAGCCGACGTGAAGTATAGCGTCCGGCCGTCGGACGACTCCTCCGCGACGACGCCACCGCCTCGTGTCATCTGCATGGCTTGTCCGCTCGCAACATCGGCCTTCCATATCTCGCTGGGCCCGCCGCGGTGCGAAGCGAAGTAAATGGATTTCCCATCGGCCGACCAGCGCGGGATCACATCGTCCGCGGGATGATCGGTAAGCCGGCGGAGGTTGCCACCGTAGAGATCGGACAGGAAAATATCGCGCTGGCCGTCGACCAAATGATCGAAAGCGACGGTTTTCCCGTCGGGCGACAGATCGGGGCTACCTGCGGGCAGGCCGTCAAAGGACGTGACCTTGCGCAGATCCGAGCCGTCACTTCGTGCGAGCCACAGTTCGAATGTTCCGGACCGGTCCGACGAAAACACGATGTGAGATCCGTCGCGTGAAACCCTCGGCAGCGAGTCGGCCCGAGTCGAAGCGAAGAGCGGCCGCGGAACTTGCGCTACTCGCCCGCGCCCGGATGCCAGGAAACTCCAAATCTGCCGGCGAAAGAACCAGCGGGTATAGAGGACGTCACCGGTGAGTGGAGACACGGCCGGCTGCTGCGCATCGGCGCCCGCGCCTGGTATCGGCTTCGCGGACGAAGGCTCGCGGACGTCGAGCGACCAGAGCCGCTGACGCCCCCAGGGTCCTGAATTGAAGACAACCCTTCGGTCATCCGGATGCCACGCGGGAGACCGATTCCAATACCCGTTCGACAGGAGCACGGTGGGCGGGCCAGCAGGTTCGAAATTGCCGTTAAGCGGCAATCGATACAGATCGGCCGATCCCACATGCGCGACGCGAACGAATATGAGCGTCCTGCCGTCGGGCGAAAGAGCGGGATCGGCGTCGCCGAGGGCTGCCGTACCGGGCGGATTCGTTATCCGGACAGGACGCGACTCTGCCAATCGCCACAAATGGAGCGACCTGTTGTGGGCATAGATAAGGCCACGGCTGTCATTCGTCCACGCGAGGTAGGGGCCAGGGTTCGCCAGTAGCGCGACGTGTGGCTTGGAAATGCCGGTTACGATGCGCTCGGGTCCACCATCGCGTGGCTTGACGATGATCATTGCCGCGTCCGTGGTCAGCCTGAGAAACGCGATGAAGCGTCCGTCGCGGGAAAAGACGGGGCCCATCTCGATGCTGTCACTGACTACGAAAGGCCGGACCGTCTCCGAATAGAGCGCCTTCAGATAGATATCCGAGGTGCCACCGTGTCTCGCCCAGGTGAAGACAACTTCGCGGCCGTCCGGCGAAAAGCTGCCGGACAGTTCTTCTCCTTCCAGCGCCGTGAATGGCGTTTCTACTGGATCGGCCTCCGGGAAGCGATTTCGAGACGAATTGGCGATGACGGCGGCCATGCCCGCTACGAGGGTGGTTAACGCAATCGCCAGTATCGCCGGCGTCCAACGCCTTGCCGCGGCGCGCGGCGCTTGCTGCGCAGCCGGCCTGAAGGGTAGAGTTGGTTCCGGCTCGGGCACCGGCGAGACGACTGCCTGGGCAACAATCCGGTAGCCGATGCGGGGAATGGTTTCGATGTAGCTCGTCCCATCGGCAATTTCGCCGACTGCCTTCCTGATCTGGGCCACGGCCTGCGTGAGGTTCGAATCATCGACCGCCACGCCGCCCCAGACTTGTTTGAGGAGTTGCTCCTTCGGTACGACCGCGCCTGCGTTTTCCACGAGGACAAGTAAGATGTCGAAGGCCCGCCAGGGCAGCCTTTTCACCTTCCCGCGAACAACCAGTTCCCGGGAGTCTAGGTGAATTTCCACGCCCGACAGCGAGATCTTCGAGGCTTTCGAAACCATAAGCGTCCCGACTCAAAGCATTATATCTCATGGCTTTCCGGGATTCTTCCTAAGTTTTCAGGACTTGCTTCTTGAACGTACCTTCCTGTTTCGATAACGTGCACCTGCGCCCGTCTTCCGGCGGGCAATTCGAAGAGGAGGGCAAATGGGCAACTCAGGCTCGGCGGCCGCCACGGGGAAGACGATGTCGTACATCGCCGAACACGATGCGATCGTCGAAACAATGAACCACTATTGCGAGGGTGTGCGGAAGGGCAGCAGCGCCTTGATGAAGGCCGCTTTCCATGAGGCTTGCACCTTCTACGGTTACTACGACGGGAAACTGCTCGCCGGGCCGATTCAGATTCTATTCGATTGGGCGGATGGCAACG
>CAYPUQ010000665.1:0-2607 GCA_964413655.1 uncultured Solibacteraceae bacterium | reverse complement strand
GATGTCCAGAAGATGTGGCTGGAAGCGATCAAGTGGGCCATGGGCCTCATCGAAGCCGACGCGACGCCGCGCCCAATGCCGGCCGGCGGAGCATCGAGCCGGTAGGCAGCAGGTCCGATGCTGGTTGTCCTGCTCGCACTCCTTCTTCTTCCGGCTCTCGGCGCCGCCGATGTCCACGTCCACGGGCGCTTTGAAGCCACTTTTACCGCCTCGCTCGATTACAACAACCCCGTACAGCAGGTGAACCTGTTAGTTGAGTTCATCGGACCGGGCGGCCAGCGCGTCCGGACGCTGGGCTTCTGGGATGGCGGACGGACCTGGAAAGTCCGGTTCTCGCCCGAACGGGCGGGCCAGTGGACTTACGTTACCTCCTCATCCAATACGGCCGACCGGGGTCTACACAATCGAACCGGCTACTTCCGCGCGGTTCCCTATCGCGGCCCGAACCCGCTGTATCGGCGCGGAGCGCCGCGCGTGTCGGGCGACCGCCGCTACTTCGCTCACGCCGACGGGACGCCGTGGTTCTGGCTTGCTTGCACGGGGTGGAATTCCGCGCTGTTGTCCACTGACGAAGAGTGGGTCCGCTATCTCGATGATCGTGCGGCAAAGCGTTACACGGCCATCCAGTTGATCCTGGAAGCCCCGTGGCGCGCGGCGTTCAAGGATGAACTCGGCCAGGTGGCTTTCTCCGGCAAGGACTACATCGAAGTTCACCCGGAATTCTTCCAGCGTATGGACCGGCGCGTGGAGACGATGGCCGAGAAGGGGCTGGTTGGCATCGCGGTGCTGCTGTGGGCGCTGACCTCGAAGGAAGGCGAAAGCCCCGGCGAGACGCTGCCGGAGCCGGAGGCGATAAAGCTTGCCACTTACATGGTGGCCCGGTACACCGCCTACCCGCTGCTGTGGTTTCTGGGCGGCGACGGCGACTACCGGGGCGAGAAGGCCGAACGCTGGCGGCGGATCGGCCGCGCGGTGTTCCTTGATGGACGATTCCGTCGGCCCACCAGTTTGCACCCGCGCGGCATTCAGGATCCGTGGCCCGATTTGAAGGACGAATACTGGATCGATTTCTTCAACTACCAGACCGGCCACGGCGGCGACGAACGCAAGTGGCGTTGGAACGCAACCGGAGGAACAGCGTCGGGGTGGAAACTGGAGCCGCCGCGTCCGGTGGTCGATTCCGAGCCGAACTACGAGGCGCACCAGAGTTATCACGGCAAGAAGATCACCGACGTCGAGGTTCGCCGCGCCGCGTATTACTCGCTGCTCGCGGCGCCGCCCGCCGGCGTTACCTACGGTGCGCACGGCATCTGGCCGTGGATTCGCGAGCCGGGCGTTCCGCTGAATCACGAGCGCAGCGGAATTGCCGATCCGTGGCACGTGTGCCTCGACTATCCCGGCAGCCGTCAGATGGAATACCTGCGGAACGCTTTCGAGACGATCGAATGGTGGCGGCTGCGGCCCGACCGTTCGCTGCTGGTGAACGATCCTGATCCGGGCGATTACACGAACTGGCCGATGCCGGCGCTTACCGCCGACCGGCGCTCGGCCATGATCTACCTGCCGTCGCGGTTGACCGTCGAGTTGGATCTGTCGAAGTTGGGCGGGGCCGCGAACGCGACCTGGTTCGATCCGCGGACCGGCGAACTGAGCCCGGCTGGCCGGCACAACCCCGTGAAGGGCGTCGCGTTCACGCCTCCGGACGACGGCGACTGGTTGCTGATCTTGAGGCGCTAGCGCATCCCGTTCCGTGCGATAGGTATACAATCCAGGTAGGCGTGCGATACGGCCGCTCCACATAACACGGACGAAAAGGAGGTCTTATGTGGGAGCATGTGAACACTGCTCTGAACCAAGCGACGACACGTATCATCGACAGCATTGCGGGTTTCGTGCCTGGGTTGCTGGCGCTGGTCGTGGCGTTGCTCTTCTCGTTGCTCATCGCTGGACTCGTGAAGTTCCTGCTCAGGCGGTCGTTGCAGGGCATGAGTTTCGACCGCCGGCTGTCGGAGTGGGGGCTGACCGGCCTCGCCGACTGGATGCCCGGCCGCAGCCCGACCGTACTGATTACGCGGGTGGTGTTTTGGACCATCATGGTCTTCGGCGTGCTGGTGGGGATCACGGCGTTCAACGCCGAAGTCACATCCCAACTCTCGATGGCGGTGTTCCGTTACCTGCCGAACCTGGTGGTCGCCCTGATCCTGCTTGGCCTGGGCACGTTCCTGGCGCGTTTCCTGGCGCGAGCCGTACTGATTAGCGCGGTTAACATGCAGATCCACTCCGCGAAACTGCTCAGCCTGGGTGTGAAGTGGCTGGTACTGGTGCTGGCGGCGGCAATGGCGCTGGAGCACATGGGCATCGGCGGCGCGATCGTCCGCCTGTCGTTCGGCATCCTGTTCGGCGGAATCGTGCTGGCGATGGCGCTCGCCGTCGGCTTAGGCTCGAAGGACGTCGTCAGCCGTTCCTGGGAACGGCAGTCCCACCGCGAAGCGGAACGAGAAGAAGAATTCCATCACCTGTAGCGCACCGGCGCCGCTCATCGCGCCCCGGAGGCAGACTCTCCCAGTCCCGGTGGGGAGACAGGAAGCGTCAGCAGGATTTGCCGGT
>CAYPUQ010000664.1:0-2608 GCA_964413655.1 uncultured Solibacteraceae bacterium | reverse complement strand
CTTGCATGTGTTAAGCGCGCCGCCAGCGTTGATTCTGAGCCGGGATCAAACTCTCATTAAATAGTGTAGAGTTTGAAAATCCGAGGATTATGGCTAGACAATCCCCGGACGATCGCCCCGGATTGAACTCAAAAAGCTTGACGATGCTCAAGTGCATCCAACCAGATTTTCAAAGATCTGCGCACCCGGCGACGATCCCGAAGGAAAGCGCGCCGAATACTCGGCCTCGAAAGGCTTTTCAGGCGACAACCGTCTCCAGACGACTCTTTTCGCTTTCGACGGTCTCACCCCGTGCGACTAGCACAGGGCCTGAAACTTTAGGGATCAGTGCGGACTTCAGAAGGGGTTTCGGACTCGGCAACCGTGGCCGGCTGCCTTGGGGATACTACCCAACTACCTTCTGCAAACTTCCGATTGCCATCTATCAGTGTACCAAACGTACCAGCTCTTGGCAACCCAGTACAGCCTTTTTGCTGCCACCTTGAGTATCAGACGAACCGGAAGGGCGTTTGGTTACCGACTTGCTACGGGCGTTTTCCACCCCGTCGCGGCAACTCAACCAGAATACCAGAGGCGAAAAGGCGGTGCAAGGGGAAAGTGAGAAAAATTTCCGGCCCATTCGGCCCCAAGCGTCGCCAGGATTGGCGACGCGGCACGCAGGAGTGCGTGCGCCACATGTTTTCAGTCAGTTGCAGCATGCAATCAGCCGATGGGCAGGCGGCGCTGGGGTTTCCGGTGGATGGCGTGTTGCGCGGCGGCGAAGTTGGCGATGGCGGCGGCGAGGGCAAGGTCGTCGTGTTGGCGGGCCGATTCCGGCTGGAACGAAGCAAAGCGGATCTGGCCGAGTTCCTTAAGAAGGGTACGCGCGAGCGGGAGGCCGGGCGGGATGGCGATGCGGCGGCCGCGGAGCGCGGACTGGAAGTCCTGAAGAAGCTGGCGGCGGGGGACGTGCCAGACACGGCCGTCCAGGCGCACGGATTTGCCGCCGGTGATGGAGACCGGGCACAGGCGGGCCGGCAGCGGCTGATCGAGAAACAGATCGTGGACGGCGGCGCCGACGCCGGTGGCGTCGAGGGCGAGAGTCGAGCGGCCGGCGAGGCGGGGGCGGTGGAGGATCTCGCGAACCTGGTCGACGATCATCGGGTACGGGGTGCGGAGCGGATAGCGGTGGAGGAGCCGGATGGCGAGCCGGGTCTCGATGAGGTTCTCGCAGGTGACCGGATCGCGGCGATCGAGCACGGCCGCGGTGTATTCCATGAGCACGAGGGCGGAGTGGTCGCGCTGCTGGCCGAGGTCGAGACCGAGGATGTAGTGAACGGGATAGGTATATGACATCAGATCTGCTCCAAGGTGAGGGGCTGGACGGCGGGATCGAAGCAAGCGGCGAGGTCCTGGTCGTCGAACAGGTAGTGGCCGTCGTCGAGGAACTCGCAGAGATATTCCTGGCGGAAGACCAGGTCGCCGAGGGTGTTGCGTTCCTCGGCGAGGTGGCTGGGCTTGATGCGGAGACATTCGGTGGCGGGGACGGAGATGCGGGTCCAGTTGGCGGCGGCGTTGATCCACTCGTCGTAGAAGAAACCCTGGCGGCCGTTGGGGGTGGACAGCAGCCAAAGGGTGGCGCGGTCGGCGGCGGCGAGCATGGGGCGGACGGCGTGGTAGAGGGGATCGGGGACGCGGGCGGCTTCGTCGATCAGCAGCAGCGAGACGGCGGAGAAGCCGCGGATGGTGTCCTCGTTGCCGGGCAGGCCGACGATGCGGGCGGCGTTGGGCAGCAGGACGGAGATTTCGTTGTGGCCGTCGCCGCGGGGGCGGATATCGAGGCGCCGCAGAAATTGTTTGACCTTGCGGAGGAACTCGGCCGACTGGCGGGCCGAGGGGGACAGGACGAGGGAGAGGGACTCGGGGTAGTGGAAGGCGTGGTGGACGGCGCGGGCGGCGACGACGGTGGACTTGCCCCATTGGCGGGTGCAGTTGAGGATGCCGCGGGCGGCGGGCGAAGACAGCACGAGCGCTTGCTGAGGATCGGGCGTGAAGCCGAGCCGGTGGATGGCGAAGCCGACGGGGTCGAGATCGCCGAACAGATCGCTGGCGACATCGGTCATGTGACTTGGGGTCCGTACAGGTGCGGCATGGCGGCGGCGCGGACGGCGGAAAGGAAAGCGGCCCAGGCGTCGGGGAAGGGCCGGAATATTTTGGGGAGGAGTTGCTTGAACTCCTCCCATTCGGCGCGGGGGATGTCGCCGCGCGGGTCGGCCGGCAGCGGCAGAGTTTGCCCGTCCGCGCTCTTGGGTGGCAGCGCGGCGCCGCGTGGATTCAGGAACTCTATTTGCGCAACGTAATCGGTTTTTGGGTCGGCTGTCCACATCGAATTAGTTCTCCTCGGCGAAGTGTCCGTTTTTGGGATTAGGACCATCCTGAGATTCAACGTTTTTCAGGGTTTCCCTCGGTCCCGGCGAGGGCGCGTGGGTGCGATCGGCGTCATCGCCCGCTGGTCCCCTCTCATCGTTCTGTTCGACTTCGGCGCGGAACCGCTGGAGGCGCTCGAGTTGGGCGACGGTGCGTTCGTATTGGCGGAACAGGCGGGTCTGGTGCCGCTGGAGGCCGGCGT
>CAYPUQ010000663.1:0-2608 GCA_964413655.1 uncultured Solibacteraceae bacterium | reverse complement strand
CCAGCGCGTCGACGAGCGCATCGCGGCCGGCGAGCCGCTGGCGCCGCTGGCGGGGGTGCCGGTTGCCGTCAAGGACGTCATCCTCACGAAAGGCTTACGGACCACGTGCGGGTCGAAGTTGCTGGCGAACTATGTTGCGCCCTATGACGCCACGGCGGTGATTCGTTTGGAAGCCGCCGGCGGCGTGATCCTCGGCAAGACCAATTGCGACGAGTTCGCGATGGGCTCTTCGAACGAGAGCTCGGCCTTTGGTCCCGTTCGGAACCCGGTGGACCTGGAGCGCGTGCCCGGCGGATCGAGCGGTGGCAGTGCGGCCGTCGTCGCCCAGGGTACGGCCGCTGTTTCGCTAGGCTCGGATACCGGCGGTTCCATCCGTCAGCCGGCTTCGTTCTGCGGCGTCGTCGGTGTCACGCCCACTTACGGCCGTGTGTCGCGGTATGGATTGACCGCTTTCGCCAGTTCGCTCGACCACATCGGCCCGTTTGCGCGCAGCGTCAGCGACGCGGCGCGATTGCTCGGGGTGATCGCGGGGCGCGATCCGATGGATGCAACGTCGGCCTTCGCGCCGGTGCCCGACTACGCCGCCGCTCTCGACGGCAATGTGAAGGGACTGAAGATCGGCCTGCCGAAGGAGTATTTCGCCGGCCTGGAAAGCGAGTCCGGCAACCTCATCGCCAAGAGCATCGAGACGCTGAAGAAACTCGGCGTCGAGGTGAAGGAGATCTCGCTGCCGGCCACCGATTACGCCATCTCCTGCTACTACGTCATCTGCACGGCGGAAGCGAGCTCGAACCTCGCGCGCTATGACGGAGTTCGCTACAGCGCGCGGTCGAATGGCGATACGCTGATCGACATGTACCGCAACAGTCGCGGCGACGGTTTCGGCGCCGAGTGCAAGCGCCGCATCATGCTCGGCACCTACGTGTTGAGCCACGGCTACTACGATGCCTACTACCTGAAGGCGCAGAAAGTGCGCGCGCTGATCGCCCGCGACTTCGCGAACGCGTTCGCCGGTGTGGACGCGATCGTGGCGCCCGTTTCGCCATTCCCGGCTTTCAAAATCGGCGAAAAGGTGAACGACCCATTACAGATGTACTTATCGGACATCTATACCATCACCGGCGATTTGGCGGGCATTCCCTGCATGAGCGTCCCGTGCGGCAAGACGGCGGCCGGCCTTCCGGTGGGCCTGCAAATCCTCGCTAACCACTTCCAGGAAGGTACGATGTTCCGGCTCGCGGATGCTTTTGAACGGGCCGGAGGAGGGAACTAGGCCGTGTATTCCGAAGCTTCGGGCCGCGGATACGCATACTATTGGAATAGGGAGCGTGATCATGCACCGACGCAATTTTCTAACCGTTTCGGGCGCGGTCTTGCTGGCCCGTCCATCCTGGAGTTTCCAGACAAAAAGAAAGGAGATCTTGATGCCGTTTGAACTACCTGCCCTACCTTATGCGAGTGACGCCCTGGAGCCCTCGATCGACAAGATGACCATGGAGATCCACCATGGCAAGCATCACAACACGTACGTTACGAACCTGAACAAGGCGCTGGAGTCTGCCGCCGACCTTGCCGGCAAGGCGCTTGAGGACCTGCTGGCCAACAACTGCGCCGCCGCGCCCGAGGCTATCCGTACGGCTGTTCGCAACAATGGCGGCGGCCATTACAACCACACGATGTTCTGGCAGATCATGGGGCCGCAAGCCGGCGGCGCGCCCTCGGGCAAGATCGGCGAGGCGATCGGTTCCGCCTTTGGAGGCTTCGACAATTTCAAGGAGAAGTTCACCGCCGCCGCCATCGGCCGCTTTGGTTCGGGTTGGGCGTGGTTGATCGATGCCAACGGAAAGTTGGAAATCGCTTCGACGCCCAACCAGGACAATCCCGTGATGGAGGGCCGCTATCCCATCCTCGGCCTCGACGTGTGGGAGCACGCCTACTATTTGAAGTATCAGAACCGCCGGCCCGAATACATTGGAGCTTGGTGGAACGTCGTGAACTGGCAGGCAGTGGAAGCGCGGTTCACGAGCCGCAAGTAACGGACCTCCGGACGAACGCTCGGAAAGGGGCAGGCGTCGGCCTGCCCTTTTTTCACGCCCATGGAACACGAAGAGTATCTGCGGCGCGCCATCGGCTTGGCCGTGGAAAATGTCCGGTCCAGTCGTGGCGGCCCGTTCGGATCTGTCATCGTCTTCGACGGCGCGGTGATCGCCGAAGGTACCAATCTTGTGACCCGGACGAACGACCCCACCGCCCACGCCGAGATCGTCGCCATCCGCGAAGCCTGCCGCAAACTCGGCCGCTTCCATCTGAAAGGCTGCACTATCTACTCCAGTTGCGAGCCCTGCCCAATGTGCCTGAGCGCCCTCTACTGGGCGCGCGTCGATGGCCTCTGCTTCGCCTCCACCCGCGACGACGCGGCTGCGGCGGGGTTCGACGATTCGTTCCTGTACGAGGAGATCCCGCTCCCGCTCGACCGGCGAAAAATCCCCACGCACAGCCTGCTCCGCGACGAAGGCGCATCCGCGTTCGCCGCCTGGAGCAATACCCCCAGCCGGATTCCGTATTGATCGCGGCGGTTAGCGGCCGAACGTGAACCCCACGAAAACCG
>CAYPUQ010000662.1:0-2664 GCA_964413655.1 uncultured Solibacteraceae bacterium | reverse complement strand
AACTCCTGCAGGAATTGAAGCAAGCGGCTAAGGGCGTCGACGCCATCTACCTGGCTGCCGACCCCGACCGCGAGGGCGAGGCGATCTGCTATCACTTGGCGGAAGAACTGCAGGACCGGAAGGCCAGCAACGGCAACCGGATCTTCCGGGTGATGTTCAACGAGATCACCGCCAATGCGGTGAAGAAGGCGTTTGAGCACCCGCTCGCGGTGAATCCGCATCTCGTCGAGGCTCAGCAGGCGCGGCGTATCCTGGACCGGCTGGTGGGCTACAAGATCTCGCCCCTGCTGTGGGACAAGGTCCGGCGCGGTTTGTCGGCCGGCCGCGTCCAGACGGTGGCACTTCGGCTGATTGTCGAACGGGAGCGCGAGGTCCGGGCCTTCAAGAAGGAAGAGTACTGGACCATCGATGCCCACCTGAACGCGGCCAAACCGCCGGTCCTGACGGCCCGGCTGGCGAAACGGAACCAGGAAAACGTCGAGATTGACAACGAAGCGGCGGCGCAGGCGATCGTCGGCGTGGTCGATGGCGCCACCTACACCGTCCAGTCGGTGGCTACCCGCGAGAAGAAACGCAACCCGGTCCCGCCGTTCATCACCTCCACCCTCCAGCAGGAGGCGGCTCGGAAGCTGCGTTTCAGTGTGAAGCGCACGATGGGGCTGGCACAGCGGCTCTACGAAGGCGTGGAACTCGGCGCCGAAGGTTCGGTGGGTCTCATTACCTACATGCGAACGGATTCGACGCGCGTCTCCAACGACGCACTGAACGACGTCCGGGCGCTGATCGGTGAGCGCTACGGGACGGCCTATCTGCCGGCATCGCCTAACGTCTTCAAGAGCAAGAAGTCCGCCCAGGACGCCCACGAGGCCATCCGGCCCACCTACGTTACGCACACGCCGGATGCGGTGGCGCAGTTCCTCTCCGAGGACGAACTCAAGCTGTACCGGCTGATCTGGACCCGGTTCGTTGCGAGCCAGATGAATTCCGCGCTGTTCGACCAAACGACCATCGAGGTGACCGCGCCCGGATCCGACGGGGCGGTGTATCTGTTCCGTGCCACCGGCTCGGTCCCGAAGTTCGACGGCTTCCTGAAGGTCTACCAGGAAGGCAAAGACCAGAAAGACGAGGAAGACGAGGAACTGAAGCACAAGCTGCCGGCTGTGACCCATGGCGAAACGCTGCAGTTCAAGGCTATCGAACCGGAACAGCACTTCACCGAGCCGCCGCCGCGATTCACCGAGGCCACGCTCGTGAAGGAACTGGAAGCCGACGGGGTCGGCCGGCCGTCCACCTATGCCTCGATCCTGTCCACCATTCAGGACCGCGGCTACGTGAAAAAGGATGGCGGCAAGTTCGTCCCCACCGAACTCGGCGTAGTGGTGACCGATCTGCTCGTCCGCAATTTCGACGACATCTTCGATGTGAAATACACGGCGCGGATGGAAGAGGAACTGGACGAGATCGAGGAAGGCAAACTCGACTGGCGCGAGGCGATGAGCGACTTCTACGAGAAGTTCAAAGTAGATCTCGAACGCGCCGGCGAACAGATGGAGGACATCAAGCGGCGCGAGATTCCCACCGATATCGACTGCGACAAGTGCGGCCGCAAGATGGCCCTGCGGTGGGGCAAGCATGGCTCGTTCCTCGGCTGCACCGGTTATCCGGAGTGCACCAACACGCGCCAGCCGCCCGCCGAATTGGTCGGCGCCGAAACCGGCGAGTTGGGCGAGCAGGAAGAAGAGCACTACTGCGACAACTGCGGCCGTCCGATGGTGCTGAAAAAGGGCCGGTTCGGCCAGTTCTACGCCTGTTCCGGCTACCCCGACTGCAAGACCACGCGGCCCATCGGTCCGGCCGAACAGCAGAAGAAGGCCGACGTGCCGCTGGACGAGGACTGCCCGCAGTGCGGCGCGAAGCTGGCCATGAAGTTCGGGCGTTTCGGCGAGTTCACCGCCTGCAGCAATTACCCGAAGTGCAAGTACGTGAAGCAGAAGACCACCGGCATTGTCTGCCCGCAGTGCGGCAAGGGCGACATCATCGAGCGGCGGTCCAAGAAGGGCCGGACGTTCTTCGGCTGCAACCGCTATCCGGAGTGCGATTTCGTCGCTTGGGGTAAGCCGATCGACGAGGAGTGTCCGGAGTGCAAGAGTCCGTATCTGATCGAGAAGTTCCTTAAGTCGGGCCACTTCGCGCAGTGCCCGAACAAGGAGTGCAAGTTCAAGCGGGAGCTTGAACCTGTGGCGGTAAGCGCGTAAGCCTCAGGCCGGCACGGTCGAGCGCAGCCAGATCTCGGCCGGCGTGAGCGGACCGCTACCCCTCAGGCACCGCCGGGCGGCTTCAAGGCGCCAGATCACGCGTTCAATCGGTATACCGAATTTCCGCGCAAGATCCACCGGCGCAATGCCCTTCAAATGTTCTGCGTAAAGTGCGAATGCGGGCCGCATCGTGTCTCCTCCTCTAGTAGCCTCTACCTCATTACCTCTAACCTCTACCTCTACAAGCCCTGGAATCGCTAGACCGTGGTCGAAGCGGTTGCAGTATGCACACCAGACGAACTGACCGCTTCTTCGCCTGTGCTGGCGATATCTTGGGCGCCGGTCGCCTTCAGAAGATCCTTTGCTCTGGAGATATCGTCGCCCGTGTCGCAATGCACCGACAACAACA
>CAYPUQ010000661.1:0-2666 GCA_964413655.1 uncultured Solibacteraceae bacterium | reverse complement strand
TCTGCCACGGGAGGCCCGATACGATGGCTCCGGGAGGTCCTCGATGAGTAGTACCAAGAAGCGTGGTTCTCACATACCCCAAGTCATCTCCGCCAACTCGCCGCATATGTCCGGGTATTGCCCGTAGCATAACCAGCCACCGTTCGGGTCAGCATCCCCGCTCCAAGCGCACTCTCCCACTCATCCTGATACGCCGCGCCGGTCAGCCCGTGCTTCTGTTTGCCGCCTGAAGGCGTCGCCGAGTTCCAGATCGCCACGATAAAAGGCGCCCCGTCGTGGACATAGGCATTCAGATACGCAACGTGCCGTCCGGCGCTCTTGTTGCTGTTGTACAGTTGCTGATACTCAGCAGGCGTCAACTGCGACTTCAACTGCCAGGAACCGACGTTCTCCTTCTCATATAGAGCCGTGTACTTGCGGCCGCCACTCGACACCACCGAAACCGAGACAGGTCGAAAACCCTTGGCTCCAGTAAGGTCGTCCACTCGCGCCTGATGTTCCGCTGCGGACAGCCCGTGATACGCAACGTATTGGGGCCCCGGCGTCTTCTTAAAAACGACAGCGTAGCGAACGCCGTTGTCGATATAGGATTCGATAATGGTCGGGCGATACCCCTTCCCGGTCCACGTGTTGAACTCTGTTTGATACGCCGTTCCCGTCAGACCGTGGAACGCTCGGAAATCGCCGGGTGTCTTGGGGCGGAAGATGGCGTTGACATAGGTCTTCCCGCCCGCATCGAACATATCGATGCTGACTGGCTCGTAGCTCGCTGACACGGCTTGATCGAAGAGGCATTCGTAATCGCCGATAGGCAGGCCATGGCGCGCCACCTCCTTGCCTCCCGGCGTCAACATCGCCGGCACCGCGCGCGCCGTGTGTGTCGTGCCCGCGGTGAAAATGCCGCCCGGTATCGAGCAGATGCGAGCGATCCGATTCCGATTGCTGTCGGCATTGTCGTTGAGAAAGCCGCCCACGGTGGTGAACGGATTGGTGTCACGCGGATCGCCCACCTCTAAGTGCAAGTGATCCCCTCCGGCACATCCGACATCGCCCTCGTCACCGAGATATTGACCGGCTTTCACCGTGTCGCCGACCTTCAACCCTGCCTTCCCAGAAGTCGAGTTCTTCACCATGTGCGAATACTTGGTCCATTCGCCGTTCGGATGCTCAATCCACACGTAGTTGTTGTTGCACTGTTTCGCGGTCGAACTGTCCTGGCGTTCCGAAAAGCCGTCCTCGATGCCGACGATCCGCCCCGGAGCCGCGGCCACGATGCGATACGGCTTGGATCCGCCCCTGCCAACCATGTCATAACGGCCGCGAGGCGTATGTGAGTTATGGTCGCGGTTGATCTTTACTTCCGTGCCATCGCTGTACGGAATGCGGTAATAACCGCGCGAATTCTTCAATGGGTCGGCCGCCGGCAACAATGCCGGCACAAGCAGCCCCGCGAGCGCGGCACTGACTAATAGATTCGTCTTCGAGTGTTTCATAATCCCCTCCACGACAACCGTGAAACTCGCTCCCAAACCGTTTCACCGGCATGTGGGGCAGGATTGTATCCTGCCGGCCGGTTTCCAACCCGCCAACGTCAGCACGCCCCAAACCGATCCGAACCGGCACAATCCAATGAAACGCTACCCCTCCTCCGATCACCATCCCCGCAGGAGGAACGAATGTGCGTGGACTGGTTTTCGCAACAAGTGAACATGACAGGACGGGCGCGACGCGACGGGAGCGTTCATTTCCGGCGCCAGCCACATTGCCGCCCACTACCGCCTCGGTCATCCATCTGGCTCGACGACCGTGATGATCGCCGCACCATGCTCAACGCCATACGCGCCGCACGCGGAATCGACGTGATCGCATACTTTGGCCACGGTGTCAGGAACGGACTCTCATCCGCCGAAGTGCGCATGCGCGACGTCCCCGAGTTTGCGCGCGCCATTCTCGCCGCCGCGGCACCCGGTTGCCGCTTGTCTTATACGCATGCTCTTCCACAGGGCCCCGCGGCTTCGCCCAGCAAATGTCCACCGCGATGGCCGGAAAGGTCCCCGTCTACGGCCACTTCCGGCGTTCCGTCTGAACGTTCATTCCAAGTTCGGAACCAGTTAACACAAGACCTGAGTGCCTGCGTCAGGTGCCGCACGATATCGGCAACTGCTCAGGGCCGCAGAGCAGCGGAATGCGCTCAACGTATGAAATAACGTCCGGATGGCAATAACCGCCTCCACGCGGCCTACCCGGACCCAATCCCAGGAGCCGGGCTCTGATTCTAGCCTTCCAAGACACGTCTCGCAGGCGTTGATCCTGGCACCCTCACTGAACTGGCACGGCATCGACTGGCGCGCCGCGATTCCGAAGGCAGGGTCGGACTACATGTGCGCTCGGCCGCGAAGGCACAAGAGGTCGCGCTAGGACCCGCTGGTAGCAGCAGGCGAGCAGGAGGGCTTCCTCCGAATCTTGCTAATCTTGATCTTCGTCGGCTTTGTTGGCGTCTCCAATTCCACGCGAACAGGCAACCCCGACGACCCCGAAAGCCAGCAGTAGCCCTACGCCTCCGGCTGCTATCACCACCACTCCGGCTACGCCGGTCGCCCAGCGACATCGCACGACACGCCTACGCGCGCGAGGCCCGTCACGTTTTCGCGCCCGCAGGCGAGGCC
>CAYPUQ010000660.1:0-2691 GCA_964413655.1 uncultured Solibacteraceae bacterium | reverse complement strand
GCCTGCGGCGGGTGCCCGCCCCCGCCAAAAATAACTTCGGGGCGGAGAAGGTCTAACGCGTAATAGATGTGTACCCAAAAAGAGTTCGGTATTTCGAACTCAAGTGAGGAAAACCGCACTCGTGTCACGGAAAAAGGAGAAAGTAAGCCCCGAAAATTCCCCGCTGAACCCACCCTCACGCCCGCCCGTTACACCCGCCGTGTGCCCGCCCCGCGGCGGAGGCACTTACAATTCAGGTAAGAGATTCCGTCGTGACGACTAGCCCGCTCGTCCTCCTCTTTACGTTGTCGCTGCCCCGGCGGCTCGGCAGAACTTCAAACCCAGGAGCAACCTCGACAACCACAACGAAGTGGCCCACTGCAACGCGCTCGTTCGAGTACGGGAGCGAACCGGCGGATGGAGGAGGGGAATGCGTAGCGCGGTTCTGATGCTCATCGCGGCCGCCCTCGCGGGCGCGGAGACCCTGCGCGTGCCGCTCGGCCTCGATTCCTACATCCCCGCGCCAACGGAGAACCCGCTAACCCCAGAGCGCATCCGTCTCGGAGGGAAACTCTTCGCGGATCCGATCCTGTCGCGCGACCGCAGCGTCTCCTGTGCAACCTGTCACGACCCGGAACTGGCCTTCACCGACGGCCGGCCCGTGGCGGCCGGCATCTACAACCGCAAGGGCAACCGCCGAACGCCGCCGATCCTGAATCGTGCGTTCGGCAAGACCTTCTTCTGGGATGGCCGCGCGGCGACCCTGGAAGAACAGGTTGTGCAGCCGATCCAAAACCCGAAGGAGATGGATCTCACGCTCGACGAGGCCGTCGCGCGCTTGCGCGCGTCGCAAGGCTACCCGGTTGTCTTCCGCGATGTATTTGGAACGGAGCCGGATGCCCGGAGCCTGGCGCAAGCCCTGGCATCGTACGTCCGGAGTATCCTGGCCGGCGGCTCCGCTTACGACCGTTACGTCGCCGGCGAGCGCGATGTGCTTACCGCGGAGGCTCGTGAAGGTCTCCGCCTGTTTCGCGGGAAGGCCGGCTGTATTGCCTGTCACGTCGGTCCGAACCTCACCGACGAGCGCTTCCATAACACCGGCATCGGTTGCCAGAACGGGCGCTGCGCCGACGAAGGACGCGCCGCGGTGACAAAGAAGGACGAGGATCGCGGCGCTTTCAAGACGCCGACGCTGCGCGAGATCGCGCGGACCCCTCCGTACATGCACGACGGTTCCCTGGCCACGCTTGAGGACGTCGTGGAACACTACGACAAGGGGGGAATCGAAAACCCCTGGCTCGATCCCGAGATGCACCCGTTGAAACTTTCTGATAGCGACAAGCGGGCAGTGGTCGAATTTCTGCGCGCATTGACTGGCGAGGTTCGGGAGGGACTGTAATGCTAGCCGCCACGCTCGTTGTCCTGATCGGCGCCGCCCAGATTCAGACGGACTTCGAGCCGCTCTTCCGCGAGGCGATTGCGCGGTCGGTAAAGGAGCACGGACCCAAGCACACGGAGACCGCCGCGCTTCGCGGCGAACTGGCGCTGCATCTGCTTGCCATTGGCAAGTCCCAGGACGCCGAAGAACTGCTGCGGAGCGCGCTGGCGGTTCGGGACGATCCGCGCTGGCTGGTGAGCCTGGCCGACCTCCGGGAAAGAGCCGGCGACTACGCGGCGGCAACCGATCTCTACCGGCGCGCGCTACCGCTACAGGAGAAGGCCACCGGGGCCGCGAGCACCGAAGTCGCGACTGTTGCCAACGATCTCGCGCTCCTGCTGGAACACCAGGGCGACCTCGATGGCGCGGAACCACTCTACCGGCGGGCGCTGGCGATCCGGGAAGCGATGGACGGGGCGGACAATCCCGAGACGGCGACGGTGCTGAACAACATCGCGGGCCTCCAGCGCGCGAAAGGCGATCTCGGCGCCGCCGAGGGGCTCTACCGCCGCGCTCTGCGCATTTTCGAGAGAAGGTTTCCGGCCAATCATCCTCGCATCGCCATCACGGCCGTCAACCTCGCCGATCTCCAGTTGAAACAGAACCGGTCTGCCGCCGCTGTTCCGTTATATCGTCGCGCCGCCGTTTTGCTGCGTGATGCCGGGCTCGATTACGCGCCGGATCGCTACGCCGCGTTGAATGGTCTCGCCTTCGCCGAGCGCGAAGCGGGCAATTTCGATACGGCCGAAGCGGCGGTACGAGAAGCGCTCGATTTGGCCGAGCAACTCCACGGAAAACAAAGCTCGGAGACAGCCAAGCAGTGCATCAACCTGGCCTGGCTGCTCGAACAGCGAAACGAGCACGGCCAGGCGCGCGACCTGTACCGCCGGGCCCTGCCGGTCGCGGAGAAGGAACTGGGAGCGTCGCATCCACTGGTTCAGGCGGTGCGGGAGAAGGTGGCGCGGTGAGGTGGGCGGCATTACCAGTCGTGTATGAAGAAATTCGCCTTGTGGAAACCGGCGAAGTCGATGAGTTCGTTCATCGAGAGGCTGGCCGGGGGGAGCGCCGTGGTGAATTCGCCGAGCGGGCGCGGGGAAATGCAGCCGATTAGAAACGACACGTTCGGGACTTCGTGAATCCGAAAGCATCGGCCATCGTGGCCGCGGCGCAGCGTTCTCACGACGGAGTTCCAGGACTCAAAGTTAGTTACATACGGTTCGGGTTTCGGACGAAGCTGAACATAGTAGCCACCGCCCGAATCGGCCCGGAATCGC
>CAYPUQ010000659.1:1267-2713 GCA_964413655.1 uncultured Solibacteraceae bacterium | reverse complement strand
ACTCGGCGGTGAGCCGCTAGAAGGCTCCGGATTCGAGCGCGAAGATCCGGACGGCCAGTTCGAAGGGAGGCCCCTATGAACGAGCAAGTGACCCGGTCATCGGACCCAGCGGAAGCCCCAGTGCCCAACCGCGACTTTCGCAAGGAGGTTACCGATCAAATCGTCGAGATGCTCGAACGGGGCACTGCACCCTGGCAGAAACCCTGGGAGCCGGGCGCACTCCAGCTCCCGTTTAACCCAACCACCGAGCGCAACTATCGCGGTGGCAACGCATTACAGCTCATGGCAGCGGCGGTACGCAAGGGATACGACGATCCGCGATGGCTTACATACCGGCAAGCACAGGAAAACGGTTGCCAGGTCCGCCAGGGCGAGAAGGGCACCCACATCGAATACTGGCAGTTCGAGGACCGTACCGGCCAGGCCGACTCCCGCTCGGGTGAGGAACTGAATGCCGGCTCCGAGCCCAGGGCCGACGAACACGGCCGTCGCGGAATTATTCGTCGTGTCTACACGGTCTTCAACGCCAGGCAGATCGAAGGAATGCCGGATTACATCCCCCAAAAGCGTCACGAGTGGGAGGTGGCCCAGACCGGCGAACAGATCCTGCGCAATTCGGGTGCGAGCATCAGCCACGACCAGAACGATCGAGCCTTTTACAGCCGGGCGCAGGACACGATCCACCTTCCCCCAAAGGAAGCGTTCAAAGGCGCGGCAGACTACTATGGGACGGCTCTTCACGAACTGGCCCACTGGACTGGCCACCCCGACCGTCTGAATCGCCAAACACTGAACGATAGCTATTCGTTTGGCGACCAGAACTACGCCAAGGAGGAACTGCGGGCCGAACTCGCGAGCGTCTTCCTCGCCGCCGAGCGGGGGATTCCGCACAGTCCCGAACAGCACGCCGCATACGTCGCCTCTTGGATTACTGCGCTCAAGAACGATAAGAACGAGATCTTTCGAGCGGCCAGAGACGCTCACAAGGCGGCCGACTTCATTCTGGAACTCGAGCGCGGAAAGCCCATCGAGGCCGGCCTTCCGCGTCAAATCCGCCGGGAAACTTCGGAACACGTCGCCGATTATGAGCGCGGTTCCGATACCGTCAACATCACCGAGAAGAAGACAGCCACTGAGGATCGCAATCCGGCAGCAGTTAACCGCTCGCGGACGCCAGACAAACATGCGCCCGTCAAGGTTGAAGCCGAGAAGATCCTCGACGGTGAGGTCAACGGGCGGCGGCCAGCCAGTAGTCCGGCGTCATCCCAGTCGTTCGGGGCGGCGGAGGAAGTCGCCAAGCGCATTCTGGGCAACGGCGTTCGAGTCTATGCGGCCGAGACTGACTCCGGCAAGTATCGCGGCGAGATCCTCGCGGACACCGAACATCACGTCGTCCAGAAGGTCAGCGCAAGATCCGCCGTCGTCCACGCCAAACACCTGATACCC
>CAYPUQ010000659.1:0-1167 GCA_964413655.1 uncultured Solibacteraceae bacterium | reverse complement strand
TCGGCGGTCGTCTACGACATCAAAGGCGAGAACTGGGCCAAGACCGCCGGATTTCGCGCTGCTCGCGGACACCTCTGCTTCAAGTTCTCCCCCATCGAAGTAGCCAACGGCTCCCGTTTCAATCCGCTGGCCGAAGTTCGGATCGGAACGCCGCGCGATGTCTCCGACGCACAAAACATCGCCGACATGATTGTACGCACCGGCGAAGACAGCCCGCAAGAGCGCTACTGGCAGGATGCCGCGGCGTCCATCACGACAGGAATGATCCTGCACGTCTGCTACGCAGCCTCGGCCGAGGGCAAGGTCGCGTGCCTGGCAGACCTTGCTTCCGTCTTCACACGACCCGGTCAGAGCTTCCACGACACTCTGGCGGAACTCGAGAACTTTCCTCATGACCCCGAGCGCAGCCATGATTGGCGGACTTCCGCCGGCGAACGAACCGCAACGCACCCTGTCGTGCGGGAAAAAGTGCGGGAAATGCTCGACAAGGAAGACAAGGATTTCTCGGGCGTCCTGTCGACCGCGAAAACGGCGCTGACCCTCTACAGCGACCCGCTGGTCGCCCGGAACACTTCGGCGAGCGACTTCACCATCAACGACCTTGTTAACCACGAACGGCCGATCTCGCTCTACCTGGTTGTGCCGCCGTCCGACAAGATTCGCCTCCGGCCGCTGATGCGCTTGATCTTCACGATGATCGTGAACCGGCTCACCGAAAGAATGGATTTCGAGGGTTCGGCGCAGAAGCAGAATCGCCACCGGCTGCTCTTCATGATTGACGAATTCCCGTCGCTAAAGCGGATGGAAGTTTTCGCCGACGCCCTTTCCTACATGGCCGGCTACGGGCTCAAGGCGTACCTGATCACCCAGGACATTCGGCAGATTGTCGACGAGTACGGTCCCAATGAAAGCATCGTCTCCAACTGCCACGTTCGGGCCGCCTATGCGCCCAACCAGTACGACACGGCCGAACTCCTCTCGAAGATGACCGGCACGACGACCGTTCAGAAAGCCAGTTTCAACTATTCGGGCTCCCGGCTGGCGCCGATTGCCAACCACATGACCGCGAGCGTCGAACAGGTCGAGCGGCCTCTCGTCACCCCAGACGAGGTGATGCGATTGAAACCCCCGAAGAAGGCGGGGCAGGGCGCCGGTGAGCGCATCGTG
>CAYPUQ010000658.1:0-2731 GCA_964413655.1 uncultured Solibacteraceae bacterium | reverse complement strand
CCGGCGAATGGATCCTCGGGCGGGGTTGGGACCAGACGCGTTGGCCCGGCGCCGAATTCCCGGCTGCCGCCGAACTGTCCGCCGCCGTCCCCGTGCACCCCGTCTACCTCACCCGCGTCGACGGCCATGCCGCCTGGGTGAACCAGTTCGCGCTCGACGCCGCCGATATCAATGCCGCCACCGCCGACCCGCCGGGCGGCCGCATCCACCGCGATTCGGCTGGCCGGCCGGCCGGCATCCTCATCGACCGCGCGATGGGCCTCGTCTCCCGGCGAATCCCCGCGCCTTCGCACGCCCAACTGAAGGAGCGCCTGGCGCGCGCGGCGGTGGAATGCGCCCGGCTCGGACTCACCACGGTCCACGACGCCGGCGTATCGGCCGCCGAGATCGCCGCCTATCGCGAACTGATCGCCGAGGACCGGCTGCCGGTTCGGATCTACGCCATGATTCGCGGCGAAGGCGAACTCTGGCGGCAGTACCTCGACCGCGGTCCCGAGATCGGCCCTTTTCTTACCGTCCGCTCGATTAAGCTGGTCGCCGACGGCGCGCTCGGATCGCGCGGCGCGGCGCTGAAAGAGCCCTATAGCGACGAGCCGTCCAACAGCGGACTACTCATACTCCCGCGCGAAGATATCGAGCGCGTCGCCCGCGCTGCTGTCAGCCGTGGGTTCCAGGTCAACACGCACGCCATCGGCGACCTCGCCAACCGCGCCGTCCTCGACGCTTACGCCGCGGCGCTCGGCGGACCGAACGATTTGCGGTTCCGCGTCGAGCACGCGCAGATCGTCTCGCCCGCCGACATGACGATATTCGCGAAATACGGCCTCGTTGCCTCCATGCAAGCCACCCATGCCACCAGCGACATGCGCTGGGCGGAACAGCGCGTGGGACCGGATCGCATCGCGGGCGCCTACGCCTGGAAGAGCTTCCTCAAGCTCGGTGTGCCGGTCGCCAACGGCTCCGACTTCCCCGTCGAAGAGGCCGACCCGCTGCCGGGCTTCTACGCGACTGTCACGCGCCAGGACGCCGCCGGCCACCCCCCGGGCGGCTGGCTTCCGGCCGAGCGTCTGAGCCGTGCCGAAGCCCTCGAAAGCTGGACGCTTGCGGGCGCCTTTGCCGCTTTCGAGGAGAAAGAGAAGGGTTCGCTCACGCCTGGGAAGCTGGCCGACTTCGTGCTTCTCTCCCACGACATCCTCCGTGCCCCGCCGAAACAAATCCTCGCGGCGCGCGTGCTGTTGACCGTTGTCAACGGCCGCATCGTCCACGACACCCGCCCATGATCGCCCTGATTCTGCTGCTGGCCACTTCCATCTTCGAGGGCATAGTCGAGATCCCGGCCGGCCAGCGCCGCCCGCTCCCCATCGACATCGACCCTGCCCCCGCCACCGTCCGCGTCGATTTCCTTGTGGTCGAGGGACTCTCCGGCGTGCGCGTCGACCTCATCCGCGACGAGGACGCTGGCGAGGCCAACCCCCGCGCCCTCGCGACCACCTCCTTCGTCCACGAGGATCAACTTCGCCTCCGCCTCCGCGACGCGGGCCGGTATCGCGTCCGCGTCGACAATACGCTCGAACACCGTGCGCCGGCGCGGGTTCAACTCAAGGTCGAGGTCGAGTATCATCCTCCGCCGCCGGAGGCCGCGACCATCCCGGAAGCCAGGCAGCGGGCAGTCGTTGTGCTGAGTCTGCTCCTGTTCGGCATGATCGCCGGCTGGTCCGGCCGGCGCCTCCTGGCGGCGGCCCGGCGTCGCTCCAGCGGATAATGTGGCGCACGCACTTATGCGTGCCGCGTCGCCAATCCTGGCGACGCATGGGTCTGGCTTCTGGCAGACACAATCCCGAGGGATTTCCTTTTTGAGACGATCCAGGAGCGCGAGCGCCGGCGCCGCCGGCGCGATGGTGAGTGGCTCGTAACCTGCGTTGAGCGGAAACCCGGCTCGGTCAGCGTTCAGTCCGGCCCTCGTTCGTGGTTGCAGAAGATCTGCCGCTTCCGGGCGACCTGCTCCACACAAACGGCAGACAGCATCTCGCGCCTGCGTCTCGGGCGGCGTCGCGCCACAACTCTCGCCTGACTTCCTCAGCAACGCGGTATCGGCGCCCCTGAAAGACATCGCGGCTCAGCTATGTGCCCTCCGGGCGAGACTCCGCCACCGGTTCCGGTGGCCCATCAACCGTGCTCACGTCGCGCTCGAGCTGCCACCTGCCTTCTGTTCGGAGTAAGGAGCCGGTATGCCAGCCCCGAACCCGAAATGCCTCGCCCTCACCACTCGGCCATATAGCGGTGACTTCACACACCCGAACCTCAGCGAAGGCGGCACTAGACGCCACCACCTCGAGATTCCAGATGACTCTCTCGATGTGATCTTCTAGGAACGCGCTCAAGGCCGCCCTCACAGCATCCCGACCGGCAAGGATCTCACCCGATGGTATTTCGAATACGACGTCGGGCGACAGGATGGGCATAGCCCTTTCTAAGTCACCCGCTTCGAGGGCGGCGAACAAGTTGCGTAGACTTCTCTGATTCCCGCGGTGTCCATCGCAACAACCTCGTCAGCGCGATGCTCCGCAGTCTGTTGGGTGCAGGCACTCAAGAAAACAAGGGCAACGACAGTTGATCGCGGCCACGCGGCAGTCCACAAGGATGTACTCTTACGCAGGACATGATTTAGTAGCGGCATAACGATAAAGCTCAGCAGCGGCGGGGGCCTCGGTGAGCTTGAAGTCCCAGAAAC
>CAYPUQ010000657.1:0-2735 GCA_964413655.1 uncultured Solibacteraceae bacterium | reverse complement strand
GAGCGTGTATAAAATGTGCGGATGGGTTACAGGTTCGAGTGGGACCAGAAGAAGGCGGACGCGAACATCAGGAAACACGGTGTATCCTTCGAGGAAGGCATCACGGTCTTAGCCGATCCTCTGTCAATTAACATTCAAGACGAGCCGATCCCAGATTCCGTCTCGGGACAGGGCAGCCCGCGGCCCCTACTTCGTCCACTTCTTCTTGTCGTACGGGAAACTCTTCCAACTCTCGCTCGCGCGGCCGTTCAGGTCCCAAACCACCCGGCCGCTCCGTAGCGTCAACTCCGTGACGATCCGCTGATTGCCCGGGTACGCCGCTCCGGCCGAATCGATGAATCCGAACTGTCCCTTGTCCACGCTCAGCACAGCAATGTCGGCGTCGGCGCCCACATCCAGGTGGCCCAGTTCCGGCCGTTTGATCTGCTTCGCCGGATTCCAGGTGGACATCGCGATCACGTCGGCGAGCGAAGTGCCCAGGTTCAGAACGGAGGACATCGAATTGTCCATCGTCTTCATGCCCGCGTTCATGCTGCCCGTATGCAGGTCAGTCGAAATTGAGTCCGGCGGAAAGCCCTGCTGCAAGGCCGGCGCGGCGACGTACCAATAGAAACTGCCCGCGCCAAATCCGACATCGAAGAAAATCCCGCGCTTCCGGCCGGTGAACATCGCTGGGTTGATCTTGCCGTCCGCGAGCAGTTCCTCGCGGTGGCCGGAGTAACAGTGCGTGTAAATGTCACCCGGCCGCAGCTTGTCCATGAGCAACGTCGGCAGATTGCGAATCTCGTTCATGTAACCGAAGTCGACCATAACCGGCAGATCGACGGCTCTGCCCGCCTTCACCGCCGCGTCGATCGACTCCCAACCCGGGCCGCCGAAATGCGCCGACTTGAATCCGACGACGATGTCGCGGTTGTCCCTCGCGGCGCGCACGGCCGCATCGACGTCCAACTCGGCGAGGTCGTCTTCCTTATCGGTCCCCATACCGGCGCCTGCGATATTGACGAGCGCCAGCACGCGGGTCCTGGACTTGTCGACGGCGCGCCGGCGGAACTCCGGGAGATCCTTCCACCCGGCAGTGCCCGCGTCGACGACGGTCGTCACGCCGCTGCGGAACGTGTGCGCATCGGCCTGTACATTGCTGTCCCGCGCCATGGCCCGGTTGTCGGGCCGCTGATACACGTGGACGTGGATGTCGATCAGGCCCGGCGTTACCGTCAAACCGGTCACATTCACGACCTTGGCGGCTTCGGCGGCCGGAATGCCGGCGGCGACGCGGGCGATCTTGCCGTCCTTGACCGCCACATCCATCGGCGCGTTGACGCCGTTCTTCGGGTCAATCACGCGGCCGCCCTTCAACAGCAAGTCGTAATTTGCCTGCGCCAGGATTGCGGGCGCAAAAACAAACAAGGTCAGGATTGTTCTGGTCATGAACGCCATTCACCTTTCCGGATATCTCAGGTTGCCCTTCCGCCACGGTACCGCGGCGCGTCCATTGAAGTCGAATACGAGTTTACCGGCGCGGATAGTCATCTCGCAGGCGAGCCGCTGGCTGCCTTCGATCCGGCCGCCCGCAACGTCGGCAAAGCCGAAGCGGCCGTTCTCCAAACGCAGCACGGCGATATCGGCTTCGGCGCCCACGCCGATCTGCCCCAGTTCGGGACGCTTCACCTGCGTGGCGGGATTCGTGGTGGACTGGCGGATTACTTCCTTGAGCGGCACGCCCATGGCGAGAAACTTCGACATGACGTTGAGCATGTCGATCGCCGAGCCGTTCAACGAGTTCGTGTGCAGGTCCGTGGAAATCGAATCGGGCCAGAAGCCCTGCTTCACGGCGGGCTCGGCGTTGCGGAAGTGAAAACTGCCGCCTCCGTGGCCGACATCGAATTTGACGCCGCGTTTGCGCGCCTCGATCAGAAACGGCCGGACCCGCTCCTTCTCGTCCAACAGCGGCGCGGGCCAGCGGTAACAATGCGTGCTCATATCGCCCGGCCGGAGAATCTCAGTCACCATGCGCTCGTATGGCCGCTCCTTGAGAAAATAGCCGAAATCCACCATCACGGGGATGTCCGCGAGGTTGCCGGCCTCTACCGCCTTCTCGACGGAGATGAAGTTCGGCGCCCACCAGTGCGCGGACTTGATGCCGACAACAACGTCTTTGTGCTCGAGGGCCATGTCCGCGGTAAGCCGCGGGTTCATGTCCTCGACGTTCTGTTCGAGATCGTAACTGAGAATGCCGATGCCCACGATGTTGAGCATCGCGAGCACGCGTGTTTCGGCCACGTCGATCACCATCCGGCGGAATTCCTCAAACGCGCGCCACCCGGACGACCCTGGGTCGACGACGGTGGTTACGCCGGTGCGGAAACTGATGTGGTCCGGGAAGATGCTGCGATTTCCTCCGGATGTGGTCGACCCGCGGATGCCGGCAAAGACGTGTGCATGAATGTCGACCAGGCCGGGCGTGACGTAGAGGCCGGCTGCGTCGATGACCTTGGCCGCTCCGCCCGGAGAGATGTTGGGGGCCACGGCGGCGATCCGCGCGCCGGAGATGGCGACGTCGGCAATACCATCGACGCCGTTACGCGGATCGATGACATGGCCCCCCTTGAGCAGCAAATCGTAGGGTTGCCCGAAAGCAATCCCGGCGAGGCAAAGTGACAGCAGGATGCGCCGCATTAGAACAAATACTTCAGCGCGAACTGCAACTGGCGGTTATCTTGCCACGTGGCCGT
>CAYPUQ010000656.1:0-2741 GCA_964413655.1 uncultured Solibacteraceae bacterium | reverse complement strand
CGCTGGGCGCCGACGAGCGTCCCGGCCAAGCCGCTCACCGAGGAGATTGCATGCAGGCCAGGCCCGTACCCGTCTGGGCCGCGGTGGTCTTGTGCCTAGTGGCCGCGGGGGCCGCGGCACAGGAAACTCGCCAGCTCACTGTTTTACAGATTCATATCCTGGAGGGCGAGGGCGCCGTTCATGGGACAGGCTCGCGCACCAGCCGCGCCCTGATCGTCCAGATCGCCGATGAGACCGGCCGGCCCGTCGAGGGCGCCGCGGTGAACTTTCGCCTGCCGGACGAGGAACCCACGGGAACCTTCGCATCCGGTCTCCGCACGGACGTTCAGGTCGCGGGCGCCGACGGAAAGGTGAGCCTGCCTCTTGTTCAGTGGGGGACAACGCCGGGCCCCATCCGCATTCGCGTAACTGCGGCGAAGGACCAAGCGCGCGCCGGCGCCTTCGTGTCTCATTACGTCACCGATCTCGCGGGCGCCCCGGCTGTGGGCGGCTCCGGGGGCGGCGCGGATGACGATGGTGGGGGTGTTCGCATTGGCCGCGGCAAGCTACTCACCGCCGCCCTTTTGGCGGCTGGAGCGGTTGCCGGCGGCCTGGTACTCAGCCGCGGAGGTGCGAGTAGCGCACCCGCTCCGGGTTTAATCGGCGGCTCGACGCAGCAACCGACCCAGGTCGGGCCCCCACTGATCAGGATTACAAGGCCATGAACCGGACCCTGGCATCTTTAGCTCTCATCCTGGCTGCCTCGGCGGCCGCGGACGACTTCCTCCGTGCGCCCCTCCTGGGGTGCATCGGCTTGCCAGACACGTCCGGCCGGCGCGTGCTCGGCCTGCGTGGCACCTTCCTGACCGAGCCCATGCCGGCAGCCGCGCTCTGCTCCGAACAGTTAGCGCTGTCCGCTTCGGACGAACATGCAACCGCAGCTCGCGGCGAAGCAGAGTTCTCGGTCGAAATCGGCGGCGGGCCGCGACTTCTGTCGCTGCGCGGAGCGCTTGCGCTTGTTGTCCTGCCCGAGGACCCGCGCTGGCTCCTCTTCGAGCACGGCCACTGGCGGGAACTGCCCCCGCCCGCGCTGGCGAACGTTGCCGCCGTTTCGTTGCTTGCGCGGGACCGTGCCGGTGTCGTGTCGCGTGCGGAGGACGGGCTCTGGCTGGCACAAGTCCACTTGCGGACCGGCGTTGTTGAGCGGCAACGTCCGCTCCACCAGGACGCGGAGCACGCGCTGGTGTGGGCCGAGGAAACGGTCCTGTTGGCCAACGGCGCGGAACTGATTCTGCTGCGTCCCGATGGGAGTGAGGAGCGGCTGACCTTCGACGGAGACATCGAGGCGCTTCGGCCCACCGGCGGCTCGTGGGCGGCCGTCCACACCGCGACTGGCATCCGCGCGCTGTTCGACTCCCCGCGCGGGCTGGAGCCGTTTCAATTACCCGGGGAGACCGGGAAATGAGAGCGTTTCTGTTGTTGTTGGCGCCGCTTCTCTGCTTCGGGCAGATCCGGCTATACACCATACCGGGACCCGGTGTAGAGGTCCCGGTCGAGAGCAGCCTCGACCTGGGCGTCACTCCTGCCGGTGACACGCTTGACACGACTTTCCGCTTGCGCAATCACGGTATGGCCGCGGTAACGCTCGTGAGGCTGCGCGCGGCCGGGACTGGCTTCTCGGTGCGGAACTATCCGCCGCTTCCGCACATCATGGCGCCGGGAACCAACGTGGACTTCACCGTTCGCTTCCTGCCCGCCGGTCCTGGCTCCTACAGCGCCAACCTTCAAGTGAACGACGACTTCACGCTGCTGCGCGCCACCTCACCGGCCGGACTCACGATCCTGCTCGATCACGATGGTGTGCGGACGGTCTTGAGCACCGATACGCCGGTCGATTTCGGCCGCTTCGAGCGCGGTGGAACGGCATCGCGCACCTTTCTCCTTCGCAACGGCACGAACACGCCGCAAGGGGTGGATTCGATCACGGTGAACGGGCCCCACTTTCAGGGCCCCGAAGGCATCGCCGTGCCGGTGCTGTTGGCCCCCGGCGAATCGGCCGCTTTTATGGTGGCGCTGCGTCCGTCGCGGTCGGGTGTTCTGCAATCGCAACTGCGCATCGACAAGCGAACATTCCTGCTCGAAGCGTTCGTGCAGGAGCCACCCTTCCCCCGCCCCGAGATCGTCGTGCCGGCCGATACCGCATCCGGACGCCACGGCAAGCTTCAGGTGCGCCTCGGTGAGGCCTCTCGCGCGCGCGGCTCGGGCACGCTGACGATGACGTTTACTCCGGCCGCGGCCGGTCTAGCCGATCCGGCCGTGATGTTCCTGGCGAGTGGAAGCCGGATCCAGAGCATCTCCGTCAACGAGGGCGACAGCTTCGCAACCGTACAAGGCAGTCCGGACATCGCAATCCAGACCGGAACCACGGCCGGCACGCTGGCCTTCCGCCTCGAACTCGGCGCGCACACCCACGAAGCCGCCGTGAACCTCGCGCAGATTCCCGTCGGCATCGACTCCGCCGCTGGCACGCGCATCACAAATGGCTTGGAACTAAAACTGACCGGCTTCGACAACACCCGCTCCGCCGGCGAGATGGTCTTCACGTTTTACAACCGCAATGGGGGCGTCATCGGCGCACCCGTGCGCGCTGACGCCGCCGCGATCTTCCGCGACTACTTCAACACCGCCACCCTCGGCGGCATCTTCGCCCTGCAAGCAATCTTCCCGGTGGCCGGCAACTCCGCCGATATCGCGACGATGGA
>CAYPUQ010000655.1:0-2751 GCA_964413655.1 uncultured Solibacteraceae bacterium | reverse complement strand
CGCGCTGGCCCGGGCGCTTGTGACGGAGCCGGCGGTGCTGCTGGCCGACGAGCCGACCGGCAGTCTCGATCACCGGACGGCCGAGGCGATTATGGGGCTGTTGCGGGAGATGCACAGGGTGCACAAGCTGACCTCGGTGATTGTGACGCACAATCTAGGTTTCGCCGGGCGGTGTGATCGCATCTTACAATTGGATAAGGGAGCGGAATCCGCTCGGGGTCCCGGCGGGGCCGGGGTACTGTAGGGAGAAGCGACATTTATGTTCGAACGATATACCGAGAAAGCGCGGAGGGTGATCTTTTTCGCCCGGTACGAGGCTTCCCAGTTCGGCAGTCCGTACATCGAGACCGAGCACCTGCTGCTTGGCCTCCTCCGCGAAGACAAGGCCATGGCGACCCGCTTTCTGCGCTCCCATGCGGCGCTCGAGTCCATCCGCAAACAGATCGAGTCGAACACCACGATGCGGGAGAAGGGGTCCACGTCGGTGGACCTGCCGCTTTCGCACGAATGCAAACGCGTCCTCGCGTATGCCGCCGAGGAAGCCGAACGGCTGAGCCACAAGCACATCGGCACGGAGCATCTGCTGCTGGGCTTGCTGCGCGAAGAGAAGAGCTTCGCCGCGGAGATTCTGCACGAACGTGGACTGCGGCTTTCGCAGGTGCGGGAAGAGATCGCGCGCTCCTCCTCGGAGAAAATGTCGTCGAGCCGGCCGAAGGAGAGCTCGCTGCTGGCGGAATTCAGCCGCGACCTTACGCAAGCGGCGATGGATGGCGTGCTGGACCCGCTGATCGGCCGGGATCATGAAGTCGAACGTGTCGTGCAAATCCTGTGCCGCCGCACCAAGAACAACCCGGTGCTGATCGGCGAGCCTGGCGTCGGCAAGACAGCCATCGTCGAAGGGCTGGCGCAGCGGATCGCCGACGGCGATGTGCCGTCGTTTCTGTCCGACAAGCGCATACTGCAACTCGACTTGTCGCTGATTGTCGCCGGAACGAAATACCGCGGCCAATTCGAAGAGCGGCTGAAAACCATCATGAAGGAGTTGATGGAGAACCAAAGCGCCGTCATCTTCATCGACGAGTTGCACACGCTGGTCGGCGCGGGTTCGGCGGAAGGGTCGCTGGACGCGGCGAATATCCTCAAGCCGGCGCTTTCGCGCGGCGAGATCCAGTGCGTCGGCGCGACGACTCCGGGCGAGTACCGGAAGTCGATCGAAAAGGACCGTTCGCTCGAGCGCCGGTTCCAGGCAGTGAAGGTGCCGCCGCCCACCGAAGGGGATGCCGTCAAGATTCTGTTTGGCATCAAAGAGCGCTACGAGAAGTTTCACGCCGTGGCGTACACCGACGAGGCGGTGGAGAGCGCGGTGTACACATCGAACCGCTTCATCCCGGACCGCTTTCTGCCGGACAAAGCGATCGACCTGATCGACGAGGCGGGTGCGCGGGTGAAACTGCGGCAGACGACACTACCCGCCGAAATAGCCGACGTGCAGAAGCGAATCAAGTTCATCGTGCACCGGATGGAAGCGGCGATCGCGAACCATGAGTTCGAGAAGGCGCGGTTTTACTCCGACGAGGAACGGAAGGAACGCGAGAATCTGCGCCAGCTTCGCGAGAAGTACAACCTGGACGACACCTCCACCGGTATTGTGACGAAGGACGACATCGAAGACGTGGTGGCGCGGTGGACCGGCGTGCCGATGACGGCGATCCGGGAAGAGGAGGTTTCCAAGCTCCTCCGGATCGAGGAAGAGTTGCATAAGCGCGTGGTCAGCCAGGAGAAGGCCATCAGCGCGCTGGCGCGGGCGATCCGCCGTTCGCGGGCGGGCTTGAAGTCGCCGAAGCGGCCGTCGGGTTCGTTCCTGTTCCTGGGGCCGACCGGCGTCGGAAAGACGGAAGTGGCGCGGGCTTTGGCCGATTGCCTCTTCGGCAGCGAGAAGTCGCTGATCCGGTTCGACATGTCCGAGTTCATGGAGAAGCACTCGGTGTCGAAACTGATCGGTTCGCCGCCGGGCTACGTAGGCTATGAAGAGGGCGGCCAGTTGACCGAGCGGGTCAAGCGGGCGCCGTACTCGATCGTGCTGTTGGACGAAATCGAAAAGGCCCATCCAGACGTTTACAACATCCTGCTGCAGGTGTTCGAGGACGGCCAGTTGACCGACGGGCTCGGTAACACGGTGGACTTCAAGAACACGATCATCATCATGACTTCGAACCTCGGGGCGCGCTTCCTCGAGAAGAAATCGCAGATCGGGTTCGCGATGCCGGCCACCGGCTTGTCGGCCAAGGTGGAAGACATGGTGATGCAGGAAGTGAAGCGGGCGTTCAATCCCGAATTCCTGAACCGCCTCGACGAGATTATCCTGTTCACGTCGCTGAACGACGACGATCTCTTGCAGATCATGTATTTGCTGACCGAGCAGATCAACCTGAATCTGGTGGCCAAGCAGATCAAGATCACGCTGACCGAGGACGCCGCGCGCTACATCCTCGAGAAGACGTGCGGGGACCGCAGCTACGGCGCCCGGCCGTTGCGGCGCGCCTTGCAGAAATATATCGAGGACCCGCTGTCGGAGGCGCTGATTCAGGGCTCGCTGCCGAAGCCGAGCGAGTTGGAAGTCTACCTCGCCGAGACGGGGATCTTCTGCCGCCAGTTGCATCCGGAAGGCGAACCGGCCACGGTTGGCGCGGGCGTCGAGAGCGGCCCCAGCGAAGGCACTCCGCTGTACATGTTCTGACCGGTTTTTCAGTG
>CAYPUQ010000654.1:0-2756 GCA_964413655.1 uncultured Solibacteraceae bacterium | reverse complement strand
TTAACGTTCGAGGAGTTGAAAGACAGGCGCGGTCTTCTATCTAAGATAGCAGAGGACGCGGGCCATTTTTTCCGTTTATTGAGGTATACTGCCGAAGTGCAGGCGAGGTTCACCTGTGGCGGCCGCGAACAGTTCAAAGACAATCAGTAGTTCTCACGGTAGTCCTAACCCATTTTACATCTATGAGTTTGGGAGCTACGAGGTTAACACCCGGACCAGGCTATTAACCTGCCTGGGGAAGCCCGTAACGGTCCCGCCGAAGGCTCTGGAGACCCTGCGGGTCCTGCTGGATCGTGCCGGAACACTGGTCACCAAAGAGGAAATCCTGCGTGCTGTCTGGCCCGATACTTCGGTCGAGGACGGAAGCCTCTCGCAAAGCATCTTCACCTTGCGTAAGGCCCTGGGCGAATCGGCGAGCGAGCACCGTTACATCCTGACCAGCGTCGGTAAGGGGTACACCTTCATCGCTCCCGTCACCGCTCGGGAGGAGTCTGAATGGCTCCGTCAGTCCCCTGCCCCCGGCGCCGGATGGTCGCGGCGTTGGTGGGCGGCCGCCTTTGGATTGGTGACGCTCGTTGCTACCGTAGCATGGTACCTGCTCCGCCCCGGCCTGGAAACGGAGCCGCCGGTCGCCACCCCGTTTACCTCGATGTTCGGGGGCGAGTACGAGCCGGCATTCTCCCCGGATGGAGAACACCTCGCGTTCGTGTGGAACGGAGAACGCCAGGACAATTTCGACATCTACGTCAGCCCCGTTCGAAGACTGGACCCACGCCGGTTAACAACCAGTCCAGCGGGCGAGGCCAGTCCGGCCTGGTCGCCGGATGGACGGCGCATCGCGTTTCTCCGGACTTCGGCGAGCGAATCGGAGGCTGGTGTGTTCATCGTTCCGGCCGAAGGTGGTCCGGAGGAGCGGGTCGCGGAGTTCACCCCCCTCGGACATGTCGCCGACCGGCACCTTCATTGGTCGCCAGCCGGCGACCTACTCGCCATCGCCGACCGCGAGTCGGCCGGGAGCCAATTCAGCATCTACTTGATCGACCTGGCTACGAACAGTCGCCGCCGTCTGACAACACCGCCGCTTACATCGCTGGGCGACACCGGACCGGTGTTCTCGCCGGATGGCGAGCGGTTGGCGTTCCGGCGGGCGCAGAGCGCGGCGCTCAACGATATTTACGTGGTCGACACCGCGGGAGGAGAGCCGAAAAGGATCACGTTTGACAACCGTTTCATCGCCAGTCACGACTGGACGCCCGATGGCAAGGAATTGATCTTCTCCTCCAATCGCGGCGGCCCGCAGAGCTTGTGGCGCGTGAGCGCAAGCGGTGGCCGGCCGCCCGACCGGTTGCCATTTGGCGAGAACTCCTACTTCCTGGCTGTGTCGCGGACCGGGCTGTTGGCCTATTCCCGGCTGGCCACGGATTCCGATATCTGGCGGCTGGATCTCCACGAGGGACCCGATGACGACGAGACCGCCGAGAAGCTCATTTCGTCGACGCGGCAGGATGCGAGCCCGCAGTACTCCCCGGACCGGCGGAATATCGCCTTCCGGTCGGACCGCTCCGGGCACGACGAGATCTGGATCTGCGGTGAAGAGGAGCGAACGCCCCGGCAACTCACCTCGTTCGGCGGGCCGCTCACAGGTTCGCCGCGGTGGTCGCCGGACGGCTTGTGGATCGCGTTCGACTCGCGTCCGGAAGGCAACTCGGATATCTACGTGATCCCGCTGGTGGGAGGCGCGGCGCGGAGGGTGACGACGAACCGGGCGGACGATGTCGTCCCCAGTTTTTCGCGCGATGGGCAATGGATATACTTCGCCTCGAATCGAACTGGCGAGTGGCAGGTATGGAAAATTCCCGCGCGCGAGGGAGCTTCCGACGCCCGGGCGCGGCAAGTCACGAGGAACGGCGGTTTTGCCGGATTCGAGTCTTTTGACGGGAAGTACTTCTACTACGCCAAGGGCAAGGAAGTTCCCGGTCTGTGGCGCACGCCGGTGGAGGGTGGCGAGGAGATCGAGGTGATCCCCGATTACAAGCCCGGCTACTGGGGCCAGTGGGGCCTGACCGGGGAAGGGATTTTTTTTCTGGACCCTGAGCCCACCGAGTCCGCCGGCGCCCATCTGAACCTTTTTCGTTTCGCGACCGGAAAAATCGCCCCGCTGTTGAAGCTGCGAAAACGTCCGATCTTCGGCGACGCTGGATTCTCCATCTCAGCGGACGGCCAGCGAATTCTCTACTCGTCGCTCGACGACGACGGCGCTGATATCATGCTGGTCCGGAATTTCCGCTAAGCGTTGGTCTACTCCGCGATCAAGGACGGCCTCCGCATGCGCATCGAAAAAGTAGCAGAATCAGTTTTTCCTGATCGGCGTGGGTTCGGCCGGCGTCTCGGCGGTGCGCCCACCACTGACGGTCTGCTGAGCCTCAATTAGGAATTATTTCGCTTTATCGGCGCGTTAATCCGTGGCGGAATAATAGCAGATTTTCACCGGATGGTGGTGTTGCTTTTTCCGGTAGTTAATTTTTTCGGCGAGGGCGAAGGTTTGGTTTACGTCCGCCGACGAATCGCTTACGCACCTGGCAGAACTAACCGGGCAGAAAAAGTCGAATCTCTCCCGCAAGCTAAAGACCATGGAGCGGTACGGCTTCGTTCAACTCAACCGGGGGGGGGCGCGGGGCCGCGGTCACCCCGCACGTTCCATACCGGCAAATCCTGCTGACGCTTCCTGTCTCCCCACCGGGACTGGGAGAGTCTGC
>CAYPUQ010000653.1:0-2767 GCA_964413655.1 uncultured Solibacteraceae bacterium | reverse complement strand
GCGTCTCTCGGGAGGCGGGCGGCCTGCACGGTCGCGCGGGCCGGCGCCGGGGCCGTGAAGTAGGTGCCGTACACCTCGTTCACTGCGGCGAAATCATCCATGTCCGCCAGGTAGATCGTGGTCCGCACGACCGAGTCGAAGGAGGCGCCCGCCGCGTCGAGGATCGCGCCGAGGTTCTGGATGACGCGGTGTGTCTGCGCGGCGACGTCCCCCTCGATCATCCCGCCTGTCGCGGGGTCGATCGCGATCTGACCGGAGACGAAAAGGAGCGACCCGGCCCGGATCGCCTGCGAGTATGGACCGATGGCTGCGGGGGCTGAGGGGGTCGAGACGGCCTGTCGCATCCTGAACCGGGACTAGGCGGCCTTGACGACCTTGTTGGATCGCAGGCAGCGCGTGCAGACGCGGAGGCGCCGGATGCCGCCGTTGACCAGCGCGCGGACCCGTTGCAGGTTCGGCTCGAACCGCCTGGGTGACACGTTGTGCGCGTGGCTGATCTTGCGCCCCACGACGGGGCCTTTTCCGCAGAGTTCGCAGCGTTTTGCCATGGCTGGATCCTAGAGCACGCCTCAAAAATGGTAGAGAAACATCGAAGTATAACACACTGGTCCCGGCTGCTTCGGGCCCCCTTAGGACCCGGTCAGAAATCAGTCCACCATTCTGGCCGCCGATGCATCCTCTCCGGCTGCGTTGCTCGTCGCTTACATACTGCCGGTATGCGCTCCTCGCGCCTTGCCGGCCAGGCGCCTCGCCCATAATGGCGCACTTATTTCTGACCGCGTCCTCAGCCGGGGATGATGAGCCGGCTTCCCGGTGAAGCTGGAGATTCCAGGGCGTCGTCCGGTCCCTGGTGCGACTCGCGCTGGCTCATCAGCCGTCCCAGCAGCCGGAGATACACCGGCGGTTCGTCGGCCGGCAGTGCCTTCGCCGCGGTCTTCGCACCCTGTTCGAGCCGCCTTGCCGCGAGTGCCACATCCCGCTCCACGGAGCGCTGCGCGGCGCCGGCATCCGCCATCAACTCCGCCAGCGCGCGCCGGAATTCCGCTGCCAACCGCTGCGCGGGCATCGACGTGGCGTGGTGTTCGTAGATGATGCCCTTGCCCGCCGTTTCCAGCGTGGCGGCCAGCGCGCCTGCGGCCTCGGCGACCTCCAGGTCGAGGAGCGGCGGTACGGCGCCGGCCGCGTGCCTCACGACGGTGGTCTGCAGGAAGAGCAGCAGGTGAAACTGCCCCTCGGTGAGGTCGCTCACCAGTGGGAGGAAGAAGCGCAGGTCCTGCTCCTGCCGTCTCTGAATCACCGCTGGAGGGTGGGATCGGGCCGAGGACAGGTATGGACAGGACGGAGGACACCTGATCTCGACCTGACGCTTGGTGGCGCAGCATACCGCGCAGATCGTCTGGTCCAGCGCCGGACAGGCGCGTCTGGCTTTTCGCGAGCGGCAGAGCGGGCAGGTCGTTGTGCGTGCGGCAGTCATTCGATGACAGAAATGTAAGGCGAATCCGCGGATTGCGCGCGTTTCGCGGCCGAAATCGACGGGTGGCACCGGTCAGATCCGGGTCTTCCCCTCCCTCCATTCTACCGTCGCGACCCCTCTCTTCACCGATCGAGTGGTTGATCGCCGGCGGGATCCCCGTATAATTGGCGCCAAATCTCAGGGATCGGCTGCGGCGAATGGCCTGCCTGAACGGGTCGGAATACGACTTGCAGCCACGTTCGACGAGCGGCCGCAGCATGAACCGGCCGTTGAGGAGGTCAGCTTCGATGGACCGCCCGCTGCTCCGCGAACAGACGCCAGCCGAGTATTTCAAGGAGCTGGTGGAGTCCGCACTGGAGCGCCAGCACTTGCATGCCGGCGACCTGACCGAATACTACCTCGTCAACCTGCTGTGTCAGTATGTCAGGCTCGACGTACGGGTCGATGCCGGGGAGTTCGCTGAGCCGCTGGCGTTGCGGCTCGGACGCGCGCTCGAAACGGGCGGCGCCGAACAGCGTGCCCGGCTTCGACGCCTGGGCGACTTCTCGCTGTTCATGTCCGGTTTCTTCCCCGACAGCTTCCGGCGCCGGCTCATCGATGTTGACTATTACAAATCGATGGGCGAATACGCCTACGGCTCTCTGAGCCGGTCCGATGAAGATGCGTTTGCCGAAGTCTTCGGCGAACTGGCGCAGAAGTTCGTCGGCTTCATGGACGTCCTCGCGGATATCAGCGAGCGGACGGCGCTCGCGTCGTCGAGTACCGACGTCATGCGACTCTACGAGAAGTGGCTCAGGACCGGCAGTCAGCGGGACGGACAGCGACTTGTCGAACGCGGGGTCCTGCCGAACCTCTCCATAGGGAAGCGGTTCCTCCAGTAGGTGAGTCGGTTCTACCTCATCGATGTAGCACTTTCTGGTCACTCTCGCCGCCCACCCGCCCGTGCCGTCCGATCGAACCGTCAGACAGGGGTTCGGCGTCTAAAGGGTCAAGTAGCGCAAGCCAGCCGCCGCCAAACGGAGCAGGTTGCGTGTAAATCGTTGTAACAACACGAGATGCGTGGCGTCTGCGGTGGCGCCTGACGAATCGGGAGGCCTCCAGGACCCCGCGTGTGTCGCTTCCGGCTTTCGACCCGGTTCTTCGAAAGGGCTTCCGCCGCGACTGCTGCCGATGTAAACTGTAAGGCTTCAAACTGGCAACGACGTTGCATAACGGCCTGCGACGAAAGGGAGCAGGAACGAGCGGAAAGGAGCGGAATCATATGAGCGTTCATAAAGAGGCCCGCGGGCAGAT
>CAYPUQ010000652.1:0-2771 GCA_964413655.1 uncultured Solibacteraceae bacterium | reverse complement strand
CAAGTACACCTGCAACCCGTAGCTCAGTGAGCCGCCAGCCCCAATAGCTTACTCTCACTATGGAGTCCTTAGATTTCCGAGGGGACTTACGCACCATCAAACCCGAGCGACTCATCCGAGAAGGAACGGAGGACCCCGTTGCTGACTTTTTTGTCGTTCTCGGACTCATCTACAACGACATCAAGAGCCTTACATTCCACTTTGTGAATGTCGAGAACACAATACGGTCATTTAAGCCCGATGAGATTACGGCGGCAAAAGGGGAATTCGCTGGCATGAAGTCACACCTTGAGCGTTTGATGGTTGGAACAATGCGCGGGCTGTTTGAGTTCATCGCCTCCAGCACCGCTGTGTTGGCTGGCGGCGAATTCAAGGTTATTCATGAGCGCATGAACGCCGATCAACGGAGGAGGTGGGATGCGATTGTTGCTGTTGCGACAGGCCAGGATATCAATGAAGGTGACATGTCAGATTTCCTCCGCGTTCTCGTCATGATCCGGAGCAATCTTGCTTTTCATTACCAGTCGAAAGTCGTCCGGGATGGGTTTACCAAATACTTCTACCACAATCCCGTTACGCGTCCCGAGAATGAAACCTGCTACTACTCCAGGGGCGATAATATGCGTGATACCAGGTTCTTCTTCTCCGACGCCGCGGGTCAGATGGCTATTCGTGCGCAGGCGTTGCAGAAGATGTCGTACGACGAGTATGCGAAACGGCTCGGGGGAGTTATTGACGATGCCAACTTCGCGATCATGGCCTTGATGAAGGAATTTCTGAGGACGAGACCAGGATAGCAGCGGAACCGAACAACCCTCCACACCCGCACAACCCGGAACATAACGCCCGCCCAAAAGGGACGAAGGGACGCCTACTTCACCCGCTTCGCCACCATCACGAAGTGGTTGTCATTGAACTGCACAACGAAGGTGATCTCATCGCCGCCGATCTTCCCTTTGTAGGTGAACGTGCCGAACGGCCGGTCCGCCGTAAACGAGATCGCGTCGCCGGAGACCTTCCCATCCTTGATCGGCGTCTCGTCCTGCGTCCCCGAGACCGTGCCCGTCAGCTTCTCGCCCTCCACCTTGAATACAAAGGTGTTCACCCGCCGCGTACCGTCGGGCGTCGTAAACTCCGCCCGCCACTTCCCGGACACATCCGCCGCAAAAGCGAGGGATGCCAACGTGAACACAAGCATCACAACCGAAACCCGGAAGCCCGCGCGCATCCTCATAACCCGACCTCCTCAGAAATTCTACACCCCGCCAAAAGGCAGGGGAGACACCAAGCCCCGACACCGCACTCCAACCCACTCCCACCAGCGAAAACCCCACTCAATCCAGGGCCAAACCGCAGAATCCGCGTCCCGCTTCCCGCCAGAATCCGCGCCATCATGGCGCGAATCCTAGCACCCCCATGACCCGAATCCTAGCGCTCCCAGGACGCGAATTCTAGCACCCACCCTCCGCTAAAATTCGCGCCATGCCAAACCACACTCCGACCAACACTGCAAACTCTCACAACACGCACCAATTACGCCGGAGAGGCGGAAGCGGTCTTCCCCGGAGGCGTCACCGCGCCGAGCTGGACCATCAGGGCCATCGCGTCATAGTATTCACGCTCCCGGTAAGCCTTGCCGCCGCGCACCTCGATCACATTGCAGACGTTCAGTTCGATGCCCTTTCCCGTCGGCGCCAGGCCCATGAGTTCCCCCGTATGGGTGCCTCGACATACGAATTCCGCGATTGCGATGTCATCCTGCGTATACACCGCCTTGATCTCAAATGAAAGATCGGGGAATGCGGCAAGGTACATTTCCGGAATCGCGACGCCCGCGTCGATACCGGCCATCTCCTTTCCGTCGCCGCCGGTGTAGGTGTATTCTACGTGCAGCAAGCTGCGGAAGCTTTCGAGGTCATGACGCGCCACCGCGTCGAGCATCTCGCGGTGGATCGTAGACGGTGTTGCCATGGCTGTTCTCCTTCATGTTCCAGCATAGACGAGCCAACACTAGCCTGCGCCGTCAACCACCCCGACAATCCTCTATGCGCAAGGAAACTGCCATGTTCATCACCGTCGAAGAGGTCAACGACACCACGTTCAAAGTCACCGTGACCGACGGCGCCACCACCACGCACACCGTCACCGTGACGAAGGAATACGTGCAGAAGCTCACCGGCGGCAAAGCGCCACCGAAGACTCTCGTCGAAAAGTCGTTCGAGTTCCTGCTCCAACGCGGTCCCATCGGCGCGGCCATCGGCGGGATCGCCGGAGCAGCGGCTGGCATCGTGCGCCTGTTCGTCAAAGGCGCACAGGAAAAAGCCCGCGAGAAGATCAAGGCCACCTACGGCGTGGATATCAGCGACAAGGGCGTGCTGAGGCAGATCGTCGATATTGCCAAACAGGGCTTCGGCGGCAACCTCGACATGGCCATTCGCTGCCAGCAGATTCGTGACCTCGTCGAGCTGTACGCGATGGCGACCGGCCAAGGCACGTCCGGACTGTCGGCTACCGTGCGCCCAGTGTCGCTGCTTCAGCAGGGCGGGAGCCTCTTCCAGCAGAGCGCGGGAGGCCTTTCGCTGGATCGCATTGGGGCGGGCTCGCCGCAGAACGCCGGGCCGATCGTGGTGAACATCACCGTGCCAGGCGCCAAGGAGTTCTTCGAGAAGGAAACCGTGCGGGTGGTCGTCGAGAATCCGCGCGCTGTGCAGTCGGCGCTTACTGGCCATGCGATGTCCGGTGTACAGAAGGCGTGACTCTAATTCGGGCTT
>CAYPUQ010000651.1:0-2775 GCA_964413655.1 uncultured Solibacteraceae bacterium | reverse complement strand
GGAGGGCGGCCTGTATAGCACCGCTATCCTGCTGCTCTTGTCTCCGGACTCGGTACCGGCCCGCGTCAGCCGCGAGGACTGGGAGTCCGCACTCAACCACTTCACGGGCAATGCCGATCCGCCACTCGGCGCTGTCCTCGTCCGTGCTTGCCCATATCCCAAGCTCCTGGAGCGAAAGAATTTTTTCCGTTGGACCGACGATCCAATCGAAACTCTTCGTGCCATCGAGCGATGGGTGTTGAGCTTTCACCCCCTGCCGGAGCGGCATTCGTTTCTGGAGTCCCTCGGACTCGATCGGCAAGGGCCTCTTCCGCTCCGGCATCGAACGGCACATGCAACCGGCTGGCGAGATCGCCCAGAATGGGCTCCCACGGACGATCTCCGCACGCAATCCAGATCACATCCCGAAAGTGACCGGCGGCGCGCCGCGCGAACTCCTGAGCGAGGGCTGTCTTACCGCTTCCGGCCTCGCCCTGGATCGCCACGGCCGTTCCGGGTTACCACGCGGCCCACCGGTGGTATTACAAGGGCCGGCTCGCGTCATCGATATCGAGAAGACGCCCGATCCGGAGATTCTCCTGCGCGAGATCCCGCTGGACGAGCAGCTCTGGCGGGCGATGGCGGTTTGCAGCCGCCATGGCTTCGCGCTCGAACTGGCGGCCGAAGTGGCGGGCATCGGCCTGGATGATGCGCGACCCGCGTGCGACCGTTTGCTTGAACGCCGGCTCGTTGATCCTTTCGACTGCGCCGGCCCGCTTTTTCGGCTCAATACGTGGTCGCAGGCCGCCGCTGAATCCGGCGCCGGTCTGGAGCCTCAACGCCGCCGCCATGCAGAGGTGTTACACGCTCGATTCGCCGGCTGGGCACAGCGCCCGGAGCGATGTACTGGCTGAAGTGGATTCCGATGGGCATCGCATCAGCCGGCCGGAGCCGTCCACTCCATCACCGCAGCTTGGCCGCGCAGTTTGCGGCTGAGTGCTTCGCCATCCACATCCTGAACCGAGCGGCGGCCATCGATGGCCATCTTCGCGGCGGCGCCGGCAGCCTGGCCGAGAATCATGTACACGGGCTCCATGCGCAGGGTCGAGTAGGTGACGTGGCTCGCCGACAGGCAGACGGGGACCAGCAGGTTCTCCACTTCGTTCTTTTTCGGCAGCAGAACCCGGTAGGGAATCTGGTATGGTTCCACGCGTACTTCCATGTTGCCTTCGTTCTGAACGGTGCGGTCCTCCTGAGCGTAGCGCTGCACATTGTGCGAATCCGAGTTGTAGGAACCCATGCCGATCACGTCGGACTTGGTGAGTTCGGACTGGATATCCTTCTGCGTCATCACCCAGTCGCCCACCATCCGGCGCGCCTCGCGGACATATAGCTGATGCGGCCAGTTCTTCGTATCGGTGAACTCGTCGGCGGCCAGGCCCCAGCGGCGGATCTCGGCCTGGATTGGCTTCGCGATGCGCGGATCGGTCTGGTAGAAGTGGAAGAGTCCGGCGGTATAGTCGATGTGCTCCTGCCAGATGCGGGCGCGCTGTTCGTAGTTGGCGTCGGGGTAGTCCCAACTCGCACCCATATAATCGGTCGAAACCGCGCTACGGTTGTTGATATCGGTTTTCGACGGGTTGGCCATCCGCGCCCAAATAAAGATCTGGTTGAGCTGCGGGATATCGCCGTGATGCTTCCGCCAGCCATCCAGGTAGCGCGCCAGGATTTCGTAGCGCCACGGGTCGTAGCCGTCGGGTTTCGGGATGGGCACCTGGTTCTTCGGGTCGTCGGTGAGACACATGCGGAAGTTGTAGGCCTGCACCTTCTTGTCGGCGGCGCCTAACTCGCCGCGCCGGTCGGACTGGATATCGGGCAGCAGCCGGCCCTTGTCGTCGTAAGCCGAGACGGGGAAATCGAACTGGTGGTTGCGGTCCTTCGGCCGGACGCCGGCGAGCGATTCGCCGTAATCGTCCACACCTTCCCGGCCCACGGTGTACGATACGCCGGCCTTCGCCATGAGGTCGCCTTCGTAAGTGGCGTCCATGAAGACGCGGGCCTGCCAGCCGGAACCGTTTTCCATGACGATCTCTTCGATGCGGCGCCCGTTCTTCTTGACGCCGCCATCGAGTTGGAGGCGGTGCTCCTTGAAAACTTCGATTTTGGTCTCGGCGAGCATTTCATTAAGCACTCGCTCGGCGACGCCGGGTTCGAAATACCACTCGATGTCCTTGCCGTAGTGCTTGCCGACGCGTTGGTAGAACTCGAGCGAGTATCCGCCAATTGTTTCCTTGCGGCCATGGTCGGTGCGGCCGAGACCGCCCGATGTCATGCCGCCGATATGGCGGCCCGGATCGAGCAAAGCCACCTTGAGGCCCTCCCGCGCGGCCGCAATGGCGGCCACCACGCCTCCCGCCGTGGCTCCGTAGACGACCACATCCCACGGCGGCGCCGGGCCGGAGCCACAGGCTATCAGTCCGAAGGGGGTAACGAGAAAGTGACGGCGGGTTAACATGCCCTCATTCTTTCACAGCGACCGAACCGTGGCAGTGGCTTCTCAAGGGCGCAACCAAGCTGTGATCGCTCGCGTTCGGATCCCGTTTGTCTGTTATCGGCCAGCCCTTGATGGCCCGAACACCGCAGGAGAGCCCGAGCACGGTACGCTGTAAACGCACTGTCCACGTTGGCGCCGGTTCGCCGCTGTGAAACAATCGGAAAGAGTGACACGGGTGCCCGGTGCCACGGCCATCCAAGCCCAAGCGGGTCAGCACGCCGTCGTTCTCCCTTTGTATCTAG
>CAYPUQ010000650.1:0-2805 GCA_964413655.1 uncultured Solibacteraceae bacterium | reverse complement strand
CGGCCCAATTACGCCCGCACCGCCGTCCAGCGCGCGCGCCCGTACTCGCCCAGGAAAACCTCTCCCGACAGGCCGCCGCCGGTCGCCTTGCCCCGAAAGTCATACGGCAGTCTCGACCCCTCATACGGCAGCCGGCTCTGAAAGGACACCGACTCCCCGTCAATCGTTCCGCGAATCTCTCCCTTCGACAAACGCCCGGCATGCGTGCCCGTCAGTTGATTCCCGCTGACCTCGATTTGCAGTTCGTGCTCCGTCGAGCCGGATACGAACTGCATGCGCACTTTCCAGCGCCCGGCGATGTTGGCCGACGGCGGCGCCAGCGATGGCTTTGGACTCTCCTTCGGTGCGGCGCGGAAGATCTCCAGCAGCCGCCGGGCCACGATCTTGTGCTCGCCCGGCTTCATGGCGACCGGCCTCAGAATGAACGAGTGCCCGTTGCCTTCGGCGTGCGACATGATCCGCGGTTCTCCATCGAGCAGTGTGCGGCCAAGTTGCCCCGCCGTCAGACCAACGCGCGTAGGCTCCCACGAAATCTCCATCACGGGAAACGGACTGGGTCCGGCGGGCGGCAGGATCTTCGTGGATACGCTCTCGATCTGGGTGACAACTTCCGAAATGTGCGCGTACCAACTTTCCCACTGCTTGTAATCGGCTTGTAAGTCGTAGCGGCTCCGCCACACCTCGATTGCCGCAAGCATCCCCATAATTTCTTCCTTGCCCACCTTCATCGGCCGGCCCAACGCATGATGGGGTGAACTGTTGAGCCATGCGGCGCGAACGAGATCCTGGCGGCCCAGTAACACGCCGGCGCACTGCGGGCCTCGGAGGATCTTCCCGCCACTGTAGGCAACCAGGTCGGCCCCTCGCGACAAGTATGGGTTTGGCACAACCGGCAATTCGGCGGCGGCATCCACCAGGACCGGCACACCGGCCCGCCGCCCAGCTTCGGCCAGCGCCTCCAGGCGAACCGCTCCGCGCGCCTCGGCGGTACCGAGGACGAAAATCATCGCGGTGCGCGGGCCGAGCGCATTCTGGAATGACTCGCGGGAGTCGAACTCCACCATCTTGACACCCACGCCGCGCACGGCCTGGTCGTACTGATTGCGCGACTGCTTCGCCACTAGGACTTCATTTCGCAGACCGGTCAAATCGGGAAGCTGCTGCATCTTCTCCGGGTCGGCCCCGGCGACGCAGGCCGCCGTGGCGTGAGTCAGAGCGGCGGCGCAGCCCGCGGTGACGATGCCGTACTCGGCGCCAAGAAGTTCCGCCAGCCGCGCCCCGACGCTGTCCATCAGTTCGTCGAGATTGACCGGAAAGTACGATGCCTCATCCATCGCCCGTTTTACCTCCGGCCACGTCAGCGTGCCGCCGTTGATGGTGTAGGTGGCGGTGAGGTTGATGAACGGCTTGCCGCCGATTCGCGTATAGACGGTAGGACCCTTCGGTGTTGCCGAGGCCGCCGGCGCCGCCGCGAAACCGAGAGCCGCGGTGGTGTGAAAAAGTCTGCGTCGTGTCCAACGGGGCGTATGCATGTCGCAACTCCTCAATCAATCGACGTAAGCGATGCAGTCGATCTGTAACAACTGGCCGGGTCGGCGGAAACCGGTCGCACCCCAGTACGAGCGCGCCGGGCGGTCTTTCGGAAAGTAGGTGTTGTACACCTCGTTCATCGGCTCCCAGTTGTTCTCCGGGTCTACCAGCGCCACTTGAACCTTCAGTACGTTCTCCATCGAGGACCCGGCGCGCGCCAGCGCCGACTTCATGATCTCCAAAGCGTCCGCCGTCTGCTGCCGGATGTCGCCGGGCTTGGGACGCCGCTCCGGATACCATCCACCGATTCCGCTCAAGAACAGCAGATGGCCCGACCGGATCGGTCCGCCGGCCGATTGCTTCTTCGGACTCCAGGAATCGGATTGCGCGGAGGCGGCCTGAGCGCCGAACAACGCGGCGGCCGTCGACTGCACAATGGCGCGGCGGGACCGGCGGGGTGTGGTGGTTGACATCGCTATGCTGGATTTTATTGTACTGCCGTCTCCGCGGCAATCGGGCGCCCCTTCAATCGCATTTCCACCAGCGCGTTCAGCGCGGCGGCGAGGCTGGTTTCGTCGCGCAGGTCGAGAATGATCGTCTCGATCCGCTGGCCATCCACGGCGGTCGCCATCGTCACCAGCGCCGGTAGACTCAATGCCGTGACGCCGGGAACGTTCAAATGGAAATTGTGCCGGCCCAGCCCGCCGTCGATCACTTCGTACAGCCCCCGGTTCCCGAACAGGATCAGCGAACTGTCGGAGGCGAAGGCCACGGGTCCCCGGTAGCTCAAGCGCACGACTCTGGGGCTGAACAGCCACCGGCGCGGCGCCTCCAAGGACGCGTTGGCGGACGCGACGATATCGCGCACCAGGCCCAGCACGTACTCGGTGTCGTGCCGGAGCATTGCGGCGGCCACCGCCGATAAGATGACAACGCGCTGCTCGGCCGGCAGGATCTCGGCATCCTTCCTGCCCAAACTCGCGATCTCAAAAACCTGGCCGGGCGGCGCGGCCGAGGTAATGCCGGCGTACAGCAGACCGCGCTTGACGCCCGGCTTCAGCCGGTTCGCCAGAAACAAGGCCCGATCGATGTTCCTGGTCTGGATCGAACGTGCCGCTTCCGCGAAGTCGATCACGGCGCGCGCCTGTCCGCGCACACCGGCGTCGTCGACGCGCGTCAGCAATCCGCGAGCCTCATCGAAACGGCCGCTGGCGGCCGCGCTCAGGAGCTGCCCGATCGCGCGGTCGCCCCGGATGCCGGAGTCGCCGCCAAACT
>CAYPUQ010000649.1:0-2807 GCA_964413655.1 uncultured Solibacteraceae bacterium | reverse complement strand
GGGTGCTTAACCGTTCTGGGGACTGGTGTAGCAACCCCAAAGCGATGGGCACCTCCTGCAGCGAGTCCTCGGAGTAGTCACCGACGTTCCGGCTGAACTCATCAAGTTAAAACATTCCCAGTGGGTCTTGTTCGACTCGTTATTCTGATTGTATTATTACAATCAGATGCCCAAAGATCCTCGCATACCTCCTCCTCGCGGTTTGGTGGCTTCCCGCCTCCGCCGCCGTGCCCGGCGCCTGATGGAGCGCTTCCAGGTCCCGCAGGACGCCCTCCCGGGCTCGCTCGCACTTTCCTACCGCCGCTGCGGAAAGCCTTCCTGCCATTGCGCCGACGGTGAGGGCCATCCGTTTTGGAGCCTTACGTTCATGACCGGCGGCAAGAAACGCGTGGAGACCATTCCCGCGGACTGGATCGACGCCATTGGTCCGCGGGTCGAGGCGGGCCGGCGCTTCAAAGATGCCACCGCCCAACTGCTGGTCATCAACGCCGAACTGATGGTGCTCGCCCGGAACCAGCGCCCCCGCTCCTCCCGCCGTGCAGTTCCACCGCCCCACGAGAGGGACTGAGTATGGCTAAACCGCGCCCGCCTCGCTCGGAGCCCGAGATGCCGCCGGCACGGCCGGTGTTGGCTGAGGATCCTCCGGGCTTTTTGTTGCTGGAGCGAGAAGTGGAGATCGAGTTTCGCCCACAGATGTTGACGGCGCTGCAAAGCAAAGTCGACGCGGTGGCCGATGCGGCGCGCGCCACGCCGCCCTCGTGTCCGCACTGCGGACGGCCCATGCGCTGTCAGGAAACTCGGACGGTTTCCTGGCTGGCGCGTGCCGGACGCTTGCAGGCTCCCGTCTCGCGTTACCGCTGCCCGCCTTGCCGGTACGAGTGCCGGCCTTTACTGGATCTGCTGGGGGTGGAACCCGGCCGCATCAGTGGAGCGCTAGCCCGATTATTGGCGCTGCTGGCTGCCGTAGCTCCATATCCCCTGGCGGCACGCCTGGCTGGGTTGCTGTTGGGCGTCACCATCAGCCCCATGGGCATCTGGCGGGCAGCGCAGCGGTTGGGCGAGGCGGCGGCCAACTACAGTGACGAATTGAGCCGCTATCATGCCGACAGCCGCAGTACTGGCGCACCCACGCAGGCGGCTCCCTCGGCCGTCGTGTTAGGGGTGGACGGCTGTAGCCTGGGCATGCAAGTACGTTCTAAACGGCGCCGCCGCAAGGACGGCGAAGCACTGCCTCCGTTGCCTCCTGTCGAAGAAGGCCATTTCCGCGAAGTCAAGACGGCCGCTTTGTTGTTGCCCAGCGAGCGCGTGGAAACCTCTCCCGGGAGACGCTCTGTGATCCGCCGGTTTCTGGTGACTTGCTTGGGGGATGCTGACGCCATCTTCGCTCGCCTCTATGCGCAACTGCGGGAGTTGGGATGGGTGGGCACCCACACTGTGGTGGTCATTATCGGCGACGGAGCTGAGTGGATTTGGAATCGCGCCACGATGTTTGTACGCCGTTGTGAAATCCTGGATTTCTGGCACGCCCTGGAACACGCCTGGGCTTTTGCTCAACTCCGCTACGGGCAAGGTTCGGCACAAGCCGACGTTTGGGTTCACCAGATGGCCGAGGATCTGAAGGCCGGAAAGGTGCAAGAGGTCATCGCCAGACTGAAGCGCATGCGGCCAAAAACACCGGAGTCGCGCGAGAGCTTGCAAGCGCTCATCCGCTACTACAGTGAGAATGCCGGGCGCATGCGCTACGACGAGTATCTGCGACTGGGCTATGGGATTGGCAGCGGCGCCGTGGAGAGCGCCCATAAACAGGTCGTCCATGCCCGCTTCCGCCAAGCCGGAATGCGTTGGAGTGAAGCGGGAGCGCGCCGCCTGTTAGCGCTACGCCTGCTGTTGTTGAACGATAACTGGACATTGTTAGACCGGCTGCGCATGGTCTCGCTGGCTTAACCTTAACTTAACTGGGCCACCTTCCGGGGAGATCGTTGACCTGCGTCTCGTCATACGTCATGCTCGGGCCATGGCCCGTCGTTCCACGATGGAAGTTCCGGCCGATCTTCGCGAACGGTTGGAGGCGGCCCGGCTCGGCTTGTTGGCGCTGTTTCGTGCCTTGGACCGAATGGACTTGGCGCCCTCGGAGATCCCACAACGATGGATTCGACAGCTCTTTGAGCTCGATGCCGATTTTGCGGAGGCGCTTTGGGCCTTGGATCAACCACCGGGAACCTTGGATCGGCAGGCCATGCTCCGCGATACGCTCGCCGCTCTGGACCAGTTACCCGCAGCGTTCGCCCGATTCAGGAAGAATCTTCCCCGCCGTATCCATCCTGTGCTGCCACAACTGGAAATCAGCGTCCGCCGGAGTCTGCTGCCTACGGAAGCCTACAACATGGTCCCCGGCCGTGATCCCCAATCCGGTTAAGCACCCGTGCACGCCGTGGCAGTGCACAGGGTGAGTTGCGTTTATGCGGATTATCAAGAACCGGATTATCAAGATAGGGTGTTGCGCGCTGGTCGCAAGTTTGTTCTCGTTCCAAGCTGTACGCTCCTTCCAGCCAGCGCAGCAGAGCACAGATCGGAAGCCAGTCAAAGCGTTGACGCTCGTTCAGCAGGAGTTGGCTGGTTCTCCGCCTGGCGGAAAACGATTGGAGATCCATACGCTGTTTGCCATTCGAGGTGATGGAGCAAGCGTCAACAAAACGCTGACATCAGGAAAAAATCACACGGGTCTCGAAGCTTGGAACGTGCTCCTCCCCTCGCAACGAATGTACGTCATTGTCGCAGATGCTGTGAAGGCGAAATCGACGGTATAC
>CAYPUQ010000648.1:0-2810 GCA_964413655.1 uncultured Solibacteraceae bacterium | reverse complement strand
CTCCTCCGGCGACAATGAACTCGACTTCGTGCTGCGCCAGCACGGCCATGAGCGCGGCGAAATCCTTCATGCCCGCTTTGATCGCGCCTCACGGCCCGCTCGCCGCATCTCTTCGGCGAATTGGCCAGCGCCATCGCCTTGCGAAAGCGCTCCTCGACGGTGAGCTTCAAATTCTCCCGGATCAACGTGCGGTCAATATCCTTCTTGAACGCTTCCACCACCGGGTCCGGGTCGGGACGAGGGACCTTCTTCACTGCGGACATTGTAGCGCTCACCTGGACTCAACACGCTGGATGGCGACGCGCAGAATGGTGACCGGCGACAGAGGCTTATCGTCCTCGTCGCGGGGAACGCGGGCGATTTCCTCCACTACCTCCTGGCCTTCCACAACCTGGCCGAAAATGCTGTGGCGGCCGTCCAGATGCGGGGTGGCGGCATCGGTGATAAAGAACTGGCAACTCCCGGTATTTGGACCGGAGTTGGCCATCCCGACCCGCCCGGCGCGGTCGAACTTCAAGTCGTCGTGAACCTCGTCGGGGATCTCCTTCGTGCCGCCTGTCCCGTCGGCCAGCGGATCGCCGCCTTGGATCATGAATTCGGGGATAACGCGGTGAAATGTCAGTCCGTTATAGAAGGGACGGCGGCTGGGAAGATTGGTGCGCGGGTCGGTGTAGCTTTTCCGGCCAGTGGCGAGGTCGACGAAGTTCTTCACCGTGATGGACGCCTCATGCTCGTAGAGCCGGAATACGATGGACCCGTGCGAAGTTTCGACGGTGGCGTAGAGACCCGGCTCGCGCTCCTGCGGCTTGGGGCCTTCGGTCTGGGCAAGCGCGAACGCACCAAGCGCCAGGAACGGAACGAAAAACGAGACTTTCATGCGGTGCTTTCCTCGATTATAGCGGCGCGAGACCTACTCGAACGGCCGCACAAGGTACAGGTCGCTGCCGGAACTGTCCACCTGCGCATATAGGATTTCGGAGCCGTCGGGCGCAACGGTGAGCCCCAGTTCGGGAACCCGGTCGAGCCGGCGGACACTCTGGAACGAGCGGTCGCCGAAGCGAAGGTGCCGCAGTTCGTGGCCACGGCCTCCGGGCTGCCGGGCGAAGAAATAGGCGCCGTCCGCTGTGACTGCCAGACTGCGATGGCTAAGTTCCCCGGCGACCCGTTCCGCTACTCCGCCATCGACGGCCACGCGCCACAGTGAATACTCGCCGCCAGAACGAACCGTGTAGTAGATCATCCGGCCGTCCGCGGACAGGCGCGGCGCCGACCCGTTGTCGCCAGTTACGCAGATCTCAGCGCCGCCACCAGCGGACATGCGCCAGACCTCATCGCGTCCGCCCTGGTCGGACGTGAAATAAATCCACCGGCCGTCGAACGACCAAGCCCCGGTGGTCTCGCGGGCCTCGCTGCGCGTGAGCCGCCGCACCCCACCGTCGAGCGAGACCACGTAGAGTTCCAAGTTGCCTCCGCTATTGGAGTGGAACAGGATCCGGATCGAGTCCGGCGACCAGACCGGTCCACCAGTGGCGGAGGCCTCCAGCCGGGTGAGCCGCCGCTCCCGGCTGCCGTCGCGGGCGCTCACCCAGACCTCCGGATTGCCGGTGCGCGCCGTCACGTAGGCGATCCACCGGTTATCCGGCGAGATCGCCGGTTCGAGATCGCCCACGGTGGAAACCAGCAGCGGTTCCGGCTCGCCGGCCGCCTGGTCCGGCGCGCTGAGCCGTAGACGCCAGATGTTGGAGTCGGAACTGTGCCGCGAGAAAACCAGCAGCTGGGCCGCCCGGCTGATGAAAGGCGCGTCCACACCGGTGGCCGATAGCGGGATGCGGACCGGCGCCGCGCCGCCACTGGCCGGAACCCTCCAGAGCACTTCGCGGCCGGCCGGGCCGGAAACGAAGACGAGTTCGCGGTCGTCCGCCGTCCATGCGGGCCGCGAAGCCGGGTAGCTTAGCGAGGTAACCCGCACCGGGTCGCCGCCGGCATCCAAACCACCGCCCACATCGAGAACACAGACATCGCCCTCGACGCTCGGCGAGGCGCAGACGTAAGCGAGTCGACGGCCATCGGCGGTAAAGACCGGGTGCCGGTCGCCGCTCGAAAAGGGCGCGCCCTCGGTCAGCGTCTTCGGCGCGCCGTTGCGTAGCGATCTCGCGACCAGTTGGCAGCGCCGCGAGTCCGAGCGGCGCTCGGCGGTTACCAGCCACTCGCCCGACGGGTGCCAGGCGAAGCTGTCGATAGCCCCCTCGGCAGCCACTCGCTCGCCGCCGCCGTTTCGCGGTTGGAGAATGACTTGGCTGCGCGGCCCGTCAACGTGGGGCAGGCCCCCGGCCTGCGGAGGGCCCTCAGGCCGCCCGGCTCGCGTGTCAACGGAACGAAGGAAAGCGATCCACTCGCCATCGGCGGAAACGGCCGGTTGGGATTCGTTCGAGGGATGATCCGTGATGCGGCGAAGTTCTCCACCAGCGGCGGGCCGCGAATAGATGTCCTCGGGCCCGCCGGCGAAGCGCCGGTAGGAGAAGTAAACCTCGCGGCCGGCCGGGTCGAGCGTGGGGTGTCGTTCTTCACCGGGGAGGCTGGTGAACAGCATGGGTTCCGGCAATTGCGCGGGTCCGCTATTGCTCACGTGCCAGATGTAGCCGAGGCTGCCAATCACGTATAGCGCGACGGCCGCGCTCAGCCAGCGTTCCCGGAAGGTGCGACGCGCCGGGGGCGGGAGCGCGCGGTCGAGTGCATCCGAGAACGACCTGGCGGTGGCGAAGCGATGCTGGAGATCGCCGTGAATCGCCCGCGCCAGCGCGGTGCGCGAC
>CAYPUQ010000647.1:0-2824 GCA_964413655.1 uncultured Solibacteraceae bacterium | reverse complement strand
TTTCCTCCGGATGCGCGAAAAACGGCCGGATGTGCTCCCAGTTCCGCCGCCACACGAACTTCCAGCCGGGTTTCTGCCAGGGAAGAAAGACGCGGAAGGGTATTTCGGCCATAGTGGCAGCTACGACCGAAGGGTAGCAGGGGGCGCGAAGAAGAGAGGAAAGTGAATTTGTGGAAGTGGTCGTGTTTTGTTGGAGATAAAATATTTCGAGTTGGTGTGACTGGAATTTCCTGGCGCTGCCTGCTCGATCCTCACGGCGAAAGCATCGGTGGCGTAGTAGGTGAACCTCATCGCCTCGCGCGACGAGTTCTCCCACCAACGACAGCGAGGCGTCAATGTGTCCGGCCAGCGGAAGACTGACGAACAATGCCTTTGCCATGGAATGCCTGAGCGGCGTAGCATCACGTCCGGTTAAGCTCCTCTGCCGACCACCCCGTGGGTGTCGCGGGGCTTGTGTCAAGAAGGCGCGAAAGCGCCGTGCTGTATGAAGAGATGAGGGTGGACCCCTCGGAGTCGCCTTGCAGGAGGAGGCTTCAAACTGCCATGAGCTGCTTCGGTCAAAAGCCGCGGTGGTGAACGTCATGGTGAAAAGGCGTGGCATTTGATCACGTCATGTATGGGTTAGAGAGACGAGTGCAAACGAACCTTCGATGACGCATCGAAACACCTCAGATGAGATCGAAACCGGAGTTGGTCCCGTACTCCGGGAGCAGCATGGCGGCGACCTGCTTACTGGCTGGCCATCTGTGAACCCATCATGGCTCGGCGTGATTGGATTTTCAAGAGGCGCCGAGCTGTCGCTGCTTCTGGCAAGCCTCAAACCCGATCAGTGGCGCGCGGTCGTGGCGATTTCCCCGTCTTCCGCCGTGTGGGAAGGCGGAGTACGTGACCCGTCGAAGACAGGTTATGAAGCCACTAAGATGAATCGCAGCGCCTGGTCACTGAAGGACGCGCCTGTCCCGTTCCTGGCCAAAGTCCTGGATGACGAGATGAAGCAGCGAATTGCGAGGGATGGCCCAATAGATTCGATAGAGTCGTTCAGCCCTGCTCTCGAAGACAGACCGAACCCTGGCTGCCGTTTTCGTACGGGACCCAGCCTGCTCTGCCGGGTATACGGTGGAAGCGGAGCTATGGCGGCTCTGCGGAAGGAAGGGCGAAGGCGAGGGCGGACACGTGGCCGAAGATTCGGCGATTCCTTGACCGGCGTCACAGACCATAATCTGCGGAGCACAGTATTTCACGTGCTGCGTCGAGTGAAATAACGACTACTCATGGAGGTTCCGAATGCGTGTCTCAAACTCCAATCAGATGCGTACGCTGTACAGGAGAATCGCACGACAGGGGTCATCGGCATGAGTGCATACGTTGTTGGCGCGCTCGGACAGGGGGGTGTGCTGTCGCCGCAGACTCTGGCGATCACTTCCGTGCACGTCGTGGACGTGGCCGCGACCGACCCCAGTCGCGCTGTGAACCCAGATCAGACAGTCATCGTCAGGGATGGTCGGATCATCGCGCTCGGCAATAGCAAGCTCATCGGTGTACCTGCTGAAGCTCAGCGTGTGAGCGGAGCCGGTAAGTACCTGATTCCAGGTCTTTGGGATATGCACGCTCACCTGCTGGGCGCGAACAAGCGCGATTCGTTTCTACCTTTGTATGTCGTCAAAGGTGTGACGTCTGTCCGGGACATGCACACTGTTATGCCTATGCACGAAGTCAATCGATGGCGACAGGATATAGCCGCCGACGCTGATCCGGCCTCGTGTCGCCGCCGTTGCCGGCCCGCTGATTGCCGGTCCGGGCTCTCGGTTTGGGCAAGTCATCGGAACTGACGCCGATGCGCGTCGAGAGGTGCTTGCGCGCAAGCGGCTGGGCGTCGACTTCATAAAGGTGGGCTCGAATATCCCCCGCGCCGTCTACCTCGCGCTTGCAGACGAGTCGCGGCGGCAAGGTCTGCCGCTCGCTGGACATGTGCCTGGAACGAGCACAGGCGACCCTCAACGTTTTTACTCTTCCTTCGGCCTTCTACGGCCGCGCCGCCGGGCTAAAAATGCTCTGCATTATGCCGCGATGTATAATCTCCCGTCGCGAATCTCCTCGGTGTCTTTCGCTTCCTGGCAACTCAGGCACAGCGCCGCCCATGGCACGGCCTGCAGGCGTTTCGGATGGATCTGCCTGTCGCATTCGGCGCAGACCCCGAAGCTGCCCTCCTCGAGACGCTGCAACGCCTGCTCAATGGCACGCAAGGTTTGCCAGTCCCGGTTGATGGAGCCGAGCGCGAACTCGCGTTCAGTCGTGTTCTGGACGTCGTCGATCAGATCGGGCACCCGTTTGATGGCGATCTCCTCCCGGTTCAGCCGCGTTCCAGACAGTTCCTTTTTCTTCTGAATCAAGATCTCTCGATGATTGTCCGTGGTCATTTTCCTTCGCTCCGTTTCGCTCCGACGGAATGTTTTCGCGGCAAGTGACTGGCCAAACGTCATCGGACCGCCATCCCCCTGGGAAATCTGGGAAATCTTCGATCTGGATCCCCGCATGCTATGCCGGAGCGAGCTTGGCCGCCCCTTTTCGGTCCTGGACGTTACAACTTTTCCTACGAACTATTCGCCTACTCCGGCGAGTACAGCTGATTGGCGCTCGGCAGGCTGACGCTCCAGGTCGCGTCGGCGGTGTGCGCGCCGCACGACAGCGACTTATTCTCGACGATTTCGCGGCGAATGCTCCAATGACGCAATTCGTAAATCCACAACGCCGGCTCGCAAGGTGGCATCCAGAGTGCAGCGCCACTTGCCAAGGAGAGATTTCATGCAACACAACGAACTGCTCC
>CAYPUQ010000646.1:0-2826 GCA_964413655.1 uncultured Solibacteraceae bacterium | reverse complement strand
CTAAAGCATCGTCCACGGCTCGCCCGGACGCCGTTTTTCCAGATCGATCCCCCTCGACGCGAGCAGATCGGCTCCCTGCGCGAACACCGGGTAGCCGGCTTCGGCGGCGCGATTGTAAGCCACGCCGGCCTCGTTCACGCGCCCTTCGCGAAAGGCCACCTCGGCGGCCACGATATGTGCGTCGCTCAGTTGGGGGAAGTGTTCGGGCAGCTTCGCGGCCGCCCGCTGGAGGTGCGGAGTGACACCGGTTTCGAGATGGAGCAGAAGGTAAGCGGCGAGGCAGCCCGCGATCGGGTCGCGCCACTGCCCGAGGATCTCCTTCTCGGGACCAAATCCGTTGGCCGGGATCAGTGTGGCGAGAGCATGTTTCAACAAGCCTTCGGCTTGGTAGCGCAGCGCCAGATCGAGACGCCGGCGGGTCCTGGCGTCTCGTCCGATGGCGTTGGATTCGAGCCGCAGCGGGCCGAGGTAACGCGCCACCGTTAGTTCGTCGCGCTCGTTCCAATGGAGGATGACCGTGTGCAACAGTCCGGGCAGTGCCGGCAAGGGCAGCCGGAGCACGGCCTGGTCGATGCAGAGGTGGAGCCAGCGGTCGCCCGGCAGCAGCGGCGCCGCTATCTCCGCGAGGAAACCCGGCGACAAGCGGGGCGTGAGTGGCAGCAATGCTTGCGGGCCGGTCGACGCGTCCACCACCCTCGGTCCGGTTTCACTGGCGGCAATTACGTAGACCGCCTCGGTGGTGGCCGGCGGCAGTTCCCGCAGCGATTGCAGGCCGAGAGTGCGAAGCCTTTGCGCGGGAACCTTGGCGGGGTCGCATGTTTCGGCGAAGGCGGCAAGGGAAAGCAGCTCGATGGGCGCGGGCGAGGCCACGTTGCCCAGTTCGAGCGATTCCGAGAGATGGAGCGAGTTGTCCTGCTGCTGATGGAACTGGGCGTGGAGGCTGCTCGTGACCGGGCTGGCCTCGGCGGCCGGCGCATGGAGGTGGACCACCTCTTCGCGCCCGGCGTCGAGAAAGACGAGTTCCTCCACGGCGTGGCCGCCGGGTAGCGTCATCCGGGCCGTGTAGGGGCCAGGGTCGGCGAGGCGGAGCGTAACCGTGTCGAATCCCGAAGCGCGGACGCGTCCCGCGCCGTCGAGAATCTCCAGGATGCCCATCGAGTCCGCGGCGGTGGCGCGAAGGATTCCCTTGTTGGGGGGGATGGGCGTCACCGCGCCGCCGCGACGGCCGGGCGTCACGGGCGGCTGCACCGATGCCGTTTTTGCGCCCTTCGGCAGCGCTTTGAGCGTGATCTCCTGTTTGAGGTCCTGGTAGAGCGGCAGCTTGTAGAAGCGCTCCTCGGTGGCGAAGTGCGTCGCGGACGCCTGGAGACGATACTCCATCGGTGGCAGCGGGATCTGCACGCTGGCGCCGACGGGCGGCTTTTGTTCGTGGACCTTGCTCTCGCGGAGGACGATGAGGCGGGTTTCCTTGCGCGCCGCCGGTGGCTTGATGGTGACGCTGAGGTGAACGGGTGGGACCGCGGCACGGTCGAAACTGGCGAGCACCGGATTGGTCGAGCGCTGGCCGCGGAGGACTGGCGGGCGGACGAGCGCGCGCTCCCCGGGATCGTCGATACCTTCAATGGAGTGCTTCACTTCGGCGACCACGTAGTCGCGGAGCGAATCCACGGTTACCTCGTAGGCGTCCTCCAGCGCATTGTATTTCTTGCCGCTGCCCGCGCCGGCGAGGCCGCGCAGCAGGGAACTGGTGAAGGCTCCCTGTTCGCTGCCTTCCTCGCCATCCTCCCGCGCGGCGGCGCCTTGGGACGTGGCGAGGTACACGAACTGTTCGACGGCGCGCTTGTCCTTGATGTCGGGCTGCGGCGAGAAGCGGGATGGCGTGAACTTGCCGGGGAAAGGAACGTCGCGGCAGGCGTCGATGAAGAAGAACTGTAGATCGAAGGCGGAGGCCTTGAACGCCTCGAGGATGCTTTCGACGGTGATCGATTTGAAGAAGAGGGCGGGGAGGAAGTCGCCCGGCAGCAAGGTGTCGTGGTCGAAATCGCCCGGGGCGGTCAGGCCATGGCCGGCGAAGTAGAAATAGAAGCGGTCGCCGGAACCGCCGGCGGCCTTGATCGATCCGCCGATGGCGAGGAAGATCTCGTCCAGGGTGGCCTCGCGAAAGTTGGCGGTGGTGTTCGGGGATGCGGCGCTCCGGCTGAGCAACAGCCGGATATTCGCTTCCGGCACATTGCCGCCCGCCGGATCAGCGAGCCACGCGCGCATGGCGAGAGCGTCGCGCACGGCGCCCTTGAGCGAAGCGCCGGGAAGTTTGTAGGCGTCAACGCCGATAACCAGGGCATGGTGAGGCATACGTGGTCTTTCGATTGTAGACCGCCGCCGGGTCTGGGTTATACTAGACCCAGATGCGCCCGTAGCTCAGCCCGGATAGAGCGTCTGCCTCCGGAGCAGAAGGCCAGAGGTTCGAATCCTCTCGGGCGTACCACCTTTCCCAGCCGTACCCGCATCGAGCCGTTGCTCACGCCGGAGGTTCGGCATGGTAATACCTCGACCCTCGGTAGCGTCGCGGCCCCGGCAGGTCTTTCCCCTTTTCGATCCGATCGCCGATCAAACACTTCAAGAGGTTCCGCGTCATAACGGCAGCTTCCGGGAGCGTGTCGCCTTAGTTAGCGTCCCGCCATAGCCGAAGCCGGAAACGCGAAGACATAACCGCCGGTTTCCCGGTCGGGGACGAACAATGCAGGGTAGCCCACCATGCACACCTCTACAGCGCCTCAGCTCGCTGAAAACATCAACTCGCCGTCGAGCCACACCCGCCGGACGAGG
>CAYPUQ010000645.1:0-2849 GCA_964413655.1 uncultured Solibacteraceae bacterium | reverse complement strand
TCGACCGTCATGCGCGTGGCCGTCGGGCCCATAACTGCATTGTAGCTTGGCCGCCTTGTTACCATAGGGAGAATATCGAATGGGTCTTCGCTTTTATAACACCCTGACACAACAGGTCGAAGAGTTTGCAAGCCAGGACGGCAAGACCGTCCGCATGTACACCTGCGGCCCGACGGTGTACCACTACGTTCACATCGGCAACCTGCGAACCTTCCTCTTCCAGGACCTGCTGCGCCGCTGGCTGCGCTATCGCGGCTATCAGTTGCGGCACGTCATGAACATTACCGACGTGGACGACAAAATCATCCGCGGCGCCGTCGCTGAGGGCAAAACCCTGTCCGAGTACACGGCGGCCTACGTGAAGGCATTCCAGGACGACATGGCGACGCTGCGCATGGAACAGCCGGAGCAGATGGTCCGCGCCACCGAGCACATCGACGACATGGTGACCGCCATTCAGCAACTGGAAGAGCGCGGGTTCACCTACCTGAGCGAAGGTTCGGTCTACTACCGGATCGCCCAGTTCCCCGGCTACGGCAAGCTGTCGCACAACGACTTCAGCGGCATGAAAGCCGGCGCCCGCGTCGACGTCGACGAATACGATAAGGACGACGCCCGCGATTTCGTCCTGTGGAAGCAGCGCAAAGACGGCGAGCCGTTTTGGGATACGCCGCTCGGACCGGGCCGGCCCGGCTGGCACATCGAGTGCTCCGTGATGGCGATGAAGTACCTCGGCGAGACGCTCGACATCCACGCGGGCGGAATCGACCTCACATTCCCCCATCACGAAAATGAGATTGCCCAGTCCGAAGCGCTGACCGGCAAACCATTCGCGCGCTTCTGGCTCCACTCCGAGCACCTGATGGTCGAGTGGCAGAAGATGGCGAAGTCGCTCGGCAACTTCTACACCCTGCGCGATCTGTTGGAGAAGGGCTTCCAGCCCGAAGCCATCCGCTACCTGCTGGCCTCGGTGCCGTACCGCAAGAAACTGAATTTCACCTTCGACGGTCTGAAGGCGGCCGCGACCGCTCTCGATCGTCTGCGCAACTATAAGCTGCGGCTGGAGACGGACCAGTTCGCCGAAGGCCGCACCGGTGCGATGCAAGAGCGCATCGCGAAGGCGCGCGCCGATTTCGACGCGTCGATGGACGACGACCTGAACACAGCCGAAGCGCTCGGCGCGGTGTTCGAATTGGCGCGCGATACGAACACGGCGATGGACGCGGGCGAGTTCCATGCGGAGGATGCGAAGACCGCTCTGGATTTCCTCGCGCACTTCGATAGCGTGTTCGAAGTTTTTCGGCCGGCGACGCAAGCGAGCGGCCTGAGCGACGCCGGGATTGAGGAGCGAATCGCCGCCCGCACGGCGGCCAAGAAGGTGAAGGACTTCGCGAAGGCCGACGCAATTCGCGCGGAATTACTTGAAAAGGGCGTGATTCTCGAGGACACGCCGCACGGAACGCGGTGGAAGCGGAAATGAAAATCGACAGCAAAGCGGTACACGCGGGCGACCGCAAGAAGCCTGGTTCCGCGGTGCCGGTGACGGTTCCCATCTACTCGGCGGCGAGCTTCTTCTACGAAACCACCGAACAGCTCGACCGGGTCTTCGCCGAGGAAGAAGCCGGCTTCTGCTACTCGCGCTACGACAACCCGACCCGGGAGGCGCTCGAAGACGTGATGACTGCGCTCGAAGGCGGGCATGGATCGCTGGCGTGCGCGTCGGGCATGTTGGCGATTCAGGCGGCGCTCGAAGCCGCGCTCACCGACCGGCGGCGCACGGTCGTGGCCGCGGGCGCGCTTTACGGAGCGACCCTGCGGATGTTGATGAACGTTCTGGAACCGGCCGGCGTGGAAACGCGGTTCGTGGACATCTGCGATCTCGACGCCGTGCGCACGGCAATCGACGAGGCACGGCCCGGGTGCGTCCTGATGGAGACGGTGTCGAATCCGCTGCTGCGGGTCGGACAACTCGACCGGATCGCCGCGATGACGCGCACGGCCGGCGCCGCGCTGCTCGTCGACAACACCTTCGCCACGCCGCTGCTGGCACGCCCCATCGAACTGGGCGCGAATCTGGTGGTTCACTCGCTGACGAAGTTCCTCTCCGGCCACGGCGACGTGCTGGGCGGCATTGTGGTCGCCGATGCCGGCCATTACCCGGTGCTGCGCACCATGGGACGAATCATCGGACCGGTGCTCGGGCCATTCGAGTGCTACCTCAGCCTGCGCGGCATCAAAACCTTTCCGCTCCGGATGGAGCGGCAGTGCGCGAATGCGTGCCGCGTGGCGTCGTGGCTGGCCTCTCATCCGGCCGTCGAAAAGGTCTACTTCACCGGCGACCCGCACCATCCGGACGCCGAAACCATCCGGCGCCTCTTCCCTGAAGGTATGTACGGCGCGATCGTGAGCTTCGAATTGAAAGACGCCGGCCAGCCCGATGTGTTCCGCTTCATGGACCGGTTACAGATGATCGTGCGCGCCACCTCGCTCGGCGATGTCCACACGATGGTGCTCTATCCGGCAATGAGTTCCCACCGCGACATCTCCCCGAAGCAGCGCGAGCGCTTGGGTATCCGCGACAACCTCCTGCGCCTCTCGGTCGGCATCGAAGCCGTCGAGGACATTCTCGCCGACGTCGAGCAGGCGCTGGCTTCCTCTTGAGCCGCCAACAGTCTGGACGAACCGCACCGATCGTCCCTTGCGAATGTTTTAAATAAAGGGGGTATTTATTTGACGCAGGTGGCCCCAACAGGTAGTGTGACTGGTTGAGGTTTGGCGGCTGGTGGACGACTACCCTAACAGCCTGTGGTGAAAGTCGGGCCTGGTCTATAAAACAAAAATGATGTAAA
>CAYPUQ010000644.1:0-2869 GCA_964413655.1 uncultured Solibacteraceae bacterium | reverse complement strand
TGTGATATCGTGGCGGTCGATGACACCTAGCAATCGTGTTTCCCGCCGATCCTTTCTCGCCACGGCGGCCGCCGCTTCCGTCGCTTGCTCGACTCAGAGCGACACCGCGGCCACGTCGAGCGGACGCATTCCGGTCGGACTCGAACTCTACTCCGTCCGGAACGAACTGAAAGAAGACCTCATGGGCACCGTGCGCGCGGTCGCGGCCATGGGGTACGAATGCGTAGAGTTCTATTCGCCTTACTACGAGTGGACCGTCGAGTACGCGCGCGACGTCAGGAAGCTGCTGGACGATCTTGGTATCCGCTGCCTCTCCACTCACAACAGTGCCAAGTACTTCGAGCCCGAACAACTTCCGCATGCAATGGAGCTGAACCGGATCATCGGCAGCAAGTACATCGTCATGGCGAGCGCCGGACGGGTGGAGAACCTCGACGGTTGGAAGGCCGTCGCCGAGCGGCTCAGCCAAGCCTCCGAGACGCTGAAGCCGGCCGGGATGCGCGCGGGCTTTCACAATCACCGGATCGAGTTCGAGGCGCTGGAGGGCACGCTGCCGATGGACGTGCTGGCCACGAACACGCCGCCGGAAGTGACCTTACAACTTGACGTGGGCACGTGCGTACACGCCGGCGCCGATCCGGTGGCCTGGATCAAGAAGAACCCGGGGCGCATCACTTCTATTCATTGCAAGGACTGGTCGCCCGATCCCGACAAGGGTTACCGGGTCCTGTTCGGAGAAGGCGCCGCGCCGTGGCGGGAGATCTTCGCGGCGGCTGAAGGCGGCGGCGGAATCGAACTCTATCTGATCGAACAGGAGGGCAGCGCATATCCGCCGATGGAGACGGCGAAAATGTGCCTGGACGCGTTCCAGAAGATGCGGGCGTAGGCGCGATCCTTAGCGGTTTGTGACGAGCGGCGCCGGCCCAGCGCCGCGCACGAAGCCGAGGACGCAGTGTATCCCGCCGTTGTGCAGCAGCATGTGGCGCGCATATACGGGGGCAACGCGGTAATCGGGCAATTGAGCCTGGATCTCGTCGAATATTGCCTTTTCAGCTGCGCCGAAGCCGAACTCCGGAACGAAGAGCGTGCGATCGATGAGAGCGGCGTTGACGTAGCCGATGCCCGACCAATCCTCGCCGTTCGCGTTGTACGCGCCGATATGCGGGACGCGAACCACCTTGAAACCCAGATTCTCGAGGCGGCGGATCTTGTTATCCGCGCCGGGGAAGCCGGCCCATTTCTGACCGGGCAACTGGCTTTGGACGATGTTCAGCAAGCGCTCGGTGGCGACGTCGGCCCCGCGGAGTTGCGTCGCCCCGGACGCCCAGGCGCTGAGCGTCTCGGGTTCCTTGGCCAGCATCGCGGCGATTCCGGCCGGCGAGACGCATTGCTCCGGCTCATTCGGGCAGTTTGCCTGGACATAGCGCTCGATCTGCTTCGCCGTTTCCATGGCAATGGACAGGCTCCAGTTCTTCTCTTCTTTCCACAACTTGTCGATGAGCTTCCGGATCTTCGAGAGGTTCGCGCCGAAGGCCTCCTCGCGCGTCCGGGTTAGCGTGTCGAGTTCCACGATGCCGGCCGGAACTTGTGGTTGGTAGATCTCCCGAAGCCGCTCGACCGCGGCGCGCAGGATTCCGAAGTTCTCGCGCATCTGCCGCGACACCAGCACTATGCCATCGGCGGGCAGAAAGCAGAGGAAGTAATCGACGTGCGGGCCGAGGTCGGTGAGGTCCACGGCCAAGTCGGCGCCGAATTCGAGTTTCAGCACATACTCGTATTCGGCGCCGGTCAGCGCCTCGCCCCAGTACTGCCGCGCGGAGTGTCCATAGAAGAGAATCAGCTTGCCGGGGTCCGTGGGATGAAGCACGAACTGGAGATCGCCGCCTTCCCAGGACAGGCGTGACCGATGAAACCGCTCATCGGTTAACGAGTCGAGCATCGGCTTATAGGCCAGTCCATTTTCGGCATTTCCCTCGTACGACATGCGCGTTACGAGAATACGAGGCTGTCCCTGCCATGCTCCCGACTTGAGGTAATCCTGGGTCCACGGATTGGTCTTCTGCCAGTTGATGTTCCGAAAGCCGAAGCGGTGAATGGAGTCCTTCAGGTGCGTCCGCAGCGCTTGCTTGTAGAGAGTGGGATCCTGGTTCAGCGGAACGCCGATCGTGATATCGAGCGGCCGTTTGATTCCGGGCAACATGGCCTTGGCGATATCCAGCACATCGCCGTAGCGGTCGGCGCGGCCGCTCAGGAAGCCCGCGAAATCGACGTCCACAAACAAGCCGGAGACCGGCGCGTTGTCGGGACTCGCGCGAAATCCGGGAAGGCTCGGCTCGTAGTAGATGTGACAGAGTTGGCCGCGTTCTTCGCGAACCAGGCGCGAATCGAAAGGTAACTTTCGAAGGAAGAAAAAGCTCTGCAAATTGCCGATCGCATCCGCGCAGTAAATTTGCAGGGCGCCAGGGTCGACGGCATCGGCGTACCGGCTGGGTATGGCAACCGAGTGGAACCCAACGCGCGCATGGAGCGTGGACGTGCCCGCCGCGAGGCCGCACAGCACCGCCGCGGCGATCAACACCGACGCGGGCGCACGTAACCCCGGTTTGTAGACGCACCTCATGATTTAGACCCAGGCCCTCTGGCTGTTAGCTCGCTTCGGTTAAGAAGGCGAACCGCCATTCCAGGGGGTTACGAACGAAACAATTAGTTCACTTCAATGCTGATTTTCTTAATTTATTAAAAAATACTGTCCGAATTTGAGTTGACTGGCGGGGCCGCGAGGGCGCCGGAAGCGTGGCGCCACTGAAGCACACACCGGTGGTGGCGGGAGAACGGTCGCGGCCGGCGGCGCTAGCGGGTAGGGCTCGGG
>CAYPUQ010000643.1:0-2881 GCA_964413655.1 uncultured Solibacteraceae bacterium | reverse complement strand
CCCCCTCCTCGGCCGGGTCATGGCGAACCGCATCTGGCAGGGCCACTTCGGCGAAAGCATTGTTCGCACCCCCAACGACTTCGGCCGCCAGGGCGAACCGCCCACCCATCCCGAACTGCTCGACTGGCTCACATCCGAGTTCGCCGCGCGCAACTGGAGCATCAAGCAGATGCACCGTCTGGTTATGCTCTCGAGCGCCTACCGCTCTTCCAGCGTCGCGTCGCCCCGCGCCCTCGATCAGGACCCCGACAACCTCTACCTCAGCCGGATGAACCGCCGCCGCCTCGATGCCGATGCCCTGCGCGACTCCATGCTCGCCGTGGCCGGGACCTTGAACCTCAAGATGGGCGGCGTCGGAATCATTCCACCGCTCACCGGCGAAGAGTTGCTCGCCGCCCGGATGCCGAATCTCTGGCCCGCGCACCCCAACCCGGCCGAGCACAACCGCCGCAGCATCTACCTGCAAATGAAGCGGTCGCTCACCCTCCCGATGCTGCAGATCTTCGACGCGCCGGACTCGGCGGTAAGCTGCGCCCGGCGCGAAACCTCGACGGTCGCCCCGCAGGCGCTCGCGCTCATGAACAGCGAGTTCAGCTCCGCGCAGGCGAAGAGCTTTGCTGCCCGCGTCCGCAAGCAGGCCGGGCGCGACGATCCGCCGGCGCTCGTCGAAGCCGCCTGGCTGATCGCCCTTGGCCGGCCGCCCGCCGAAGCGGAACGAAGCGAGATGGTCGCGTTCCTCGAACGGAATTCCCTGGAGCTGTTGTGCCTGCTCCTCTTCAATGCAAATGAGTTCGTCTATGTCGACTGATAATTCGCGGCGCAAGTTTCTCCAGAACTCCGGCCTCGGCCTCGGCTGGCTTGCGGCCTACGATTTGTTCAGCCGCTCCGCCTCCGCCGCCACGGTGAATCCCATCGCCGCGAAGTCGCCTCCGCTGCCGGCAACAGCCAAGAGCGTGATCTCGCTCTTCATGCAAGGCGGCCCGAGCCAGGTGGATACCTTCGATCCGAAGCCGCTCCTTACCAAACTGCACGGCCAGCACCCGCCCGCCAGCTTCGGTAACGAAGACTTCCAGAACGGCAAACTTCAGGACACCTTCATCCTCGCCTCGAAACGGACGTTCGCCCAGCACGGCCAGTCCGGCCTGTGGGTCTCGGACCTGCTGCCCCACAACGCTAAGTGCGTGGACGATATCGCGGTCATCCGCTCCTGCTATCACGAGGGCTTCACTCATTCCCAGGCGCAGTTTCTCATCAACAACGGTTGGTCCCGCATCGGCCGCCCGAGTCTTGGCTCGTGGATTCTCTACGGCCTCGGAACTGAGAACGAGAATCTCCCCGGCTTCGTGGTCTTGTTGGAAGGAGGCGTCCGCTCCGGCCCGGCGGTTTACGGCCCCGGATTCCTCCCGGCCGCCTATCAGGGCACTTCGTTCCGCCCCGGCCGGAATCCGATCCTGAATCTCAGCCCCCCTGAAGGCGTCGACGGCGAGCGCCAGCGCGACCTGCTCCAGACGTTGCGCCAAGTCAACGAGCGCCACATGGAGTCGCGCAACAACGACTCGGAATTGTCGGCGCGCATCGCTTCCTACGAACTCGCCTTTCGCATGCAGATGGCCGCGCCGGAAGCCACCGACATCAGCGACGAGTCGGAGGCGACGAAGCAGCTCTACGGCCTCGACAATCCCGTGAGCGCCGACTTTGGCGGCCGTTGCCTGCTCGCCCGCCGCCTCGTCGAGCGCGGCGTCCGCTTCGTCCAGGTGTGGTCGGGCAACGGGATGAACGCCACCGATTGGGACGGCCACATCGCCTGCGATCAGAACCACCTCGACCGCGCCGCACAGACCGACAAAGCCGTCGCCGGTCTGCTCATGGACCTGAAATCCCGCGGCCTGCTCGATTCGACGCTCGTGATCTGGGGCGGCGAGTTCGGACGCAGCCCTGTGTCGGACGGCGGTTCCGGCGGTTCGGAAGGCCGCGACCACAACCCGTACGGCTTCACCATCTGGATGGCCGGCGGCGGCGTCAAGGGCGGCCGCGTCATCGGCGGCACCGACGAACTCGGTCTCCGCGCCGTCGAGGACAAGGTGCACCTGCACGACCTCCACGCAACCATCCTTGGCCTGCTCGGCCTCGATCACACGAAGCTGACCTTCCATCACCTCGGGCGGGACTTCCGGCTAACCGACATCGGCGGAAGCACCGAGCTGATGGACAAACTCAGAGCCTGAACGGCGGACGAACTCACTCATGAACCGGCTAAACGCACTCTTCTTGCTCCTCGCCGCCCCTTACCTCCTGGTGGCCGATTCGACCGATCTGGTCCGCGAAGCCGCCAGCGGCTGGACAATGGCCGCCGTGAAACAGAACAAAGAGGCGCTGGAACGATTTCTGGCCGACGACCTCCAGTACGCCCACGCCGGCGGACAGACCCAGAACAAGGAACAGTACATCGCCGCCGTCACGAACGGGCCGGCCCGCTACGAATCGTTCACGTTCAGCGACCTGACCATCCGGTTTTACGGCAAGGCAGCGGTGCTCACCGGCTTCTGCGACGTCAAGATGTTGGGCCGCGATAGCTTCCGCGTCCGCACCCTGCAGGTCTACACCGAAAACGCCGGCCACTGGCAAATGGCCGCTCACCAATCCACGCGGGTCGGCCGCTGATTCGAACGGCCGTAAGCGAGTAGCCTGGCCTACTCGAGGGCGGGCAGTGAGCGGACGAGGCGCAGAGTTTCGAGTGACACCGTGGTGACGCGCGCGATCAGCCGGGGGATGTACTCGGGATCGCCGGGATTGTTTGGGTCCTGGCGGATGCCCGAGCGTTTGTCTTCCGTGACGCGGTACTGATCGACGACCCATTCAATCGCCGACCGTGAGCCGAGTT
>CAYPUQ010000642.1:0-2881 GCA_964413655.1 uncultured Solibacteraceae bacterium | reverse complement strand
TCTTTGTGGTTTCAGTCGCCGCGGGGATAGCTACCCAGCACACGCAGGAAGTCAGCCAACTCACGCAGGTGTCCCATTGCGTTCTGCACGCGGTCATCTTCCATGTCACCGAGGAAATCGAGGTAGAACAGGTATTCCCACTTCTTCCCCCGCAGCGGGCGCGACTCGATCTTGGCGAGACTAATATCCCGCAAGGCGAAGGCGCTCAGCGCCCGGAAGAGCGATCCCGGCATGTTGGCAGTGCTGAAAACCAGCGAGGTCTTGTACTGCCGGTTGGAGGGGATTTCGCGCAGTGGGGGGTCGGCCGGCCGGCGCAACAGGAAGAAGCGCGTGAAGTTCTGGCGGTCGTCCTCAATGGAACGTTTGAGAATCCGGCATCCGTAGAGGTCGGCGGCCAGGGTCGACGCAATGGCGGCGGCATCCTCCAGATTCTTTTCCGCCAGCATCTTCACGCTTCCGGCCGTATCGTAGAAAGGCACGCGCTCGACACGTGGATTGGCGGCGAAGAAATCCAGGCACTGATTCAGGGCCACGGGGTGGGAGTAAACGCGCCGGACCTTGCCGAAAGCAACGCCGGGCAGGGCGATGAGGTTGTGGACGATCCGAACGCTGGTTTCCGCCACGATGGAGAGATCGAAGCGCAGCAGGTGGTCGTAGTTCTCGTGCACCGATCCATGTAGCGTGTTTTCGATTGGAATGACGGCGGCGTCCACTTCGCGGCCGGCCAGTTTGCGGAATACGTGTTCAAACTGCTGGCAAGGCACCGCCTGCGCTTCCGGTCCGAGCAACTGGAGAATGGCGATTTGGCTAAAGGCGCCGAGTTCGCCCTGGAACGCGACATTGAGGGACCCCGAAGGCGGCGGTTTGCGGCGAGCCATTCGTCAGCTATCCTCCCGCGCCGCGTTCGGGTCCCATCGCCGAGCATCCGGGGCGGGAACGCCCAACAGGTCCATCACACGGTCGACCGAGTGATCCACTAAGTCCATGAGTGTTTGGGGCCGGTGATAGAAGCCCGGAATGGGTGGCGCCAGAATCGCACCCATCTCGGCGAGCAGCGTCATCGTGCGGAGGTGGCCCAGGTGAAATGGCGTCTCGCGAACCATCAAGATCAATTTTCGCCTTTCCTTTAGGGTAACGTCGGCGGCGCGGACGATAAGATTAGAGGAAATGCCGTGGGCGATGGCAGCCATGGTGTGAATGGAGCAGGGAGCAACCACCATCGCGCCGGCCGGAAACGATCCGCTGGCGAGGCGGCAGCCGACGTCCTCAACCGGGTAGGAGAAATCAGCTAAGCTCTTGAAATCCGGAGCCTTCTTGTCCATTTCGAGCCAAGCGGTTCGCTCACCGCTCCGCGAGAGAATCAGGTGGGTCTCGACACGGTTAGCGGCCCGCAGCTTCTCCAGCAGCCGCCAGCCATAGACCGAGCCACTCGCGCCGGTGACGGCCACGATGATTGTCAATTTTCCCATTCGCGAGGTCACTCTGTTCTGATTTCAGAACAAAACTAAACCTACCCTCCTTGTACGGCCCCTTGCCGGGCGGTATAATGCAGTGGAAATGGGTATCCACCAGTCAGGGTGGAACGAGGGCGCTGTCGCGCCGTCGTTACGAACCGCCGCTGAGCATCATAACACGGACGATCCCGGCCAGCGCCTGAAGCGGATCAGGGAGCGGCTAAACCTTCGCTATCGCGACGTCGAGGAGGCCAGCCAGAAAATCGCGCAGCGGCACGCCAACGACGAGTTTGCGATTGCGCTGAGCCGTCTGGCCGATATCGAAAACAAGGGTACTGTTCCGACTCTCTACCGCGTGTACTCGCTGTGCGCCATCTACCGGCTGGACCCGATGGAAGTGCTGCAATGGTACGGAATCGATGTGTCGCAATTGGCGGCCGACGCGGCGCAGATCGAGGTGGAGCGGAGCCACGTCATCGGATTTCCGACCGGTGGAAACGGTGTCGTCCAGATCCCGCTGGCGCTCGACCCCGGCGTGGATCTGCGCAAGACGACACACCTCAGCCGGTTCATTCAACGCTGGGGCACGCTGCCGGTGATGCTGCTGCAGGGGCTCGATCTGAAGAATCACCGCTACGCGTTCCTCGGCACCGAAGACTGGGCGATGTACCCGATTCTGCAACCGGGCTCCCTCCTCGTGATCGACGAGGCGCGGCGCCGCCCGGTCCAGTCCGGTTGGACGACCGAGTTCGAGCGGCCGATCTATTTCTTCGAACATCGCGACGGATTCGAATGTGCCTGGTGCGCGCAGGACGACGACGATTTGATCCTGCAGTACCACCCGGCGTCGGGAAAAGCGCCGCAAGTGTTCCGGTTCTCAAGCAGCCGGACCGAGATCGATATTATCGGGCAGGTGACGGGCGTCGCTATGCGTCTGGACTCTGGACGACGACGCCGTACTCGTTCTTGAGCAGCCCCAGCAGCGCCTCGATGTCGGCGAAGAACAGCCGCCGTTCCTGCGATTGGGCCGAGGCGGGGACGAGATTGCGATAGGGAGTGAGCCGGATCCACGTGTTCAGGATCGTCCGGCGGTCGACCCCGAGATTGGCCAGGTACAGATCGAGATCCGCCTTCTGCTGCTCCAGATTAAAGCTGAGCCACTCGCGGAACGCCTGTTCGTGGCTGGAGCACAAGGTCTGGTTCGCTTCGTCGTCGCCGAAAACCAGGGCTAAGCCGTGGTGTTCATAGCGGCCGGTGTTGGAGTTCAGCAACGACGCCAGATACACCAAGCGGCCGAAGACGCAAGGAATCTGCGAGAAAGTGTGCCGCCAAAGGTCGGAAGCAGCACCGTGGTCCAGGGCGGCTCTCGATTTCTTGTTCATCGCGGAAATTTCTACCGGCTTTCGGGCTCGCCTCCGTGCGGACTG
>CAYPUQ010000641.1:0-2885 GCA_964413655.1 uncultured Solibacteraceae bacterium | reverse complement strand
TGAGAAATGCGGGCTAAAGTCCACTGTGGCAGGAGTTTGGCTACTCGGGCCCCTGGGCAAGGATCTTGCCAACAACAACTTGGCTCCGGGCAAGTCGTGATCGTGCCGGCCCTTGCGCGCAAACCGCCGGCCTCGGCCGAGTCTTGCAAACAACATCCCTCTGGTTTGGAGGCCGCCGGAGCAGCCGAAAATGTTTCGGGTTGGCTTGTATGCCCGCGTGTCCACCAATGACCAGCAGATCATCCCGTTGCAGATCCGCGCCTTTGCCGGAATCTGTCGTCCGACGGGGCTGGATGATCGTGTTGGAAATCGGTTCCGGCGCATTGGCCCGATCGTCGCGGCTGCCTGCCGCCGTGACATCGACGTGGTGCTGGTGTGGCGGTTGGATCGCTGGGGCCGATCCGTGGCGGACCTGCTGACAGCTCGCCAGGAACTGGACCACCTCGGAGTCGGTTTCGTCTCGCTGACCAAAGCCGCGGTCGACCCAGTCGTTCTGCCGCGCATGAGCCGGATTCTGAGCTGACCTATTTCCCAGAGAAATCACGCCCCGCAGCTACCCTACGCAGCCTCACCGAAAGGGACACTGCATAACGGCCTCCTCGCGGAGTATCGAGCGAGCCTTCTCGCGGACCCCTTCGAGTTGGATGGCCTCGCGATGAGGAGCTTTCGTCATATACTGCTTCCCCAAACAAATAGGGCGACAATTCCAGATCTTAGGGGCCAGCTCTACCGCGCCACGGCTTGGACCTTCGCCAGCAGCTTTCGCGCCAAAGGATGGTCGGGATCGTAGTCGAGCGCCCTTCGCAATGTGGCCTCGGCAGCGGCGGCATCGCCGGCGCGGAACTGCGCCACCGCGAGGTTGACGCGGGCGCCGGTGTGGCCGGGCGCCCGTTTTAGTGCGCCTTCCCAGAGCCGTATTGCGTCGGCGGTACGGCCCTGCTGAGCAAGCAGAGTGCCCAGATTAATGGCAGCGGCCACGTTCGACGCTTCGGCTGCCAACACGCGCTCGTAAAGCGCCGCGGCTCTGTCCGCGTTTCCGATGCGATCGTAGATTTGGGCCAACTGGGAGGCGACGGCGATATCGTCGGGATCGTGCGTCGCGGCTGCCTGTAGTAACTCGAAGGCGCGCCGCTGCAAGACGCGGTCCGCGCCGGCCGCGCTCCCGTAGGCCAACGCGACATCGCGATCGTCCACCGCGGTCTTCCAGAACGAAGCGAGTTCGCGGCCCGTGGTGCCCCTCGTCACCGCCGGCCGCGGCCGGCGCGGGATGGAATGGTCTGTGTACACGGTGTGTTGCGCGTCCTCTACCGTGCCTTTCGGCATGTGACAGGCCGCGCAGTCGTCGGCGCTCCTCCGCCGCGCCTCGGCACTCTCCTTGCAGGCGGATGTTTCGTGGCACTGCGAGCAGCGCGACCGGTAGAACCCGGCGCGCTCTTCTGGTGCGGGCTCGCCGTGGGGATCGTGGCAACTGCCGCACCAGAAACGATCGCCGCTCGACTTCTTGCAGGCGCTTTGAACGAGCTTCTCGTAGTGGCTTGTTACCGTAAGCCCAGCGGACTCGGTATCGGCCCACACGAACGAGGCGGAGTAATCGGATAGAAGTTCTCCCGGCTGGTAACCGGTGGCGCGGGTTCGGACTCGAGCCACTCGCGCCGCCCCGGTCAGATGGCACTGCGCGCAGACGCTGTCGCGCCGGGCGGGTTCGAGCTTCGCCGGATTGACGATCTGAAGCGGCCCTTCGCGAACGCTGCCGCTCATGTGTGCGATGTGGTTCCGCCCAGGCCCGTGGCATCGTTCGCAACTAATCCCTTCCTGGAAAGGCGGAGACGCGAAGCCGTTTTGGGTTCCCGCAGCAGGCTGCAGCCGACTGGCATGGCATTGGAGACAGGCGGTCTCGATGCCACGAGCCAATTCGATGTTCGACCGCCGCTGGTAACCCGGCGAAACGTCCCATCGGCCCTGGGAAGAGTAGTACGAGACCGGAGATTGAAACAGGAATCCGTCGATGGAGAACAGGTAGCTTCTTCCGACCCGGCCGGAACCGATGAACCACTCCAATTCCCGCTGTCCCTCGATCCCGGACGCGGTGCGACCGAATCCGAGGGTGTAGCCGCCGTCGCCGGCGGAGACGCGGAACTCCGCGCCGGTGGCCGAGTCTGTAAATCGGGACCGCTCGAAGCTCTCGCGAAACGGACCCGTGCCGACACGGCCGGCAGTGCGGGCCATTGCGGTGGAGACGTAGCTCCGGTAGATCTCCTCGTGGCAAGCGGCGCAGGCGCGGCTGCCGGTGTCCTCGGAAGCGACCGGTTCCTGTGCGCTCACCGCGAGTGCAAGGAGGACGATCGAAGCACCAGAGGCGAAGCGGAATCTCACGCGGCCTCCATCTTAACCTACCGATTGGAGGGCGATACAATGATGGCAGGAAGGAGAGTTTCGTGCCTCATTATGTTTTCTACTGTCAAGCATGCAAGAAGGAGTTCGAGAAGGTTCTTCACATCGACGAGTTGGGCGTCACGCCGGTGAGTGAAGTGCCCCGCGTGTGGGAGCGCGAACGTAGAGCAACGGGTGGCAGCGTTCTCTACCGTCACCTCCTGAAAGAGTTAACGAAGGGGCCCTCCGACCCGTCACGTCCCTTAGCAACGGCGCAAATTAACATCACATATTGGGAGAGATGGTGTATTAGTTCCACTTGGGCAGGATCTTGCCGGGTCTAAGGGGGAGCGAGGAGATCAACTGCGGGTCCGGTTTTGGGCCGGTTGGATAGTCATTTTGGTCCAGGTATGCGGTCACAACCAAACCGGTTCGAGTGCTGGTGGTGCGAATGGAGTTAGTAAGCGTCAGACCATCCGCAGGATTAGTAGGAACGGCGGGACGGACTACCGGTT